>NZ_JABMCR010000005.1 GCF_013179555.1 Bacillus haikouensis
ATTTTATATCGATTTGGAAGAAGCGATGACGGTACTTGGCAATGTGTTTTTCAAGAATGCCAAGAAGAGGACAGGTGCCCAGAAGATACAACTCAGGATATCGGAAGCGATGAAAAAGAGCAGGAGCTGGCAGCCTGTTCAGATGGCAATGGAAAGAGTTATTTCAGGGATGAAATTAATTGACAAACAGTTCCATGAGATCCTCGATACGATAAAATCCAGAAAGTTAAAACTAAAAGACAATGAAAAAGCTCTTGTAGAAGAATTTCACAGTTTCTTAGTTGAATGGGGAGAGCTATATCAGCAGTTCCGAACTGTGTTTCTCAAGGAGATGACGGATTATGTTCTGTGGCTTGACGGGGATACACGTTCCCTGCCAAATAGTCTCATTATTCAGGCTCAGCCAGTAGCAGTGGCTCAAAACCTGAAAGAAGAGCTTTTCACAAAGAAGAAGAGTGTTGTACTTACTTCAGCCACGCTGACAGTCAGTGATTCATTCAGTTATTTTCTGAACGAAATCGGTTTAGAGAAACATGAGATCAATCAGCTTCAGCTTTCTTCCCCTTTTGATTACGATCAGTCTGCTACTTTATTCATCCCGAATGATGTACCGGAGATTCAGCACGTGTCGAATGAGGAGTATATTGAAGGAATAAGCTCTCATTTGATCGGTGTCGCTCAAGCGACAAAAGGGAGAATGCTCATTTTATTCACTTCTTATGATATGTTGAGAAAAACATATGAATTGATGAAAGAGAGCGGACTGCTTGAAGATTATGTCCTGATGGCACAAGGTATCACGTCCGGCAGCAGAACGAGGTTGACAAAGAATTTCCAGAGATTTGATAAAGCCATCTTATTCGGTACCAGCAGTTTCTGGGAGGGCGTGGACATACCGGGGGAAGACCTTTCGTGTCTGGCATTGGTCAGATTGCCATTCTCCCCTCCTGACGAACCCGTCACACAGGCAAAATCTGAAATACTTAAAGCACAGGGGAGAAATCCATTCTCCAGCCATTCCTTGCCGGAAGCTATAATAAGGTTTAAACAAGGGGTAGGAAGGTTAATCAGAAGAAGCAGTGACCGTGGCATTGTCATAGTGTATGACCGCCGGATCAAAACGACTCGTTATGGAAATGCATTCATTCAATCGATCCCGGCAATGAGAGTAAAAGAGGGAGACCTCTATGATTTGATTACGTGGATAGAAGATTGGCTGTGAAATACCTCCGAAGGCGAACCTGGTGTCATGCGATTAATTGCAGGGCATCAGCCTCGTCTTTTTTTGATCGATTCGAAGCCTGCCTGACCAGTCAACTTCTATACTGTTTAAATTTAATACTTTAACACAAGCTAAGGAGTAGATGAATTCTGGGGGCATGGAAATATGAGAGTCGTAATCTGCACGTTTCTATTGTTTAGTATGATTGGACAGGTCAGTGTTGGAGTCAAGATCCCTGAGGTTGACCTTAATTTATCACAAAGCGAATATGCCATCAGCTTTTTGCCTTTGAAGAAAGGTGAGGTTGCAGTGCTGCATTTGCCTACCGGCGAGGAATATCTGATTAACACTGGACCGCTTTCACAACTTGAAGAACTGATTTATTATGTGAATCAATTGAAAATCAAAGAAATCGAAGGGATAATCCTGACGGAGGAATCAGAAATACATAAAGATACCATTCTTAAGCTCAAGAAGAAATATTCAATTAAACAAATTATAGCGGGAGCTTCTTTTTCAGGTGAACTTGGAGGGGCATTGAGCGGGACAGAGAGTCTGACAGAAGGAGAAACTTATCCTCTGTCCAAGGAACTTTCACTGGAAGTGGTCCATGAAGGGAATGAAAAGCAGGAGGGGCTGGACTTCTCTCTTACTTTTTTTCAACATCGTTTCTTATGGCTGAGTTCTCAATCCAGGCACGCTGAAGATGTTTTCATGTCAAAGCCATTGAAAAATGTAAATATTGTAAAAATCCCGCTTCATTCAAAGACGGAGTGCATATCAGACCCGTTAATCAAACATATTGATCCGCAGACTGCGCTGCTATACCGTTCGAAAGAGAAGTTATTAAATGGCGACTTGCTGGAAGCGATAAATGAAGCGTGGATTGACCTTTACTTAACAGGGCAGCACGGGTTAATTTCGATAAAATTCAACAGAAGTAATTATGAAGTGATCACCTTTGATCAATACGATGCTGCCTTTCATGCACAAGAAGGTCAGGATGATCCTGCCGTAAGCTTTAAGATTGTAAAAGGAAAAGAATGAAAAAGATTTTTAGTTTCTGTCTACCAAATCCGAGGCTAATGTTGTTATAATGTGTGTAGTGTTTATTGAAATGGGTGAAAGCAGACCGGTTTGATGCTCACCCATTCAACATAGAGATGGTCAGAAGGTGAAGGGGGAAGTGCATTGGAGAGCAAAATCGAAATTCTTTCCACAGTTCGAGTTTCTTATACAGATGATTTATATAAAATAGTGGATGCTTTGAATAGAACATTAAAAAAAGATGATTACATGTTTGGTTTAGCCTTGGATCCTGAGGATCAAAGTCAGGCTATACTGACCATTTATCGTACATAAAGAGGAATATTTATGAAAAAGTGGATAAGTATTATTATGGCGGCTGCCGTCATCGTGATCTGTACGGCTTCAGTCCTTCTGTATCAAACCGCAAGAGCTCCTGTAGAGGAAGAATTTGAACAGGCTTCCAAACGTGTATTGGAAGAGACGCCCATAAAAGAAATAGAGAAAGCAAGCAATTACCATGGAGCCAAAGCTTATACAGTGGTTATCGGCAAGGACAGAAACAAAGAAAAAATGGTTGCTTTCGTCCCTGAAAAAAAAGGGGAAATAATCGTCAAAAAATGGGCGGATGGCATTTCAAAAGAACAGGCAATTAATAAACTAAATGATGAAAAGAACCCGGAAGAAATATTATCAGTGAGAATTGGCCATGAATCAGTTGGCCCGGTATGGGAAATTACGTACTTGGACAGTCAGAAAAATCTCAATTATTTTTATATGCTATTCTCCAATGGGGAATGGTGGAAGAAAATTGAAAACCTATAACTATTAGGAGGAACCCATCGATGAATCTATCTTTAGCCAACAGAGTGAGTGCATTAACACCTTCTACAACCTTGGCGATCACTGCGAAAGCAAAGGAAATGAAAGCACAGGGGATTGACGTAATCGGGCTGGGAGCTGGTGAACCAGATTTCAACACACCGCAGCACATCATCCAGGCAGCATACGAGTCACTAATAGAAGGGCACACTAAATATACTCCTTCTGGAGGTACTGCTCAACTGAAAGAAGCTGTGATCAATAAATTCAAGCAAGACCAAAATCTGACCTACAAACCTTCAGAAATTATCGTAACGAGCGGAGCGAAACATGCCTTATACACCTTATTTCAAGTGTTGCTGAATGAAGGGGATGAAGTGATCATCCCAACACCATATTGGGTAAGTTACCCGGAACAAGTTAAGCTCGCAGGCGGAAATCCTGTTATCGTAGAAGGCAGACAAGAGAATTCGTACAAAATTACACCTGAACAATTAACTGACTCCATTACGGAAAAAACAAAAGCTGTCATCATCAACTCTCCCAGCAATCCAACGGGTATGGTCTATTCCTCTGAGGAATTGAAAGCAATCGGTCAAGTGTGTTTGGAGAAGAATATTCTGATCGTTTCAGATGAAATCTATGAAAAGCTCATATATGATGGGAATAGTCACACTTCCATTGCAGAAATTTCGGAAGATTTAAAGGAACAGACGATCATTATCAATGGTGTTTCGAAGTCGCACTCCATGACGGGATGGAGAATTGGTTATGCTGCAGGGAATGAAACGATCATTAAAGCTATGACAAACCTTGCCAGCCATTCAACCTCCAACCCTACAACTACATCTCAATACGGTGCGGTGGCAGCGTACATGGGCGATCAGCAGCCTGTGGAAGTAATGAGAAAGTCATTTGAAGAACGTCTGAATATTGTATTTGAAAAACTGAACAATATCCCTGGATTTGACTGCTTAAAGCCTCAAGGCGCATTTTATTTGTTCCCCAATGTAAAAGAGGCTGCCCGTTTGACCGGATATGACAATGTAGACATTTTCGTTCAAGCCCTTTTAGAAGATGCGAATGTAGCAGTTATTCCAGGATCGGGATTCGGTTCGGAAGATAACATCCGCTTATCTTACGCTACGAGCCTTGAGCAAATTGAAAAGGCAATCGAAAGAATACATGAGTTTGTCTTAAGCAAAAGTAAATAAGTGAAGGACGGGCAGATCGGCAGACCACGGTCTGCTCTTTTCCTTGAGCATATAGCTGTTTTATGCTATCTATTGCGACAAGGTGGCTCGAAATGTATAATATAATACGATACATACAGCGTCTTAGTTTTTTTTGGAGGGAATAAAAACGTGAAAACAACAATTTCTCAAGTAAATAAGTTTGTTGGTGAAGAGGTTACGATCGGTGCCTGGCTTGCCAATAAGCGTTCAAGTGGTAAAATTGCGTTTCTACAGCTTCGGGATGGAACAGGATTCATTCAGGGAGTAGTAGTCAAGAGTGAGGTAGAAGAAGAAATCTTTCAAAAAGCAAAATCGCTTGCACAGGAAACTTCCTTATATGTGACAGGTATTGTTTCTGAAGATTCACGCTCACCGTTTGGCTATGAATTACAAGTGAAGTCAATGGAAGTCATCCACGAAGCGGTTGATTATCCAATTACCCCCAAGGAACATGGTACAGAATTTCTTATGGATCACCGTCACTTATGGCTGCGTTCCCGTAAACAGCATGCTGTGATGAAGGTCCGAAATGAAATCATCCGTGCCACGTATGCATTCTTTAATCAGGAAGGGTTCGTCAAAGTTGACCCGCCTATTCTAACAGGCAGTGCTCCTGAAGGAACGACGGAATTATTTGCAACAAAATATTTTGAAGAGGATGCTTATCTTTCTCAAAGTGGACAATTATATATGGAAGCTGCAGCGATGGCACTTGGTAAAGTCTTTTCTTTTGGACCGACGTTCAGAGCAGAAAAATCCAAAACACGCCGTCATCTGATTGAGTTTTGGATGATTGAACCTGAAATGGCTTTCTATGACTTCAAGGACAGCCTGGAAGTCCAGGAACAATATGTATCGTTTATCGTTCAATCAGTCCTGGAAAACTGTAAGCTTGAATTAGAACGGTTAGGAAGGGATACTTCCAAATTGGAACAGATTAAAGCTCCATTCCCAAGAATTACGTATGATGATGCTGTCAAGCTTCTTCATGAAAAAGGATTCAACGATATAAATTGGGGAGATGATTTCGGGGCACCTCACGAAACAGCAATCGCTGAAACATATGACAAGCCTGTCTTCATCACCCATTATCCGACCTCTTTAAAGCCTTTCTACATGCAGCCAGATCCGGATCGTGAAGATGTAGTGCTGTGTGCCGACCTTATAGCTCCAGAAGGATACGGAGAAATCATCGGCGGCTCTGAACGTATTCATGATGCAGAACTTATGAAAAAGCGTATCGAAGAGCATGAATTGGCATCGGATGCGTATAAGTGGTATTTGGAACTAAGAGAATATGGTTCAGTCCCACATTCAGGATTCGGACTTGGACTTGAAAGAACAGTAGCATGGATCAGTGGAGTTGAACATGTACGGGAAACAATTCCATTCCCTCGTCTATTAAACCGTCTATATCCATAAGTTTTTTTCAGGCCGGCTTTACTGCAGAAATGCAGCATAAAGTCGGCATTTTTTTATGGAACATTTTATTGGTTCTGAATTGTTGCATGGAAAAATCAACACCTTATTCAATGTTCTATAAGTAATAAAAAGTGTTAAAAAATTCTTCTGGACACATCCATATCGACATAGATGATAAGCATGATATACTTAAAGAGAGGTGTGCCGAATATGGATTATAAACAATTGATGGTGTCCTGGATTGAAGAAGGGACCCTTAACATTCCGCAATTATTATTAACGAATTATCATACGCTGGGACTTAATGAATCTGAATTTGTCCTGCTGCTGCATATTTACGGACAGATAGAAAAAGGGAATTATTTTCCCACACCTGAAGAACTTTCGGAACATATGAGTATTTCTTCGGAATATTGTTCTTCCACCTTAAGGAAGTTGATGCAGCATCAATTCTTGGCGATTGAAGAAGGTTCGTCGCCAGAAGGGATATTATTTGAGAGATATTCACTTGCCCCATTATGGGAAAAGCTTGCCGATTTTGTTATTCAAGCGTCCAAGATGAAGAAAATGCAGAAATCAATGGAAGAAGAAGCCGACATCTATTCGATATTCGAACAGGAATTCGGCCGTCCCTTATCACCTCTCGAGTGTGAGACGCTGGCTATGTGGCTTGATCAGGATGAGCATAATTCCACCATCATCAAAGCTGCTTTGCGTGAAGCGGTTATTTCAGGAAAATTGAATTTCAGGTACATTGACCGCATTCTATTTGAATGGAAGAAAAATGGCGTAAAAACGATTGAGGATGCACGCAATCAAAGTCAAAAGTTCAGACCGCATCAAAAACCAACTGCCCGCCATGATGATGATATGCCAAAGAGAAAATCGGTTCCTTTCTATAATTGGCTGGAGCAATAACAAAAAGGCAAAGGGACTGACCCGAACAGGGGCAGTCCCTTTGATAGTGTATGCAGCAAACGAATTTGAATCAGAGTGAGGAGAAGATAAAGAGTGTTGAATAATAAATCTGTCCAAATCTGCCTGGAAGAAATGAGAAAAATGTTTCCTGATGCGCACTGTGAATTGCGCCATGATAATCCATTTGAGCTGGTGATCGCAGTTTTGCTTTCTGCTCAGTGCACAGATGCCTTAGTGAATAAAGTAACGAAGAACTTATTCGAAAAATATAAATCCCCACAGGATTATTTAAATGTCTCTTTGGAAGAACTCCAGCAGGATATCCGTTCCATCGGCCTATTTCGAAACAAAGCAAAGAACATCCAGAAGTTGTGCAAGATTCTTTTAGATGAACATCAGGGAGAAGTACCTGTAGAACATTCAGAGCTAGTTAAACTTCCGGGGGTAGGAAGGAAGACGGCAAATGTAGTGGTGTCGGTAGCATTCGGTGAACCAGCACTTGCAGTGGATACCCATGTTGAGAGAGTAAGTAAACGCCTGGGAATCTGCAGGTGGAAAGATAGCGTCCTTGAAGTTGAAAACACATTAATGAGAAAGATTCCCAGGGAAGAATGGTCTGAAACTCACCATCGCTTGATTTTCTTTGGTAGATACCACTGTAAAGCCCAGTCCCCGCAATGTGATATTTGTCCGCTGCTGGATTTATGCCGTGAAGGCCAGAAAAGAATGAAGAAGAAGGAAAAGATATGACGGCCGTACTTCTGAAAGTTCCGGAGCAACTGTTTGATCCTTACTTCTTTGGGGACAATGAAGTTTATGTCTGTCCTGAACGATATATGGAGGAAGAGCATTTCTTTGCGTATGAAGTTCTGTATTACAATGGGATAAAGAAGAAGTACTTACCCTGGCTATATCGAGACAAAGTGGTTAAAGATGTTATAGACAGCTGGAATAAAGAACAAGGAACCATCAAGGAAAAATATAAATCCCGAGATAAATCGGTACAGAACCATATGAAAAAAGGAATTGCTTTATTCTATATGCTGTTGTTCTGGAGTAATTCAGTACCGGTCTCACTAAGAGAGTGGCATCTTGATTGCAAGGATCTATCGCTGAAACCGGTGAATGTTGAAGAGAGAGTAACTTTTATCAGGCAAAACACAAAACTTTATCATTCTTATGTACAGCTGACAGAATTATTCCAGGAGCAGTATAAGCAGGTGGCGAAGGATCGGGCAATCATTAACTTAAAAAAGAACATAGAATAAGGCAGCCGGGATTATCCCGAGCTGCCTTATTCTATGTTCTTATTGATTAAATAATCCATACGGAGAGGAATCAGGGAGAAACGCCGCTTTCACCATTGGTACCATCCCCGGTGCCGCCACCGGTGCCGTCTCCCGTATCATCCCCGGTCCCATCTCCATTACCAGTGCCGTCACCGGCACCACCTTCTCCTGGATCGGTTCCGTCACCATCTGAAGGGGGATTATCTCCTTCTTCATCGCCGGTATTGCCTTCACTGTCATCTTGGCCATTGCCGTCATCTTGGCCATTGTCGTCTCCTTGGCCATTACCGTCTCCTTGGCCATTACCATTTCCCTGGCCATTACCGTTTCCTTGGCCGTTTCCATTACCCTGTCCATCACCATTTTCCTGCTCATTTCCATTTTCTTCATCGTCTTCATTATCGCCGCCATCCACATTCACATTTACAGTGGCAGGATCACTTCGCTGGTCACCCTTGATAGCAACAACTTCAAAGGTTAATGTGCCGGTGGATGTAATATTTTCTACGTTAAGGCCGTTTTTATCGGTTGTTGTGAGCGTTTGTTTATCAGCACCATTAATCAATACTGAAACTTCAAATGTAACGCCGTCTTTTTTCTTTTTATCATAGTCCCAGGCAAGGGTAATCGTTTTGTCATTTTTATTGAATTTACCTTTCAGGCTTTTTGGTGCATCGAGTTTATCGAACTCTTGGGAAACCTTTGTAGGTTCTGTTCCTTTTACGAATAGTTCAGTGATGATTTTATCATCAGGAGTGTAATCGCTCGGCAGTTTGGCCGGGATGCTTCCTTCTTCAACCTGAACTTCGACCACGCTGCCTGGTTTCTTGAAGTCTGGTGTATCAACACCATCATGTACATAGCTCATTAAGTCTTTGACGATATATTGGGCGATATGCCGGTCAGAGGGGCTTAATGAGAATTTGTTTGGTTGATCATATCCCGTCCATACAGCTGCTGTGTAATTGGTCGTATAACCGACAAACCATGAATCGGGAGCATGTGATTTAGGAATATTATTTGCTTCACGTGTTTTTTGATCATAGTTGGTCGTTCCTGATTTACCTGCCATCGGTAATCCTGGTACCTTAGCGTATAAGCCGGTGCCTCTTGGATGATCTATGACACTCTTCAGCATATCTGAAATCATGTAGGCAGTATATTCTTTCATTGCAGGTTCAGGTTTATTATCGTTTTTAATTTCTGTTTCTCCATCACGAAGGACCACTTTTTTTACAGCATGAGGCTTATTATAGATTCCTTCATTACCAAACGGGGCATACGCACCTGCCATCTGGACAGAGTTCATACCCGGTGAAACGGCACCGATTGAAGCAGATTCGTAATAATGGTCGAAATCAAGTCCAAGACGGTTTACGAATTCTTCTGCTTTTTCAGGTCCAACTTCCTGGAATGCTTTTAAGGCAGTAACATTACGGGAATCCCATAAAGCCTCCCGTATTGAGATGGCGCCTTTATGCTGCATATCATAGTTGTTGATCTCAGGACCATCCGTGTATTTATATGGTTCATCCTTCAAGATATGATATGTCGACCATTTCAAGTATTCAACAGCAGGACCATAATCAAGCAGCGGCTTGATTGTTGAACCGGGCTGGCGTTTTGTATCAATCGCATAGTTAAAACCGCGTTGTACTTGTTCCTCGGTATCTCTTCCGCCTCCAATTGCGCGGATCTCCCCGGTTTGGGTATCCATCAAGGTAATGCCGGCCTGCATGATGCCGCCTTCTTGATCTGGATAATTGAAACTAGTGGCTTCACCTGCCAGAATTTGTTCAACACGTTTCTGGGCATTCGGATCTAACGTTGTATAAACCTTAAGTCCATCCGAAAATAAATTATATTCTCCCATTTTTTCGACTTCATCAATAACGGCGTCTACATATGCCGGATATTTATTTCCATTTTCTGCTTCCAATTTTTCTTTAGACACCAGACCTTCTTTAATAGGTATCTTTTGGGCTTGTTCTTTTTCTTTTTCAGTAATTTTCCCGTGCTGTGCCATCAGTGACAGGACGATATTTCGTCTTTTTTCTGCACTTTCAGGATGATTAAACGGATTATAATTGTTTGGGCTTTGCGGCAGACCTGCTATCAGGGCTGCTTCATGAAGTTTTATGTCCTTAATTTCCTTGCCATAGTAATAGTCTGCTGCAGTCGCCATACCATGGATGCCTGCTGACATATAGACCTTGTTGAAATACATTTCAAAGATCTCTTCTTTTGTATATTCCTGTTCCAGCTTAATTGCCAGCCATGCTTCCTGTGCTTTTCTCTTCAGTGTTTTATCAGGGCTGAGGAAAGATCCCTTAATGACCTGTTGAGTGATGGTAGATGCACCCTCAGAACCGAAACCGCTTGTAATATTAGCGATCACTGCCCCGCCCAGACGGATGAGGTCAATCCCGTTATGCTTATAGAAACGGTTATCTTCAGTTGCAAGGACAGCATCCTGCATGACTTTGGGAATCTCATCGAAATTGGCATATTCCCTGTTTTCCTTACCGACAGTTGTAATCAATTCGCCATTCATATCATAAATCTCTGATGCTATCGGATCTTTCAATAATTTTTCATCCAGCTTCGGTGCACTCGATGCATAATAGGCAAATAATCCCGCACCTGCGAGCATCCCTATGATTCCTATAATGAATAAAGAAATGATGACACGTTTTACCATGGATCTCTTTTTATTCTTAGGCTTTTTTGTTTTTTGCTGGGCTAGACGCTTTTCTTCCCGTGACTTATATTGACCAGCCATATTGTTTCCTCGCTTTCAATCTTCTGTCTTTTTAGTATTGTCTAAGTTTTAAATTCTACTACTGCTAATGAGATAAACTATAGACTATCTCATTTTTTTATATCTAAAAATACAACCGATGGACTATTTTTAAATAATCCACCCGGGGATGAAGCCCCAAAGGGATTTTATAGCCTGATTCTACAATTTCATTTTTCCGAATTGATTTTCTTCCTCCGTTCATCATCCGGTCCCAATAGGTTTTCAAGGCTTCAAAAGGAAGTAAATATACTTCTTCTGATAAGGAGAACCGAAGTAATACGAAGGTGATGCCATCCTGGATAAAGACACTCTCCATATGGCTGATTTGATGTTCATGGAAATTTTGAAGGGGAAAGGAGGTTTTGTTCTTTGTTTCCTTTGCTTCAAAATCTATATATCTGCTTTTATAAACCCCATTGTAATCTGTTGTGGAAGGCTGCTTGAAGTATGCTTCCTTAATCACTGCTGCACTTCGGGTTGGATAATGGACATCAACAATTTGGACTGGAGTCGGCTTTTTATGGATAACGGCAGTTTTATGGGCAAGATAATACTCATTGGTTTCATTTATATCCTCCTCCAAAGTCATCCCGCGATTACTGTAAGAGACTTGTTTAAAACTCTTATTTTCAGAAGGAGATTTCGTTCCCATATACTTTTTCCCATTAGGGTAATGGAATTTCATGGCAATGCACCTCGCAGACTAAACTATATCATAACAGAAACCACTCCAATTTGTGTGAATAATTCATTACAAATTCCTTAAGATATGACTAAAGGAGAAGAGGAATACATGGATGAATTCAATGATGCTTATCGCTTATTACCCTATATTTCTGATTTCAAACGCAAGAGTGATCTGGTTGATGTGCTCAAATGCCTCATTCTTCGGCACAATCAAGATAATATAACAAGGACAATCGCTTATCAAAAATTTTATCTTCTCCATCCTGAAATCAAATGGGCGTTTCTCGCATCGATGGTATCACGCAACGCGGGCTGGAACATGACGGATTTGGAGAGTGAAACCTTTAAAGTCCTGCTGCCGTCTGAATCTAGGAAGAATCTTTTTATGACGTATGAAAGGGCAAATTGGTCCATTTTCCAGGATGCCTTTCCGCAACTCCTCATCTATCATTATTCGACGTTATTCAAAGAGAAGATGTTTCACCTGCTGAAGGAATTTCATGTTTCTTCTTTTATGGAGGATGAATGGAAGCGATTCTGGGAAACCGGAAATGAAGAGAGGCTGGTGCAATCTCAGATTATAAATGAGCAAAACCTAATACAGCGTCCGGTCATTGAACACCCTGTTTATAGAAAAAAGGTTTTCCGATCGGGTTTGTTCTTTATTGAAGATCATCTTCATTTTTGTTCAGTAGTTTTTCCCACAGTCAATGGTGAGCTAATCGGAGCAAGCGTTCACGACTTCAGGAATGTGAATGAGCGTATCAGATTGGGGAATATATTATTTCGATTGTTATTTCATAAAGATCATCATTCATCTCTTAAAGAGTTTGCCATGAAGGTGACACCTACAGGTTCCAGAAATGATTATGAATATTATTGCGACCCTGCTATGGTCAGGACGAATACCCCGACACTAACGAGTGTCTACCATAAAGTGAATCATCATTGGGAGATGAAAAGTGATTGGTCCTCCAATACAACTGTAAAAAATGACTGGTATGAGAAACCAATCATGCCGAAAAATTCATGCATGGCTAAATGGTTTTCCCATAAACAGAAGCAGTTGAAGAAAGCAGCGTGGCTGAAGGCAATAGTTACAGGAAAAAGATAAGAACTGCCCGTATAAAACGAGGCAGTTCTTTAGGTTATAAAAAATTAATTTACGTGGACGGTCTGTTTTCGCCTTCAAGCTTTGGGTTGCCTTTTGATGCTTTTGTCTGATGCTGGTTTGATTCAGCAGGTTGTTTAGAGTTCTTATTCTTATGTGTTTTCATGTGAACACCTCCGTTACTATTATTTGAGCTTTGACATGATTTATTCAGCAGCTGTCGAATAATAACATCGCGGTTGTCCTAATGGCACTTTCTTTGACGAAACCCTTCTAGTTTTGTCAGGGAGGAAGGTAAAGGATCTTTGGGGGAGAATAACTTATTAAATCCAAAAAATCCGGGGGGAAGAAGCATGCTTCCAAAACAAGATATTATGTTAAAACTGGCCGAAATTGAAGAAAGCTTAAATCAGCTTGAACAAAGTGTATATGATAGAATTTCAATGGAGGAAAAGGTAGAAGGATCGAAACTGGCCGGGAGAATTGAAGAGATTGAAGGAAAACTTTCTGCAATTGAAAGCAGGACAGACGCCATCTTAAATAAAAGAGACCATTCATTTGTACGGCAGAAGCTTGAATTATCTTACAAGACATCATAAACTTACTTATATAAGTAGCATATCATGCTACTTTTTATTTTTGACTTACGGCCCCCTGGAGGTTTTTTCTTGGAACAACTAAAACATGTAACCGCAGACCTGCTTGTCTCAGTGGAACAAATGATGAATGAATATAAAGAAAGACGCAGGACGAAAGAAAAAGGAGATTTCTATAAGGAAGTCAAACCTTTCGCGGATCAAGTGAAAAACTTAAATGATCAATGGAAGGAGCTCTCTCTTGAATGGATCAGGGCAGATCGTCCAAAGCATCTTCACTTTCCACAGATCATGAATACGTACGATAATATTGAAATGCTTTCTGTACATTGTTTCTTCCCGGAATCGAGTTATAACCGTTTTATCAGCCATCATCAATCCGTTCATTATGTATTACAGACTGTCCTTGACGAACTGAATGAATAGAAGAAGGGCTTCCCCGCGGGAAGCCCTTTCGTAGACCCATTTAGAGTGTAGGAACTGCACCGCTGCCGATGCCGCTTATTTGCTTTATAAGTTCTTTATAGTTTTGCAGAGAAATTTCATTTGAAATATAGAGTTTTTTTGTCAACGTAAGAAGCTCGTGCACATCGGTTGTCTCATGCTGTTTCTGATGCTCATACTTTTTTAACAATTCACTAAAGTTCATTCTCATTCCTCCCAATACTTTGATTTCATAACATGCTAAAAGAGGGACCCTCTATTAATTATCCTACCATAGATAGCCTTTTCTTGAAGTTGTTAGAATAGTGTAACTTCCGACATTTTTTGTGAATTTGTCGAAAATATTTTATAGGTTTCTTCACCATATGTCTCATTGTTTCATACTGTGTAGTAACTGTTATTAGTAAGGGGGCTTAGTATGAATTCACATCGTTTTCCTCACCGCTATCCGAATTATTATCCTTATCCGTTTCCCCATCCTGCCAGTCACAATTTGGGGCAAATGGGTAACTACCAAACGCAGGGGGAAGGGCAGCATTTTCCTCCTTTCCATTATTCTCCGGATCCTGTCCGTCCAACCAGCCAACTCAACCAAGCAGGCTACACGAATCCATATTTTGAAAATCCTCTTCAGCACGAAGAATATAACCCGTATCAAATGAAGGCGATGCAGCAGCAGTCATACGCAAATCCTTATCCAAAAGCATCATTCATGGCAAAGAAATCTAATTCCGGGATGGGTACGATCATGAATTCGTTCAAATCGCAGGATGGTTCATTTGACTTCAACAAAGTAATGAATACAGCAGGACAGATGATGGGAACGGTGAATCAAGTGTCTTCACTCGTAAAAGGTCTGGGAGGAATGTTTAAGTTATAAGAGAAAGAGCAGCTGAACCCAGCTGCTCTTATTACTTTAAGTCCGTATATCGTTTCGAGCGCATAATGCATCATTCAATACTGATTTTTCTTCCGGTTTGTTTCTCCACTTTTATTTGTAACAAACCATCCTTGTAGGATGCTTTCACATCTTTATCATTTACCAAAGAAGGGAATGGGATGGTCCTGCTGCTCCTGTTCATGGATTGTTTTTTCCTGATTACTTGATTGTTTTTATTTTCTTCGGAATAGTGCTCCATATTCGTGATTGTAATCGTGACAAAGTTTGGGAATACTTCCAGGTTGATTTGCTCTTTCTTCACTCCGGGAAGCTCAGCAGTTACCAAGTAAAAATCTTCCAGTTCTTTAAATTCAACAGGGAAAGAATTAAATGGATTGGAGGCGGATGTGAAAAATTCATCAATACTCTGCAGCATCCCTTTCATCGGTTTTTCATGAAAGAATTCATTCATTGAGTGCATAAGATCCCCAAATCCTTTTTTCCTTGAAGAATCATCTGAAAAATGTTTTGCCATGGATGGTATCTCCTTTCGGGACAGATCTTTTCATAATTAATGTATGAACTCATTAAGTAAGTGTGCCTATCTCATTGTTTAAAAAAATGTCAGAGAGGAAATATATAAGCATTATCCATAAAGGGGGAAAAGATGATGGAAAAGCAACACGTAGGTGAATTTGATTTAGCTTTTCAAGATCGCGGCGAAGGTGAAGATACAGTCATACTTCTTCATGGTTTTTGCGGAAGTTCCGCTTATTGGCAAGATATCATTCCTTTGCTGGATTCGTCCCGCGTCATCACAATTGACCTGAGAGGTCATGGTAAATCAGGTATAAGCGATTCCCCATTCAGTATTGAAGATATGGCTAAAGATATTCATTATTTCATGGACCAGAAACAGTTGGAAAATGTATATATATTCGGCCATTCCTTAGGCGGGTACGTGACCCTGGCAATTGCGGAACTGTATCGGGAAAAGTTAAAAGGGTTCGGTCTTATCCATTCCACAGTGCTGCCTGACAATGTTGAAGCAAAGGAAAATCGATTAAAATCGATTGCAGTGATCAAAGAAAATGGACTTAACACATTTGTGGATGACCTCGCACCAAAACTATTCAACCCGAATAAATTAAATGTCCTGAAAGATGAAATCCGGTTAACGAAAGAGATCGGGTACGAGACAAGCCCGGTTGGAGCCGTTGAAACCCTGAAGGCAATGAGAAACAGAAAAGACCGTTCCGCTGCAATTAACAATAATAATACACCAGTTCTTCTAATAGCAGGTGAACATGACCAAATCATCCCGAAAGAAAACGTCTTCCAAGAGGAAGCACCTCATATTCATACCGAAGTGCTGTCTGAATCCGGCCACATGAGTCTGTTTGAACAACCTGAAAAGCTTGCTTATATAATAAAAGAATTTATTAATCAGAAACAATGAATAAAAAAATCCGGCGCAGCCATTGCCGGATTTTTTTATTTTTACTTTCGAACATAGATTCGATAAAATGGTTTTAGAGGTGAAGAAGATGTTTAGAAAAAACAACCTTCAAGAAATAATAGAGCATTTCAAAAAAGACGACCAATTCAATAAACAAATCATACATTGGCATACAATAGATGAAAAGCCTGCAAAACTTGTGGATATCCCGGAAGTGGTTGATGATCGAATAAAGAAAGCTTTGTACGGCAGAGGGATCGAAAAACTGTATACGCACCAGCACGATGCATTTAAGCTGGCACTGAAGGGAATGAGTTTTACGGCAGTGACACCGACGGCTTCCGGAAAAACCTTGTGCTATAATCTTCCTGTTTTGCAAAAGATCATGGAAGATCAAAATGCAAGGGCTTTATATATCTTTCCTACAAAAGCCCTTGCCCAGGATCAGAAGAGCGAACTGAATGAAATCATTTCAGAAGCGGGTGCCTCCATAAACAGCTATACATACGACGGCGACACATCGGCCAATATCAGGCAGAAGGTCAGAAAAGCGGGACATATCGTCATAACCAACCCGGATATGCTCCATTCAGCCATACTCCCTCACCACACAAAGTGGGTTTCATTATTTGAAAACCTTAAATATGTGATCATTGATGAACTTCATATTTACAGAGGTGTATTTGGTTCGCATGTAAGCAATGTGATCAGAAGATTGAAACGAATATGCCAGTTTTACGGTGCATCGCCTGTATTCATTTGTACATCGGCAACGATTGCCAATCCTAAAGAACTGGCTGAACATCTTACAGGTTCCGAAATGGAGCTTATCGACAACAACGGTGCGCCAAGTGCAAAGAAACATTTTGTTTTCTATAATCCCCCGATCGTCAATAAACCTTTGAATATACGGAGAAGTGCAACCCTGGAAGTGAGAAGGATTGCCGGGGAGCTTCTGAAGAATAAAATACAAACGATCGTATTCGCACGCAGCCGGGTCAGGGTTGAAATCATCCTCACTTATTTACAGGAACTAGTCAAGAGTCAATTAGGTATAAAATCGATTCGTGGATATAGAGGGGGTTACCTTCCTACTCAAAGGAGAGAAATTGAGAAAGGACTGCGTTCAGGAGAGATATATGGAGTCGTCAGCACAAATGCGCTTGAATTGGGTGTGGACATCGGGCAGCTCCAGGTATGTATCATGACCGGATACCCAGGGACCATTGCCAGTGCCTGGCAGCAGGCAGGGAGAGCGGGAAGGAGACATGGAGAATCACTTGTGATTATGGTGGCAAGCTCCAGTCCTCTCGATCAGTTCATTATTGACCACCCTGACTACTTCTTTAAGCAAACACCGGAAACTGCAAGAATTAATCCTGATAATTTAATTATCCTGATTGACCACCTAAAATGTGCCGCATATGAACTTCCTTTCAAAGATGGGGAACAATTCGGTTCTCATGAGGTGGATGATATTCTTGAATTTCTGGCAGAAGAAAAGCTCCTTCATAAAAACGGAGATAAGTGGTATTGGATGAATGACGTATTTCCTGCCCACAACATAAGCCTTCGTTCAGCTTCCCAGGAAAATGTGATCATCATTGATCAGACTGATATTGCAGCTGTAAAAGTAATCGGGGAAATGGATCGATTCTCTGCGATGACACTTCTCCATGAGGAAGCCATTTATTTGCATCAGGGGATTCAATATCAAGTGGAAAAGCTGGATTGGGAAGAAAAGAAGGCCTTTGTCAGGGAGGTGGATGTCGATTACTTTACCGATGCCAACCTGGCAGTACAGCTTCGGGTATTGGAAACGGATAAACAAAGAGATACCGGCACCTGTGAAATCGCATATGGTGATGTCACCGTACAGGCTATGGCAACGATTTTCAAAAAAATAAAGTTCGATACTCACGAAAATATAGGATCGGGACCAATCCATCTTCCGGAGGAGGAACTTCATACCAATTCAAGCTGGATTTCTCTAAGCGACAGTTCACCTTTCACACAGGAACGTTTAGAGGAGGGTTTGATCGGGGCTGCACAAAGCTTAAAATCCATTATTCCGCTCTATGTGATGTGCGACCCGAGTGATATCTTCGTCGTTCCTCAGGTGAAAGCCGCACATAATGATAAACCGACGGTATTTATATATGACAGATATCCGGGCGGAATTGGCTTAAGTGAAAAAGTATATGAGCAAATTGAACAGATACTCTCTGAAGCAAGAAGCTTGATTGAAAGCTGTCTATGTCAATCTGGCTGTCCATCATGCATCGGTACAGAACATTCCATGAAAACGGCAAAAAATGATACGCTGAAACTGCTTGATTTATTCATTCAATAAAGGAAGAGAGGAGGGAGACAGTGTCCCTGAAAAACAAACTGAACAGAATGAAAAAACACATTGTAAGAACTAATGAAGAGAATGAAAAGAACTCAGGGAGATCGGCTGATCTTTCGAATGCTGATCTTCCTCATAAAGATAAATGGAAAGAACACGGGACCGTAACCTATTTTGTGGATGAAGATTATTGCCTTGTAAGGGAAAAAAGGTACCCTCTTAAGCACAGGCACGGCAAATATAGATTTGAAGATCTAGTGAAGGCAGTTGCCGCCTGGCAAAATTTTCACGGTACTCATCCTCTATCCTCCAATGGATTGGCACCTGAAGATTTGTTTTTCTTCGATACAGAAACCACAGGACTCGGAGGAGGGGTCGGCAATACGATTTTTTTACTTGGTCATGGAAAAATTGCCGGAAATGAGGTAGTTATAACTCAGCACTTTCTTCCCCAGCCAGGCAGTGAGATCCCTCTCTATCACAGTTTCTTGAAAACTGTGGATTATAACACCCTTGTAACATATAACGGGAAAGCCTTTGATTGGCCACAGGTCAAAACAAGGCACACATTAATCAAGGAACACGTTCCGAAGCTTCCTGCATTTGGACATTTTGATTTATATCATGGATCGCGCAGGTTGTTTAAACATAAAATGGAATCGGTGAAGCTGACAAATGTAGAGAGGCTGGTTCTGGATTTTGAAAGAGTGGATGATGTGCCCGGGTATCTTGCTCCTATGATTTATTTTGATTTCATAGAGAGAAGGGATCCAGAAGGCATTTTGAAGGTGATGGAACACAACGAGTTGGATATCTTATCATTAATTACATTATATACACATTTAACGTTTCAGCTGCTTGACGTTTCGGACTCCTCTACAGACCAGGAAACTTTTGAGGCTGGCAGGTGGCTGGAGTATACTGGGAATGCTGAGATGGCTAAAGACCGCTTTGTGTATATTGTAAATGAAAAAAAGCAGCATCATGAAGCAGTTCACCATCTTGCTCTGAGATGTAAGAAAGAAAAACAATTCGACAAAGCGGCCGGACTATGGGAGGGGATCAGCAATGACTGTCCAGCCAACATTAAAGTCGCCGTCCTTGAAGAATTGGCAAAGATCTATGAACATAAAATGAAAGACTTTGAGAAGGCATTGACAAAATGCCTGGAATTGGAAGAGATTTTGAACCAAATCGATTTTAAAAATGGGAAAAAGGAAAGCCGCCTTGAGCAACTATATACCCGTATAAATCGAGTGAGTTCGAAAATGGACAGGAAAAAATTAACTTGATTTGAATCTCTTTCTTGAATCTAGTAAAAAAACGTAAATTCATGGTACATTCTTCTTATTTATATATTGAGAATTTTCACAAGTCGTTGTAAAATGAATAATTGTGTGGAAATTATTTATGTTTAGATAGGATGATGAATATGAACCGTGCGATTTTAATTTTATTCTTTGTCGTCATTGGTTTAACGGCGTTTTTCTTTTCGAATTACTCTGAAACTTTATATAGCTTCATGTAATGTTTGATTGATATTGACGGACATTCTGGACTAAGTTGATTCAACTACTAACGGAGTGTACAAAAATAGGTATTTTCATTAGTACATGTTCTCTGCCCTTTTCATAGGCTATTAATGTATCAATTATATGATGAAAGGAGAACATGATAATGTTTTGTAGACCAAGACCCAATAAGGTGCTTCCGGCAGTTATGCACCCTGAAAAAAATTGCGTGAACCACACTTTCACTACCTATGAGGTACCGCATATCCATCCACAGCATACAACTACAGTCAACAATATCCAATACCAGCATAAACACTACTTCCCTCAAACTCAATCGGCAGTAGACAATGTGACAAACCAGCAATTTAACTGTGGAGGAGGCCAAGCTGGCCCAGGGGGACCCGGATTTGGTCCGCGCCCTCGACCGCCATTTGGATTATACTAATTAAAATACAATAGGCTAAAAAAGAAACTTAAGGTGGCTTCAAAGACTATTTCTCCATAGAAGGAGGGTCTTTGAGGTCACCATCCTTATTTCAGCCACGATAAGAAGGAACACTTTCGGAAAATATGATACAATAGAGTGTAAACAATCGGGCAGATTTTAACGTATCCTATACACTGCCTGCTAAAAGGAGTTTTGCTTCTTGAGCAAGGTTGCATGCTTAACAGGTTATAAATCTTTTGAGCTGGGAATTTTCAAGCAAGACGATAAAGCTATTCACTACATAAAACAAGCATTAAGAAAAGAATTACTTTCCTTGCTTGATGAGGGACTTGAATGGGTCACGGTCAGCGGGCAGCTTGGTGTGGAGTTATGGGGTGCTGAAGTTGTACTCGAACTGCAGGAAGAATATCCTGATTTAAAACTAGCAGTACTGACACCATTCCTGAATCAGGATGAAAACTGGAATGAAAATAATAAGGAATACTATGAAATGATACTTGCTCAGGCTGATTTTGTAGATTCTGTATCGAAAGACCCTTATAAAAGTCCTCAGCAATTTAGAAACCGTAATCTTTTGTTCCTGCATAAAAGTCAATTCCTTGTTATTTTATTCGATGAGGAGAAAGAAGGCTCGCCAAAGTATTTTTATCAAGAAGCCATAAAGTACAAGGAGAGTAATCCTCACTTTGAAATCAGGACAATTTCATTTCATGATCTTCAGTGGGTTGTGGAAGAAGAACAATGGAAAAATGAATGAATTTAATAAGAACACACTAGCACGAACAGGCCATTCTAAATAATTTGACAAAATGAAGGTTATTTGAAAAAATAAAAAAGATAAATACAGAGGTGAATGCGATGATCTCAGATAAAGTGAAATTAACGGCAAAAGATATACTGGAAAAAGAATTTAAAAGCGGAATGAGAGGCTATAAGCCCGAAGATGTAGATAAATTCCTTGATTTGATTATTAAAGATTATGAAACCTTTCATCAGGAAATTGAAGAACTTCAACAGGAGAATATGCGTTTGAAGAAGCAGGCAGAAGGGGCAAGCAAACGTCCAGTTGCCCAGCCTCAAGCATCCGGCACAACAAACTTTGATATTCTCAAACGTTTATCAAATCTTGAAAAGCATGTGTTTGGAAATAAACTTTACGATTGAACTTCCGTTATATTTACAAATATTACTAGTTGAAATGAGTAAACCTTTACTATATAATTAGTTATTGCTGATCCTTAATAGCGTTTGGGTAATCGCTGCAGTATTAGCTGTAGAGGAAAGTCCATGCTCGCACGGTGCTGAGATGCCCGTAGTGTTCGTGCCTAGCCAATTCATAAGCTAGGGCAGCTCAATTGAGTTGACGGCAGGGAAAGTACCTAAGTCCTCCGGGATATGGTATGACTACCTTGAAAGTGCCACAGTGACGAAGTCCTGTTAGAAATGGCAGGAGTGGAACGAGGTAAACCCCACGAGCGAGAAACCCAAATTTGGTAGGGGAACCCTTTCGGAGGAAGCGAACGAAGGAAGGGACAAAGGTGTTTATCACCTTTGTAGATAGATGATTACCACCTGAGTACGAGATGACAAGTCGCTTGCAGTACAAAGGAACAAAACATGGCTTACAGAGCGCTATTTCAGGAGAAGACAAATTTCTTTGACTACAAACTCTAGTGACTGATACATTCAGGTAAAACATTACCTTTGGTATCAGTCCTTTTTATTTTTGGAGCTTTTCTGAAGGCCTATTTTACCTTTAAATTGACTATAATAAGACAGAGAATTGAAACGGACGAGGTGTAATGCATGGGTACATATACTATAATCGCCACAGCAGCGATGGGTCTTGAAGCAATTGTGGCTAGGGAAGTGAAGGATCTGGGTTATGATTGCCAGGTGGAGAATGGGAAGGTCATCTTCAAAGGAGATGAAACCGCTATTGCGAGAGCAAATATGTGGCTTCGCACTGCTGACAGGGTCAAGATCCTGGTAGGGGAGTTCAAAGCTTATTCCTTTGATGAGCTGTTTGAAAACACAAAAAGACTTCCTTGGGAAAACTATCTCACGGAGGATGCTGAATTCCCTGTCCAGGGGAAATCTGTTAAATCCAAACTGTACAGCGTTCCTGATTGTCAGGCAATCGTAAAGAAAGCAATAGTTGAAAGAGTCAGAAAAGCGTATAAGCGGACTTCATGGCTGGATGAAACGGGACCGCTGTATAAAATTGAAGTTGCACTTCTTAAGGATACAGCCAGTATCACGTTGGATACAAGCGGGCAGGGCCTTCATAAAAGAGGCTACAGGATCGGGCAAGGTGAGGCTCCCCTCAAAGAAACCCTGGCTGCTGCCCTTATTAAATTGACTACGTGGAATCCTGATCGGCCATTCCTCGATCCATTCTGTGGATCTGGTACGATTCCGATCGAGGCAGCTATGATCGGACAAAACATCGCCCCAGGGTTCAATCGGGAATTTTTATCAGAAAACTGGTCTTTCATTGCAGGTGACATTTGGGATAAAGTACGTATGGAGGCAGAGGACATGGCGAACTACGACCAGCCTCTGGAGATAATTGGAACAGATATCGACCACCGTATGATATCTGTTGCTAAAGAAAATTCTTTAGAGGCTGGACTTGGTGATCTAGTGAAATTTAAACAAATGCAGGTGAAGGATTTCGTCACTGATTTGGAATACGGAGTGGTAATCGGCAATCCTCCATATGGGGAAAGGCTGGGGGAAAGGCCTGAAGTTGAAATGATGTATAAAGAGATGGGACAGGCATTTGAAAAACTAGATACCTGGTCTGTGTATATGCTGACTTCACACGAGTATTTTGAACAGTTTTATGGTAAACCTGCTACGAAGAAACGCAAGCTTTTCAACGGGTTCATCAGGACTGATTATTACCAATATTGGGGACCTAGACCTCCGAGGAAAGATAATCAGAAATCATAAATGCTGTGAAATTAACTCATTAATAGAATATCCCCTTCATTCTCTGCGTATAATAGTGCTATCATTTTTCTGGGGAGTGAAGAGGGAATGGAACATTCTCTATCGGATTACCACAAGATTTATCAGGCGCTGGAAGGCTCTATGTCTTCGATTTCAATTGAGCATGAGGGGACAGAACCCATACACGAAAGCTTGATGAATGCGAAGAACAACTTAAATAAAGCATTTCAGTTTGAACTGCTGAGACAAAATAGAATATACGATTGATATCAGGGACGCTCCAAACAAATGGCATTATCCCCTTTGTATAGAGTGTTTCTTTTTTTTGGAATAGGGGCTGTGTAAAAGCAAAGCCCTGCGCGGAAAAGCGGGCAGCGGTGGTTAACAGCCAACAAAACATACTAGATTATCAGTATAAAGGGATACAGGAGGTCAGCATGAAAAGTAAATTACCTTTCAATTTATCGAAAGATCAATCCTTTTATGAAGCACTTTCAGATTGGGTGGGAGATGTCTTTTATGATATCTTACCCGAAAAGGGATTCGACCTTCGGGATGAGCAAGTGTTCATGGCATTTCAATTAAACCAGGCGTACAAACAGAAACAAGTCATGTTTGCTGAAGCCGGCGTCGGGACGGGAAAGACATTGGTTTATCTGTTATATGCATTGTCCTATGCGCGGTATACAGGCAAGCCTGCCGTTATTGCTTGCGCGGATGAAACGCTTATTGAACAGCTTGTAAAAAAAGACGGAGACATTCAAAAACTCGAACAAGCACTTGAGTTGAATATAGATGTCCGATTAGCAAAATCAAGAGAACAATACCTGTGTAACAAAAAACTTGAAGAAAAACTGAATATGGATGAACGTTTCCATGACATATGGGAAGGGCTGCCCGCATTCGTCCATGAAACCAATTCAATGAACAGGTTCACCCACTATGGTGACCGTAAGGACTATGCTCATTTACCAGATGAGGAATGGAATGAAATTGGCTGGGATTCCTTACAGGATTGTATGTCTTGTGTATACCGCCATCGGTGCGGGCAAACGCTTCACAGGGAGCACTATAGAAACTCTTCAGACCTGATCGTGTGTTCTCATGACTTTTATATGGAACATGTTTGGACTAAAGATTCAAGAAAACGGGAAGGACAAATGCCTCTATTACCGGAAGCAAGTTCGGTCGTTTTTGACGAAGGCCATTTATTGGAATATGCCTCTCAGAAGGCAATGACTTACCGCATGAGAATGGAAACGCTGGAGAGCCTGCTTGAACGGTTATCCGCATCTGACATGAGGGAAACGACACTTTATCAAATTGAAGATATCATGATTTCGAATGAAAAATGGTTTACATTATTAGAGCAGGGAGCGAAGAATGGAACCGGTACGGACAGGCAGTATATAACCCGTTCATCCGCGCTTCTTGATCAGGGAAAGCTCTTGACGGAAGGCATTGAAAACCTATTGAATGAACTTGTTTTCGAAGCGGAAATGTATGTAATGGATGACTACTTATTGAAAGTTGTCGAGGAATATCTCGAACAAATCCAGTATTCATTAAAGCTGTTCCTCGAAGATGAGAAAGGCATTTACTGGCTTGAGGTAACCGAAGATGAACATACATTTGTTGTGATGCCGAGACTGGTGGAAGAAATACTCAGAACGAAGGTATTTTCCCAAAAAATTCCATTCGTTTTTTCGTCCGCTACTTTATCGTATAACCGCGATTTCTCATATGTAGCCCAGTCTCTGGGAATCGGGGAATTCGAAAAATTCTCAGTGGATTCACCGTACGAATACGATGAGATGATGAACGTATTTATTCCTGAGAACCTGAATGCCCCTGATTCGAAGTTCCGATATGCTATGGAACAGCTGAAACAAAATAATGGAAAGTCCCTTGTGCTTTTCACTTCTAAAGAAGAGATGAATGCATTCAGGGAATTTTATAGACACGATTCTGATCAGGAGTGGAAAATCATTTTTGAAGGTGATAAGGAAATCAGTCATACAGTGGAAGAATTCCAACATGACCAATCTGCAGTTTTATGTTCCTATCATTTATGGGAAGGTCTTGATATACCAGGCGAATCTCTCACTCAAGTAGTGATTGTTTCTCTGCCGTTCCCTCCTAAAGACCCTGTATTTGATGCGAAGCGTAAGCATACAATGAATGCAGCGGAGGAAGTGGATATCCCATACATGCTGCTCCGATTGCGACAAGGAATTGGTCGGTTGATACGGACAAGCGAAGATCACGGAAAGGTGCACATTTTATTAAATGAAGAAGAAGCATTCTACATGGATGTGGTTGAATCGATTCTTCCTGTTAAAGTCGATAAAATGAATGTTTAACTAAAAGAGCCGTCTAATGGAGGCGGCTCTTTGCCTATATATAGACCTAAGTCATTTTAGAAGGATTTGTCAGAAAAATATGATAAAATAGGGATGATGTTTAATAAGGGGGCTATAAGATGAGAGAAGAATTAGTAGAAATGAGAGACAATTTTCTAGAGTATGTAAAAAAAATGACTGCTTATAATGAAGCGCTCGGATTACTGTTTTGGGATTTACGGACCGGAGCTCCCAAAAACGGTGTAGAGCAGCGTTCAGAGGTCATCGGAATGCTTTCTTCCGAATTATTCGCGATGTCCACTTCAAATGAAATGGCAGCATATCTGGCTAAACTGTCTCCAGAGAGAGAGCAGTTGGATGAACGGACACAAAAACTGCTTGAAGAATGTCAGAAAGAATATGACCGGAATAAAAAAATTCCTGCTTCGGAATACAGGGAATACGTGGTATTGCAATCCAAAGCTGAAAGTGTATGGGAAGAAGCCAAGTCCAAAGCTGATTTCGAGATGTTTCAGCCTTATTTAGAAAAATTGGTATCTTTCACTAAGCGTTTCATTGATTATTGGGGTTACGAAAATAATAAATATGATACACTTCTTGATATGTATGAACCTGGTGTGACCGTTGATGTTCTGGATAAAGTATTCGGTGAACTGAGAGAAAAAATCGTACCGTTAGTTCATAAAATTTCAGAATCAGAAAATAAACCTCACACTGACTTTCTGTTTGAACACTTCTCAAAAGAAAAACAAAAGGAATTCAGTTTAAACATTCTGGATCAAATGGGATATGATTTCAATTCCGGAAGACTGGATGAAACCGTTCATCCTTTCGCTATAGGATTAAATCCCGGAGATGTAAGGGTGACAACCAAGTATGATGAAAGTGATTGGAGAACTGCAGTATTCGGTACAATCCATGAAGGCGGCCATGCGCTTTATGAACAAAACATATCAAAAGATTTAGTGGGCACCCCATTATGCACGGGAACATCAATGGGAATTCACGAATCACAGTCTTTGTTTTACGAGAACTTTGTAGGGAGAAATTATTCTTTCTGGAAACAAAATTACGATTTGCTAAAAGGATATACTGATGGTCAATTTGATTCCGTGGATATTGACCATTTTTACAAAGCAATCAATGAAGCAAAGCCGTCACTAATCAGAATTGAAGCAGATGAATTAACCTATGCATTACATATCATCATCCGCTATGAAATTGAAAAAGGCTTATTCAATGATGAAATCGAGGTAAGCGACCTTCCTGAAATCTGGAATCAGAAATACGAAGAATACCTTGGAATCAAACCTTCCCATAATGGAGAAGGCGTCCTGCAGGATGTTCACTGGGCAGGCGGCAGCTTCGGGTACTTTCCTTCATACGCACTAGGATATATGTATGCTGCACAATTCAAAAAAGCAATGGAAAAAGACATTCCCGACTTCGATGACCTTCTGGAAAATGGAGATCTTAGCCTTATAAGAGAGTGGTTAACAGACCATGTCCATAAATGGGGCAAAATGAAAAAACCGCTGGAAATCCTCAACGATGTAACAGGGGAAGGGTTGAATGCTTCCCATTTGGCAGATTATCTGATTGAAAAGTATACCAGGGTATACTCACTTAATTAACCAGGAAGAGGCTGGAATAAAAGTGTTATAGTCTAAATAAAACCCGAACTAATTTGATTTCCTGGATTCAAGTTAGTTCGGGTTTTTTATTCGTTTTGTTCTAATGGCTACTTTTAGCTCGTTCCATCAGTCGATTGGAGTACAAGACGAAAACCCCCGCGGAGAGTCAGCTTATTAGAAAAGAGAAAGGGCTTTGTTAGCGGGAGGTGTTATAAAACGAATCGTCCTGGAAAGCGCTCATTGCCTTCTTCTTCTTGGTCAAGTTTGGTTACATGCGTCTCTAAGCCCTGCAGCTAGACAAGTGAGAACGCGCGGAAAGCGAAGCCTTGCATGGGAATCATTAGCGATATTTAGAGTCATCATGTTCGACTTTTGGTAGTTGTTTTTTGTTTTGTCCCAACTTCTTTTGGTGATTAACGTAATCTACCAAACCCTGAAATCTTTTGAAGGCGGAGGTCCATTCTGGAACATTTCCATGAGCGGTACAGTATAGGCTAGGCATCAAGAATGAGAGATGAGGGTATAGTAAGCCAAACCTTCCAGTTTTCGAGTACCATCGGTGTTTTATCAGCTTCCCCAAAATAATCAAAAAGATAATAAGACTGCCGGTTCAAGGGGTCAACCAACATTTTTCATAACGATGCATAGGCATGTTCACTCACTCTTTCTTCCATTAAAAACGTTTGATGAATAGTAAAAAAACTCCAACCCATGACAGGATCAGAAACCCTCCCAGCAGCAACACGGAAGTAAAGGTTCCTTTCAGGGAACCCTGATCTTCAACCTTGGTGCGAGTTTTCCGATTCAAGTCATAATTTTCCATAATGCTCCCTTCTTTCACCTTTTTAATAAAGTACAGGATTACCTTCATCATACTTTTTGGAGCAATTGTCCATCTGTGATAAATGTCACACATTGAGAGGTAATTGTGAAACATATGTGAAATTCATCACATAAAACAACTAGGCAGTAAATGGAGAAAATATCCTGTTCCATTGAATAAAGTGTTACATACAATGTATTAATGATGTTTTTTAAGGGCGGGAGGATGAACAAGTGGAAAAGTATTATTGTAAAAGGTGCTGTCAATTATTCGATGAGAGCAGAAGGTGTTCTTTTTGCGGAGAAATGGTTGTATTAAAGATCCATATAATCGTCCATACACAACCAGCTAAGAAAGAATAGGTTACTTTGGTCAGTCTTCCAGTTATGTTAAAATATAAAAGATTCAAAAAAGAAAGGAGCGTCACAATGTATTTACCATCTTTTTCACTGAAAAATAAAACAGCGGTCATTACTGGCGCCGGGCGTGGAATAGGACGGGCACTGAGCATCGGACTGGCAGAAGCGGGGGCGGATGTAGTACTGCTGTCACGCACCAAGGAAAATCTGGAAGAAACGGCAGCTCAAATCCATGAATTTGGACAAAAGGCGTATATCCTTCCCACGGATGTAACATCCAGAGAGGATATCAGGGCGGTTGTTCAATACATAGAAAATCATGATTTGACCAGCGATATATTAATTAATAATGCCGGGATGAATATAAGATCAAATGCATTTGAAGTGACAGATGATGAATGGAAAACGATTATGGATACCAACTTGAAATCTGCCTTTATGATGAGTCAGGAAATAGGAACGCTTATGAAAGCGAATGGAAGCGGAAAGATCATAAATATTGCTTCTGTTGCAGGACATGTGGCACTTCGTACAGGAGTGGTGTATGCCGCGACGAAAGCGGCTATGATTCAAATGACAAAAGTATTGGCATTTGAATGGGGACAGCATAATATAAACGTCAACAGTATCGGCCCTTGGTATTTTAAAACTCCTTTAACAAAGGAACTCTTGAACAAAAAAGAATATGTAGAAGACATATTATCTGTTACGCCTTTAAATAGGATAGGGGAATTGGAGGAATTGGTCGGTCCTGCGGTATTCCTTTCTTCCGAGGCGGGGAACTATGTAACAGGGCAGACATTATTTGTAGATGGAGGGATGACGATTCACGGCTTTTAACCTTCTCGGGTTACAAGAAAAGCGGACATCGATCTGTCCGCTTTTGTGTGCCAGTCATTCTTCAATCATTAAAAGGATAAGAAAATCACCAACGTTTTCAATGGTTAAAGGAAGCTGGACAGCTTGATGAAAACCATATATTTTTGAATCCCCTGCTATGACAGCCGGAATGGTGATATCTACATTACGCCCGCTTAGAGCGATAGAAGTGGCAAGGTTTCCTACCACCATATTTCCCAGCTCTCCTGCAAATGACTCAAGCATTTCCCCGGCTAAGGGCATCCCGAACATTGAAGCTGCCAGAGACTTGAAACTTCCATCTTCCCCGTCAATGATGAACCTTCCCCGGGTATCTCCTGTCATCCCGATTAAAACACCGATATGATGTTGATTAAATGGCTCATCCATGGAAGTTGGTTCATGAAAGGTTACTTCCAGAGGGATCACAGCTTTTAAGGCTGTAATGAAATTGTTCAATAAATCAGAGACACCGCTAATTAAGGTCATGTCGAATCCTCCGAATATTTGTCAGAATTATTATATCATATGTACCGGGATAAAAGGCTCATAATTGCTGATTGAAGTTATAAATTCCTTTAAGAGCTATATAAGTGATTTATTTATCAGCAAAATCTTCGTACATGTTATTTCACATAATGGTAAACCTATCCTTATATGGAATGAGATAAGGAGGATGGTTGTTATGCCTAAAATCGCAGCTGTCGAGACAGAAATACCCCCATACAAAATCACTCAGACAGAAGCAGCAAAATTTGCCCGCAATCTGTTCTCAGAGAGCTTTAAGGATATTGACCGTCTGCTTCCTATATTTGCAAATGGCGAAATTGAAAGCCGGTATTTCGTTAATGACCTTGAATGGTTTGCAAGTCCGCATTCATTTCAGGAGAAAAACGATCTTTTCATCCGTTATGCTGTTGAATTGGGAAGCAGGGCCATAAAGAAGTGCTTGGATAATAATCACGTCAAATATGATGATATTGAAGCAATCTTCACTATATGCACATCTGGACTGGCTACTCCAAGCATCGAAGCCCGCATCATGAATGTCCTGCCATTCTCTCCACATGTAAAACGAATACCTATCTGGGGCCTTGGATGTGCAGGCGGGGCTGCAGGAATATCAAGAGCGTATGAGTACTGCAAAGCATTTCCAGAATCGAATGTACTAATCCTTTCCATTGAGCTATGTTCATTGACATTTCAGCATGGTGATCGTTCCAAGAGTAATCTGGTAGGGACGTCGTTATTTGCGGATGGGGTCGCCTGCACTCTCGTATGTGGAGACAAAAGCAAGGTGTTAGAAGGCATCACAAGTCCGCTTCCTTCCATTCTCAGCACTCAATCCACAACTTTAAAGGACTCTGTCGATGTCATGGGATGGAATATCAAAAATGACGGTCTTTATGTAGTGTTTTCTAAAGATATTCCCACCCTTGTTAAGAATTGGCTGAGGCCGAACGTTGAGGAATTTATCCATTCGAAAGGGGTTGGAATGGAACAAATCAAACATTTTGTTGCTCATCCCGGTGGAAAGAAAGTGATTGAAGCTTACCAAGAAGCATTGGGATTCGGTGAAAGTATGACCGAACATGCGATGAAAATCCTGAAACAATACGGCAATATGTCATCAGTCACTATTTTCTATGTGTTGAAGGAATTTCTTCAGGACAAATGCGCAATCGGTGATATCGGCCTTGGCGCTGCATTGGGACCAGGATTCAGCTCGGAATTAGTATTAATGAGGTGGGAATAATGGTCTTCTTCTATCTATTCCTAGTTGTTCTGGCAATCCAGAGGTTCATCGAATTAATAATAGCAAGGAAAAATGAAAAGTGGATGAAAAAACAAGGGGCGAAAGAATACGGCCAAAAGCATTATCAAGCAATGGTGCTGATTCATTTTGCTTTTTTTGTCTCCCTTCTTATCGAAGGAGGCATCTTTCACTCCGGCATACATCCCCATTGGGAATACTTGCTTGCTATATTCCTGCTCACTCAAGCGGGAAGGATTTGGGTCATTTCTTCCCTGGGCAAGTACTGGAATACAAAAATAATCGTCCTTCCGGATGGAGACATAGTGGCTACTGGACCTTATAAGCTGTTCAGACACCCGAATTATCTTATTGTAACCATTGAATTGATCATTGTTCCTTTACTATTCAATGCTTATTGGACGATGGTTATATTTGCTGCACTCAACCAACTGATACTCTTCACGAGGATCTCGATTGAAGAACATGCCCTCAGAAGTGAAACAGATTACGAGTTTGTGCATTTTCATACACCCGGATGGATCGGAGCAGCAAAAAAAGAAAAATGAATTTCTCATTGAAAATGATTATCGTTTTTGATAAGATGTAATTGAACATGAAAATTATTCTCAATTGCACGTCCAAATATAGTAAAGGTGGGGAATGAAATGGTTTGGATTCTTATTTTGTTAACAGTGGTTACATACGGCTTTATCATGAAACACGTCTTATCGAATATCATGAAGGATCGGCAGCCGGTCCGGGAAACAGTCCCTTATCAAAAAAGATCCCAAGCGTTTACCACCTCCAACCTCATCACAACAGAATCGACAAGATAGTCTCCTTCATTATAAGGAGGCTTTTTTTTATTCAGTCTTAAATCATTCTTCAGGGTAATTGAGTATACTATTTCCAAGATTGACTTATAGGTTTCATGTGAGATTAATAAACAATAGAGAATTCGATATAAATACGATAAAATAAAAGCGTTATCATCTTTTGAAATAGAAAGGATCTTCGATATGAGCAATATTGACCAACAGAGTACTTATTTACATACAATCCTCCAGGAACTGGCAGGCTATGACGACATATTCAGGAATAAAGGAGATGAAGAACGTTCCAGAAAGGTTGAAAGATTGGCAGAAAAGATTCATAAGCAGGAGTTCATCCTGGCATTTTGCGGACATTTCTCTGCAGGTAAATCCACGATGATCAATTACCTGATGGGGGAAGAGATTCTTCCCTCAAGCCCCATTCCCACCAGTGCAAACCTGGTGAAAGTGCATCATTCAGAAGAAAGTTTTGCCAAAATCCACTATCATTACGGAAATCCGGTTTATTTCAGAGAACCTTTTGAGTATTCTACTATAAAAGAATTCTGCAGAAACGGGGAAGATGTTTATTCGGTTGAAATCGGAAAAAATGAAACCTCTTTGCCTGAAGGAGTGTCCATACTCGATACACCAGGTGTCGATAGTACCGACGATGCACACAGGGTTTCCACGGAATCAGCCATCCACTTGGCGGATGCGGTATTTTATGTAATGGATTATAACCACGTTCAATCACAGGTAAACTTTCAATTTACCCAAGAAATGAAGAAGCATGGGGTGAAGCTTTATCTGGTGGTGAATCAGATCGATAAACATCGTGAAGAGGAGCTACCCCTTCTTGATTTTAAAGATGGGGTGAGGGATTCATTCGCTTCATGGGGAGTGGTGCCGGATGGGATTTTCTACACCAGTTTAAAACAGTTGGATCACCCGGCTAATGAAGCGGAAAGCCTGCGTGAACTAATCAAAATACAGGTGGCGGATAAGGAAGAATTAATCAAATCCTCCGCAAAATCCGCAATGTCCCAGCTGGTACATGAACATACCGTCTGGTATGAAGAACAGAAGCAGCATATAAAGGAAGAAAGCATGGAGCACGTGACAGACGAAGAGTGGGGAAATAAAGACACTCTGCTCCTTGAAGAAGAAAGTGTATTGGACGAATTATCTGAGATCGACAGCAGCGAAGTCAAGCAGGTTTTTGAAAGTGAAAGAAGTAAAATTCTAAAAAATGCCTATTTAATGCCATTTGAGACGAGGGATTTTGCAAAAGAATTTTTAGAAAGCCAGCAGGCTGATTTTAAGATCGGCTTACTGTTTACCAAGCAAAAAACGGAGGAGGAAAAGTTCAGAAGGGCTCAAGTTTTTAAAGAAGAAGTGAATAGCAGAATTGAAACGCAGCTGGATTGGCATTTGAAAACCCTTGGCAAATCGTTTTTAAAGAACCATAATATCTCATCCCCGGGTCTATTGGAAGAATGGGAGAAGTTGTCGTTGAAGATAGATGAGCATTATTTAACCGGATTGATAAAACCAGGAGCCAAAGTCACTGGTGACTACGTACTGCAATACTGCGATAATCTATCAGAGGATCTAAAGAAGAAAGCAAGAAAGGAAACAAATGAGTTAGTTGAAGCCGGCTTGGAACATATTAAAATTAATTCAGAATCCAAACAAGATCTTCTGGAGAATAAGCTCCAGGGAATCCGCCGAAAAACAGTATATGTGCATAAATGGGATTTGCTGGAAGAGGAAAAACTGCAGCAAATAGAGAAGTTGAATAATGTTGCAGAATCAGATGTGAATGAAGAAAAGATTCGAAAATGGATAAGAAGCTGGGAAGTAAAAGATAATCAGTTTACTGAAGGAACCGACATTCATGAAAGCGGGACTCCCTCTGTTTCAGAAACAAATGAAACGGAGGAAGAAATGAAACCTAATATGCCCGTGCATACCAGCTCTCAGGTGTCGGCTGAAACTGCTATAAACAGGTTGGAGAGAATGGCACAGGTGTTCAGAGGTATGCGTGGCTTTAGTAAGGTAGCGGATATATTGGAGGGCAAAGTGGAAAGGCTTGCTCATCAGAACTTCACAATTGCATTATTCGGGGCGTTCAGTGCAGGGAAATCTTCTTTTGCCAACGCACTTCTTGGTAAAAACGTGTTACCGGTCAGCCCGAACCCGACAACGGCTTCAATAAACCGAATCAGACCTGTAACCGGTTTTCATCACCATGAAACAGCGGATGTGCAACTTAAAACCGAAGGGCAGCTTCTGCAGGATCTTTCCCACTCCCTTTCTTTTTTTGAGAGAACGATATCAAATGTAGAAGAAGCAATTCAAATTATTCCGGACTTGCTGGATGAAGCGGAAGGCGATGCAAAAGTGAAAATCCACCTTTCATTTCTAAGGGCTTTCTACAAAGGGTTTGATGAATTCAAAAAGGTTCTGGGTGAAAAAATCACAGTGGACCTGGATGAATACAAGAGATATGTAGCAGATGAAACCAAATCATGCTTTGTTGAATCCATCGACTTATTTTACGATTGTGGTATAACGAGAAGAGGGATCACGCTGGTGGATACTCCTGGAGCAGATTCGATTAACGCTCGTCATACTGGAGTAGCCTTCGAATATATTAAAAATGCAGATGCCATTCTATTCGTTACTTATTATAATCATGCCTTTGCAAAAGCAGACCGTGAATTTCTCATCCAATTGGGCCGGGTAAAAGATACGTTTGAACTCGATAAAATGTTTTTTATCGTAAATGCCATCGACCTTGCTGAACATGAAGCAGAGAAAGATGAAGTAATGGAATATGTACAAAATCAGCTGATTCAATATGGAATTCGCTTTCCGAGGATTTTTGGGGTTTCATCCTTACATGCTTTGCAGAAAAAAGAAAACCAAATGAATGGCATGGAACACTTTAAACATGCATTTGATTCCTTTATTCAAAACGAGCTCGTCAGCATGAGTGTGGATTCTGCAATCCTCGAATGGGAAAAGGGCATCAAACGATTTAAGAATTACATTGACACTGCAACAAGCGACAAATCAAGTAAACAGAAGCAGATTGCTGAATTGCAGCTATCTAAAGCCAAAGTGAACGAATTTCTGGAGTCAAGAAGCACGGATTCCTTAAAACAGGAAGTCGAACAGGAAGTAAATGAGTTGATTTATTACTTGAAACAACGGGTCTTCTTCCGGGTTTCCGACTTTTATAAAGAGGCCTTCCATTCAGGGCTTTTCATGAATGAACTGAACCATTCAAAGGCTTTGCAAAAAGGACTGAAGGAGTTTATAGCCAGTTCGGGGTTTGACTTGTCACAGGAACTGAGGGCTACATCCTTAAGAATCCGTCAGTTCATCGGAAGACAGCTTGATGCAGAATGGACAGAATTCGAATCGGTCATCCATGGATGGGACAGCCGGATTATGCTTTCTTCAGCTGAATATACAAATGAAGATACCATCGAGTTTGACCAAGCCTTCAAGGAGATTGATTTGGAGAGATTCAAAGGAGCTTTTTCCACTTTCAAGAATCCCAAACATTTCCTCGAAAAAGGCGGGAAGAAACAAGTTATGGAAGAACTTGTAAAAGAACTTCATGAACCGGCGGATGAGTATTTGAGAAGTGAGAAACGAAAGTTGAAAGCTTGGAGTGAACAGATGATAAAAGCCCGCTTCACTGTTCTGAACGAAGAAGCCAAAGCACAAGCCTTTGAACAAATAGATTCAATTATCCAAGCATTGAGTACCGTTCACGATATTGAAAAGCTCCGCAGCGAACTCAAGTGGCTTGAGGAGTCATCCTGAACAAATTCATAATAGAAGGTGATTGAAATGACCGATAATCCTTTTCATTGCTGTGCCACCTGCATTCACATACATTCCATTAAATCATCTAAGGATTCAAAGACCAGTTATTTTTGTTCCAGGCTGGGATATGCAACAAAGACTTCATATCAATTTTCCTGCTGGGAGCCAAAGGAAGCCGTAAAGGAATTGATGAAAAAGAGGGGGATATCATAATGCGATTTATAAAGAGTGTGGACTGGCTAAAAAAAAATCTCCATGATAGAAATGTAAGGGTGATCGACTGCAGCTTTTCATTGGGAAACCCTGCGGCAGGCAAAACAACATATCTGCAGGAGCATATTCCTGGAGCGGTGTTTTTTGACCTTGAGAAAGATTTATCCGGTCACGTAAAAGAGCATGGCGGGCGACATCCCCTTCCGAATATGAAAAATTTCCTCCGGAAGATTGAAAACGCGGGTATCGACAATGATTCAATCATAATAGCTTATGACCAGCAGGATGGTGCTTTTGCAAGCAGGTGCTGGTGGTTGTTTCGTTATCTTGGACATGAGCAGGTATATGTGCTAAACGGAGGATTTCATGCATGGAAGGACAGAGGGTTCGACTCCCGATCAACTATTCCTGACTACGGTACAAGCAGCTATACTCCCTCTTTCAATGAAGAAATGCTTGCTTCGTTAGTGGAGGTGGAACGTATTTCCGAAGGGAAGAGTCAGTCCATCTTACTAGACTCACGGAGCAAAGAACGATATCAGGGGATCGAGGAGCCGATTGATCGTATCCCGGGTCATATTCCACATGCGATCAATGCCCCTTGGACCGAAGGAGTTGATAAAGGATTCTTTGGAGATGCCGAGCTTCAGAGTCAACGGTTTCATCGATTTGATAAGAATCAACCAATCGTTGTATATTGCGGTTCCGGCATAACAGCCACCCCAAATATTCTTACTTTGTTAGAAGCTGGGTTCCGTGAAGTGAAACTATATGCCGGAAGTTACAGCGATTGGGTTTCGTACGGGCATCATAAAGTGGATAAACAGTGATGAGGACAAGGCTGGGACAAAACTAATGACCTCGACATAAAGACGAACAATTTCAGCGTATATTCTTAATACCGCTAATGATTTCCGTGCAAGACTTCGCTTTCCGCGGGTAGCCCGTGAGCCTTCTCGGCAAGCCTGCGGGGTCTCACATTGGCTACTTCTCCCGCCGGAGTCTTCGTCTTGCACTCCAATCAACCGCTGGAAAGTGCTAAAACTTAAGTTTACATTGAACAAAATAATCACCCGAACTAATTTGCCTGTTAGAAGGCAATTTAGTTCGGGTTTTACTTAGACTATAACACTTTTGTCCCTGCCTCTTTCTTTACCAATGGGGAGAAAATAAAAATATGTTATACTTTTAGAGGGTTGATTTTAAAAAGTAGTGATAGTCGAAACCAATATGTAAACAGTCAGGAGTGGATGAAATGAAGAAAGACGAACATATTTTATTAATAGATGGGATGGCGCTCTTGTTCCGTTCTTTTTTTGCTACTGCCGTAACAGGGCAATTCATGATGAACTCGAAAGGACTGCCGACCAATGGTGTACAAGGTTTTATGAAGCACCTTCTAATGGCTGTCGATTATGTCAAGCCGACTCATATCCTGGTATGCTGGGACATGGGAAGCCAGACGTTCCGAAACGACGTATATTCGGAGTATAAATCAAATCGCAATGCTCCTCCGGCCGAACTGATCCCTCAATTTGATCTGGCTAAAGAAGTGGCAGAAGGTTTCAATCTGGCCAATGTTGGCGTTCCCGGTTTTGAAGCAGACGACTGTATCGGTACGCTGGCAAAGGTACATCATAAGGAACGTAAAGTTACGGTACTGAGCGGCGACCAGGATTTGCTTCAATTACTTGATGAAAACATTGAAATCATGTTATTGAAGAAAGGGTTTGGAAATTATCAAACATACACGACAGATCTGTTCATAGAAGAACGAGGTATTACTCCCATGCAGTTTATCGATGTAAAGGCATTAATGGGTGATACAAGTGACGGATATCCTGGAGTGAAAGGAATCGGAGAAAAGACGGCTGTTAAATTGATACAGGAATACGAGGATATTGAAGGTATTTTAAATAATTTGGATAAATTGACACTTTCGCAGAGAAAGAAAATTGAAGCTGATTTGGATATGCTGCATGTTTCAAGGAAACTGGCAGAGATCCATTGTGAAGTCCCTTTGCCACTTTCGATTGAAAATGCCGTTTGGAGCAATGTTTCCGATGCTTCCATATCTTATATAGAAGAGCTGGAATTAAAAGTACTCAGAAGGTTTTTATTGAGCGCAGATTCTCTAATTGCATCTGGTTGATACAAGTAAAGAGTCAGGGTGCGGTAAATCCTGACTCTTTAATTAGATAGCAGATGAAGCAGCGATTACTTTCGGGTCGCTTTTTTTGCGGCATTTTCTAATTTGCTCTTTGGTTCCTGAGCAAATTCCGTATCCGCTGCTATGCCTTGTGGGTTGACACTGCCTGCTGCTCTTCCTTTATTCTTATTATTATTCTTGCTCATAATAACGCCTCCTAAAGTAGATACATACATCACTATTTTGCGTTATGTTCTTTAAATTATCCCATGCATTCAGGGAATTTAGGACAGACTATTGATAAGGGAGGTGTATAGGGTGAATAAAGGTATACTGACAGCCTTATTGAGTATTGTTTTAGCTCAAGGTTTCAAAATCCCCCTTCATTATATGAAGAAGAAGGAATGGAAACCTGAACTTTTTTTCCAGACAGGAGGCATGCCAAGCTCTCACAGTGCAGGGGTTGCTTCTTTAACTACATTTATTGCATTAAAAAAAGGGGTCAAAACGGTCGATTTTGCCCTTTCCTTTGTATTCGGTTTAATCGTCATGTATGATGCCCAGGGGATTAGAAGACAGACCGGTGAATTGACGCTTAAAGTGAATAGCCTGGATGAGCTTGTCAGAAAAGCGCACCAGGAAGAATCGGTTGAATTTGAGGAGAAAAAACCTAAACTCCTTAAAGAAATGCTTGGACATCAGCCTCAAGAGGTAGTCGGCGGAGCTGTTTTAGGTCTGTTGATGGGGGCTCTGGGATTTTTGATTTCAAAAAAAGATAGGCAGAGAAATAGATTTTTTGTAAGGTGAACAAGACTATGCTGTAATTAAGGTGAGGAGAAACGTGAAAAAAACAACCGAAGATTTTCTCATTGATTTGGAAAACAGGGGATTTAAGTTTCAAGAAGATGCAATCGGATTTATTTATTTCGGTAAAAAATATACCGATGCGTCTGATGAATTGGTGAACAGTGCCATCGAAATCACACTAAAAGCACAAAAACAGTTTGACTCAAGCTTTTATATGTCTATATTGGAACGGCTTCATTCCCAAAAAATCACTTCAAGGAAAGAAGCGTTAAAATGGATGGATCATCAGGGACTTGCATAGAATAAATGCTGTTTTCACATCAGGTTTGCAAAAATGGCCAAAACAAAAAGGAGAGCCGGCCAGGCCTCCTTTTTGTTTTCATTCATTCAGATGAATGGCTTTCCTTGCGAGATCATCAGCCATTCTATTTTCTTTACTCGGGATCCATTTAATAAAAAACAAAGGTATTTGTCGGGAAAGGATTAATATTTCCTGTAACACAGATTTATAGGCAGCGCCTTTAACAAATTCTTTTTCCACTGCTTGTACCAGAGCCTGGGAGTCACTGCGGATCCAAACAGTCTGAGCCTCCTGCTCAATACATAATTCCAACGCTTTCTTACAAGCAGTGAATTCAGCCAGGTGATTATCCATTCTTCCGAGCGGCAAGGAAAGATGTTCCAGCTGACCATTTTGTTTAATGACGATTCCTGCTCCGCTTGGACCCGGATTGCCTGCACTTGCTCCATCTACATTTACTTCAAACATTGAATTCACCTCTCATTTCTGGATCTCTCAGTCTATATTTTTAGGAAATCGCTTGGCTATATAGCCAAATGGAGTATCCAAAACCGAAATGATCCATTTCAACAAGTAAGTAGTGATGAAAATTTCTAACCAGATATCAAGTGGAAATGTACCCAGAAAAGCAATACTTGTAAATACAAGCGTATCCAAAAGCTGGCTGATCATGGTACTTCCATTGTTTCGTATCCAAAACTGTGAGTCGGTTGGAAACTTTTTCTTTAAATAAGAAAAAATATATACATCTGCAAATTGACTCACCAAGTATGCAGCCAGGCTTCCCAGTGCTATTCTCGGAATCAGGCCGAATATGGTGGATAAAGATTCCTGAGCAATATCATCAGGGTGTGGTTGAAATATCAGTGACAACTGCATAATAATAGTCATAATGAGTAAAGTGAAGAAACCCAGCAAAACCGCTTTTTGTGCATCCTTTTTGCCAAACCGTTCATTTAGAATATCAGTCACCAGGAATGCAGATCCGTACACCGCATTTCCTAAAGTGGCTGTCAAACCAAATATTTCAATGGTCTTGACCACCTGCAGGTTGGCAAGGATGGTTGCAATGCCGACCCATACAAATAATCCCGTTCGTCCAAATACTCTATACATTATGAGCATAAGCGAGAATGTACAAAGAACAAACAATAGACCAAACCATATATTAAACATGGAAATCCTCCTCTTACATGAACAATAATCTCCATTATACAAATAAAAGGAAGCTTGAACAATATGAAGACAATAGTTGGAAGAGAGTGATCAAATATGAAGATGAAACTCAAGTTCAAATATACAAGTAAAACAAGCAGCGATATCTGGTTCGAATCCTCTTGGTTTCCCAGAAAGGAAACGATGATTCACGCAGATGATCTAATGAAGACGGGAAGAGTCATCGATATTGAAATCATTGATGAGATGGATAATTCCTGGACGCTTAAAGAATTTATCAAGTTGAATAAACAACTGGACAAAGAACCTGAAAATATCGTCGTCTATTTTGATGGCGGTTTTGATAAAGAGAGTACACGGTCAGGTATAGGAATTGTCGTTTATTATGACAAAGGTGATGAGAAATTCAGAATACGAAAAAATGAAAAACTTGAAACGCTTGAAAATAATAATGAAGCGGAGTATGCTGCATTGCACAATGCTCTTTTACTGCTCGAAGAAATTGGAGTGAAAAATGCTCCATGTACGGTAAAAGGGGATTCACAAGTTGTACTTAAGCAGCTTGAAGGGGAGTGGGCGTGCTTTGATGAAGGCTTGAACAGATGGCTTGATCGCATTGAGTCCATCATCGCTAAATTGAGATTGAAGATGACATTCGACGTATTGAGCAGAAATGATAACAAGGAAGCTGATAAGCTCGCTAATCAGGCCCTGATCGGGACTGAAGTTCACAGTCATAAGCGCATAGAATAATTTCAGGCCAAATTATATATTCTATATATACAAACCAATAGATAGCAGGAGGAGACTAGGAGTGATGAAATGGACCGCAAACAAGTAGTTAATAAAGTGGATGAGTTGATCGACACCTATTGCAGAGACTGCTTGCTTAAAGCATATTTTCGTAAGGAATCCGGTAAAGCGAAGGCACATCGTTTCTGTATCGAAGAGTGTACAGTTGGAGAACAAATAAAGATATACGGAGATCAGTTAAAGTAGTCAAAATTTAATATTGAAGAAATGAAAAAAGCGGACGAATTAATCGTCCGCTTTTTATACTTATATGGGGTTTATTATAATTTTACTACGTTGGCTGCTTGTGGTCCGCGGTTTCCTTCAACAATATCGAAAGAAACTTCTTGACCTTCTTCTAAAGACTTGAAACCTTCGCCTTGTATCGCTGAGAAGTGTACGAATACATCGTCTCCGCCTTCCACTTCAATAAAGCCGAATCCTTTTTCGTTGTTGAACCATTTTACTTTACCATTTTGCATATTCTTCTTATCCTCCTAAATCGACTAAGCACCAAAATGCTTATGGAAAATATTTATCATGAAATGTTGATTTCCAATGCTTAAACACTAAAAATCGCTCCACTTCAATGATGTCTTTACTATACAATATGGAGATTTTAGAGTCAACATCATCAAAATTAATTTTGAGGAAATGTTTAAAATATTCCCTCACCAACTGGTGATTTTTATTCTTTACAGCTATATCACCAAAATAAAGGGTTGACAATGATTGCATTACTGAATAAAATTTGCACTGAGGAAACTTTTATTTACTAAGGTAAAATATATGCCCTTATTAAAAATAGATTACTTGTGTAAAAAAATGTGAACATATATAAAACTTCTGAATAGGATTGAATTAACGATTATCAAATGTAAGAGAGGAGAGTTAACATGAACAAAAGATTGGTAACACTTATCGGATTGATTATTATTTTAATGGGAGGACTTATTCTTTCTGGGTGCGGAGAGGCCGTGAGTGAATCTCCGAATGAGAAAGTAGTCGTCACATCAACAATCGGTCAAATAGGGGATGCAGTAAAAAATATCGGAGGAGAGCATGTAGAGGTTCAAAGTCTAATGGGACCAGGTGTTGACCCTCACTTATACAAAGCCAAGCAATCAGATATCGGTAAACTACAAGAAGCGGATATCATTTTTTACAGCGGCTTGCATTTAGAAGGTAAGATGCTTGAAATTTTCAAAAAGATGAATGAAGAAAAACCAACTTATGCAATTGCTGACAGTATCCCCAAGGATAAACTAAGAAAGGACTCCGCTAATAACACTGCAATGGACCCACATGTCTGGTTTGACATTGATTTATGGAAGATTGCTTTAGAACAGGTACGGGACGGTTTAATCAAGAACGATCCGCAAAACAAGGAAGACTACATTCGAAATACCGAAAAATACTTTGCCCAATTAGATGAATTGAAAACATATGCTGATAAAGAAATGGCAATGATCCCGGAAGAACAGAGGGTTCTGGTCACAGCCCACGATGCGTTCAATTACTTTGGTGCAAAGTATGGTCTTCAAGTCATGGGACTGCAAGGTTTAAGTACAGATGCAGAGTATGGTCTGGGAGATGTTCAATCACTTGTAAATACATTGGTTGACAGAAATATAAAAGCTGTATTTGTGGAATCAAGCATCTCGGAGAAATCGATCAATGCCGTTATTGCAGGGGCAAAGGATAAAGACCATAAAGTGAGTATCGGCGGAGAATTATTTTCCGATGCCATGGGGAAAGAAGGTACAGATGAAGGTACTTATATAGGGATGTACCGGCATAATGTCGATACAATTGTTGATGCATTAAAGTAAGATTTAAGGAGGGAATTAAATGAATTCAGTGGAGATAAAAGGCTTGACAGTTGCTTATCACAGAAAGCCGGTACTCATAGATGTGGAATTTTCTGTGCCGAAAGGGAAACTTATTGGGATCGTCGGTCCTAATGGAGCGGGGAAATCCACCTTGATCAAAGCCATTTTAGGATTGATTCCCCGTTCATCGGGAGATATAAAAATATTTGATAAACCTTATTCACCAAAGTGTAAAACCGTAGGATATGTTCCTCAGCGTGGATCCGTAGATTGGGATTTCCCCACAAATGCGCTTGATGTTGTTTTGATGGGAAGATATGGACATTTAGGATGGTTTAAAAAACCATCAAAAAAAGACGCTGCCTATGCAATGGAATGCCTGGATAAAGTAGGAATGAACCAATTTGCATCGAGACAGATCAGCCAGCTTTCCGGCGGACAGCAGCAACGGGTATTTCTTGCACGGGCACTTGCACAGGAAGCTGAGGTCTATTTCATGGATGAACCTTTTGTGGGAGTGGATGCGGCAACAGAAAAAGCGATCATTTCTTTGTTGACTGAATTAAAGGAACAGGGAAAGACTGTCTTGGTTGTTCACCATGACCTGCAAACTGTCAAAGAATATTTTGACTGGACGCTGCTGCTTAACAGAAAAACAATCGCATTTGGACCGACAGATGAAGTGTTCAACGTGGCTAATTTACAACTGACTTACGGCGGAAGGTTATCATTCCTGGAAAAGGATAAAATGTTGATTCAACCATAAGAAAGAGGTGAGTAAAGTGAATCATATATGGCAGTCGATTGTGACTGACGGGAATACTCAGTGGGTATTACTCAGCACATTGTTATTGGGGATAGCGAGCGGGGTATTAGGGAGTTTTGCTCTATTAAGAAAGCAAAGTTTAATAGGCGATGCCGTAGCCCATGCTGCGCTGCCGGGAATTTGTTTTGCTTTCATGTTCATTGGTGAAAAGAATTTCTTTGTTTTATTAACGGGTGCTGCTGCAACGGGATTGCTGGCAGCATATACGATTCAATTGATTACCAATACAACGAGAATTAAGGAAGATACGGCAATCTGTTTGGTATTGTCTGTATTTTTCGGATTAGGTATTGTACTCCTGACGAAGGTTGCACAGATGCCTACAGGGAATCAAAGCGGATTGGATGATTTCATATTCGGGCAGGCGGCTTCCCTGGTCGGAAGGGATGTGCAGTTGATGGGTCTGACAGCTGCTGCATTGGTCATCATCACAACACTGTTATTTAAAGAATTTAAAGTCAGTACATTTGACCCGCAATTCTCGAGGGGAATCGGGCTTCCAGTTGGATTCCTGAATTTTTTGTTCGTTTCACTTTTAGTGATTACTGTCGTCATCGGTATTCAGGCTGTAGGTGTGATTTTAATGGCAGCGCTGCTGATTACTCCTGCGATATCAGCCAGATATTGGACGGATTCATTGCATACGATGGTTCTTATTTCGGGAGTGATCGGAGGTTTATCAGGAGCAGCCGGTACATTGATCAGTACCTTGGCAAAAGGTTTATCAACTGGCCCTTTCATTGTTTTGACCGCGACTTCCATTTTCATCGTCTCCCTGCTGTTCTCCCCTAAGAGAGGGTTGATATCGATTATCATGAGAAGGGCAAGGAATGATGATCGCCTGGCCATTCGATCCATATTGAAAAAAGTCTATGAAATGAGTGAGGAATCGCTGAACGAAAGAAAATTGTTTCAGAAGTCTGCCATTTCACAGCTGCGATTTACCCGTGTCATGAAGCATCTTATTAAGAACGGTTATATCATACACTTTAATGGGAACATATCCATTACGGATTCAGGTTCAATGAAAGCTGAGACATTCAGATTTGTGGATGAAATGATTGAATTGAAAGAAATGTATCCGAGTGAACTGGTCTGCCTTGACATCGATTGGATTGAAAACCAAGAAGAAGAGGCCATATCGGCCGATCAACTTAAAAAGCTAAAATTGAAAATGACCGAGATTTACAGTCAAAACCCTTATTTAAACATTAAGGTACGTGCGGGGAGAGGGGGACAGGGGTATGAGCTATGAACTATGGATCCTACTCACTGGAAGTCTTGTAGGATTATCTTGCGGTGTTGTCGGCTGTTTTCTGATCCTTAGAAAAATGTCGATGTTGGCCGATGCTATCAGCCATACTGTCCTTCTTGGTCTTGTAATGGCTTTTATTGTCAGTCAAAGCATGAATGGGTTCAATATGCTTATTGGGGCAGCCGCCGCTGGATTATTAACGACTTTTATCGTCCAGCTATTGAATTCGGGCGGCATCCAGGAAGATGCTGCTATCGGAGTTGTATTTACTTCTTTGTTTGCCTTAGGTGTCATTCTTATTTCTCTTTTCGCTAAGAACGTTCATTTGGATGTCGAACATGCATTAATGGGCGAAATTGCATTTGTGCCATGGAACACGATCTCCTTACCTGTTCTGGGGTCCGTACCTAAGTCTGTCGTCATGCTGGGGGCGATCCTCATCATTGATGCTGCAGTCATTTTGCTTTTATTCAAGGAGTTTAAATTAACCTCCTTTGATCCAAGTATGGCAGCAGCCATCGGCATTCCTGTTTTAGCCATTCATTATATCCTGATGGGGTTGGTTTCGGTGACTACCGTATCTGCATTTGACAGTGTGGGGGCCATTCTCGTTGTTGCCTTGTTGATCGCTCCCGGCGCTACAGCCTATTTACTGACTGACAGATATAATTTAATGCTTCTATTGAGCGGTTCTATTGGTGTCTTTGACAGTGTTGCCGGATATTATGGGGCAAAGATATTCGATGTATCCATTTCAGGTGCGATGGCAGTGGCAGCCGGCATTGTATTTTTGATTGTCTGGATGGTATCTCCTAAGTATGGGTTGGTATCTAAATTTCTGAATCAAGGAAAGCTTACAGAAGAGTGATATAGTTTCCGGGTTGTATATATGCTGTTCTTATAGTAAACTTTTATTGATATTCACGGGAATTTGGAGGGTGCAGAATGCCTACACCAAGTATGGAAGATTATATAGAACAGATTTATTTGTTAATTGAGAATAAAGGGTATGCGAGAGTATCAGATATTGCCGAAGCTTTATCCGTACACCCCTCTTCAGTGACAAAGATGGTACAGAAATTAGATAAAGATGATTATCTGGTATACGAGAAATATCGTGGGCTCGTACTGACTCCAAAAGGAAATAAAGTCGGAAAACGCTTAGTTTACAGACATGAACTTCTGGAACAATTCCTCAGGGTAATCGGTGTAAAAGAAGAGCATATATATGAAGATGTTGAAGGCATCGAACATCATTTAAGTTGGGATTCCATCGACCGGATAGGAGACCTCGTACAGTTTTTTGAAGAAGAAGAGAAAAGGCTTGAAGATCTTAGAGATGTTCAAAATCGAAATGAATGATAATCAGGGCTGACCGTCTCGGTAC
>NZ_JABMCR010000050.1 GCF_013179555.1 Bacillus haikouensis
GAACCCTTCAGAACCATTTTCAACACGAATGGGCCATTTCGAATTGCTGAAGTCTTTGGGGATTATTTCAAGCGAAAGTAAGATACATGGATTGCAGGAAGGAATGAAGAAAATATTTTCCCAAGCTCTTCTTGAAAGTGCTACGTCAGTCAAACAACTTCAGAATTTACTTGGTGATCTGAAAAATTCTGTCGTTCAGCAAGGCTCGGTGGGAGACTCAAACTTAAAGGAAATGGATAAAATCACTTCAACTATAGGAAATGATTTCATTAAGGATGGACCTGCCAATAAGAGGAGCATTGATCAAGGTTTGAAATTAATCTTTGAGCTTCCTTCGACACTCATAAAAGGAGGGGCTTTTTCAAAAGCAGGAGAAGGGTTGATCGATTTGATGAGTGAACAGCGAAAGCTTCATTTAGAAAGAAACTATTCAATCCTCCTATCAAAATGGGGTTCGAACCTACCGAATTCCAATGAAGGGAAAATATTTCATAAGTTAAGTGCGAACATAGAGACGGAATTGATGTCCTTTCTTAGAGGGGAAGACCTTGGGCAGGCTGTAAAAAAAATCATCAGATCATTCGGTTTCAATCTGGAATTTCAGCTTCACAGCCATCCGCAGCTCGCTGCTGCTTCCACTACTCTTAAAGAAAAATTGACACAGCTAAGCATGCACCATCAAAGTCAGGATATCAGGGATCTTGCAGAGAAGATTGTACTGAAAATGAACCATCCTGCCATGGTATCATGGGAGCAATCTTCGTTCATGAATATCATTCAGCAGTTTCCGTTATGTTTATTCGGCCGCCAGACAGATATCTCTGTACAATGGATGGGAAAAGAAAAGGAAAAAGGAAAAATCGACAGTGATCACTGCAGAATCCTGTTCTATCTTCATTTGGATAACCTTAAAGAAACGCTGGTCGATATGCAGGTGCAGAACAGGGTTATTTCATTATCCATCTGGAATGAACTGCAAGCAGCAAATGAATTGGCTCATTTATTTATTCCAGCACTCAAGGAATCCTTGCAAAAAATGGACTACCAGCTCACATCAGTGAAAATCAAGAGGCCAGAGAGTAAAGACAGTATATCTCAGGAGAAGATGCTGGATATGCAGGGCGTACCATATACAGGAGTTGATTTGAGAATATGACATCTCATCAAAGGAAAGAAGCCATTGCCCTTGGGTATGATCAATCAAGTGAGAGAGCACCGAAAGTCCTGGCGAAAGGGAAAGGGATCATAGCCGATAATATAATTTCGAAAGCCAATGAAAATGGTATTGCCATTCAGGAGGATAAAAGCCTGTTATCATTGCTCGGTAAATTGGATATCGGTGAATCAATTCCTGAAGAGCTTTATGGAGCAGTAGCAGAAGTATTTGCCTTTGTATATAGGCTGGATAAAGAAATGGAACAGAAAAGGAAGCCATGATTTGTAAAGTATTTTGACTTCGAGTGAAAATAACTTTTTAAGAATAATAAATTATCACTGAAAAAGAATATTTCTTCCATTAAATTATGAGAGAAAGGATAAAAACTGTTCGCAATTTTTAAATTAATATAATATTTTTGGCATAATGGTAGACAGATAAACTGTCATTTTATACAATGAAAGCGCAGTCTATTTTTTTGAAGAGTTTGATAGGAGGATGGAAAATGAATATCCATGAATATCAAGGTAAAGAAATCCTCAGAAATAACGGGGTATCCGTACCGAATGGTAAAGTGGCTTTTACAGCTGAAGAAGCAGTGGAAGCGGCGAAGACGCTTGAATCAAGTGTTTATGTAGTAAAAGCACAGATCCACGCAGGCGGTCGCGGTAAAGCTGGCGGTGTGAAAATCGCAAAGAGCCTTGACGAAGTGCGTACATATGCAGATGAGTTGATCGGCAAGACATTGGTCACTCACCAGACTGGCCCTGAAGGAAAGGAAGTAAAGCGCTTACTTATCGAAGAGGGCTGTGATATCAAGAAGGAATACTATGTTGGTTTAGTATTGGACCGTGCAACTTCCCAGGTTGTTCTTATGGCTTCTGAAGAAGGCGGGACCGAAATTGAAGAAGTAGCGGAAGCAACTCCTGAAAAAATCTTTAAGGAGTATATTGATCCTGTGGTAGGGTTGACTGGATTCCAGGCTCGCCGCATTGCCTTCAACATCAATATTCCTAAAGAGCTTGTAAATAAAGCGGCAAAATTCATGCTGGGGCTTTATAACGTGTATATCCAAAAGGATGCTTCAATCGTTGAAATCAATCCTTTAGTCGTGACAGGTGATGGAGACGTAATGGCATTGGATGCGAAGTTCAACTTTGATTCGAACGCACTATACCGTCGAAAAGACGTCATGGAACTGCGTGACCTTGAAGAAGAAGATGCAAAAGAAATCGAAGCTTCTAAATACGATTTAAGCTATATTTCACTGGACGGCAATATTGGCTGCATGGTCAATGGTGCGGGTCTTGCGATGGCAACGATGGATATCGTGAAACATTATGGCGGTGATCCGGCCAACTTCCTTGATGTTGGGGGCGGTGCGACTGCTGAGAAAGTAACAGAAGCATTCAAAATCATCCTTTCCGACGAAAATGTAAAAGGGATCTTCGTCAATATCTTTGGTGGTATCATGAAATGTGATGTCATTGCTACAGGTGTTGTTGAAGCAGCTAAGCAAATCGGTCTTGAAGTACCATTAGTTGTTCGCCTTGAAGGTACGAATGTGGATTTAGGGAAAGAAATCCTTAATAAGTCCGGATTGAATATCATTGCAGCTGAATCAATGGCAGACGGCGCACAAAAAATCGTTGAGCAAGTAGGCTAAGAAAGGCGGGGGACAAATGAGCGTATTTATTAATAAGGATACAAAGGTTGTTGTACAAGGGATCACTGGATCAACAGCACTTTTCCATACAAAGCAAATGCTTGAATACGGTACACAAATCGTGGCAGGTGTAACACCTGGTAAAGGCGGAACTGAGGTTGAGGGCGTACCTGTCTTCAATACAGTTGAAGAAGCTAAGAAAGCTACTGGTGTCAACGCTTCAGTCATCTATGTTCCTGCTCCATTTGCAGCAGATGCAATCATGGAAGCAGTAGATGCTGAACTTGATTTGGCAATCTGTATCACAGAGCATATCCCAGTACTCGATATGGTGAAAGTGAAACGTTATATGGAAGGTAAGAAAACTCGACTTGTAGGTCCAAACTGTCCTGGTGTGATCACACCAGAAGAATGTAAAATCGGCATCATGCCTGGATACATTCATACCAAGGGACACGTAGGCGTGGTATCCCGCTCAGGTACATTAACGTACGAAGCGGTTCACCAACTTTCTCAGGCTGGTATCGGCCAGTCCACTGCTGTAGGAATTGGTGGAGATCCTGTAAATGGAACGGACTTCATTGATGTGTTAAAAGCATTCAACGAAGACGAAGACACTTATGCAGTAATCATGATTGGTGAAATAGGCGGGACAGCTGAGGAAGAGGCTGCTGAATGGGTCAAAACCAACATGACAAAACCTGTTGTCGGTTTCATCGGCGGGCGTACTGCACCTCCAGGAAAGCGCATGGGACATGCTGGTGCGATCATTTCAGGCGGTAAAGGGACTGCAGATGAGAAAATCCGCGTAATGAACGAATGTGGAATCCAAGTAGCACCTACACCTTCAGATATGGGAGAAACATTGATTAAGGTTCTTAAAGAAGAGGGAATCTTCGATAAATGTAAAACACATTAATCAAACAGATGGTAAGAGGCTGGGCAGTTTGCTTTAGCCTCTTATTACTGTTTCCTATTAAACTATCTACAGGAGGTAATAATGAAGGAAATGAGAAGGTTGCTATTTCATATGCAGCACTGCAGAGGACTTGGGTTGAAAGGGACCCGGCTGTTATTGGCCAGGTTATCTGACCCATCGTTGATCTACGAATTATCCCCAGTTTCAATCCAGCAATTATCCCAATCGACAGCCGTAAATGCCAAGTTATTTCACACCGATCTCCACACACTCCCAATCCGTGAGTATGAAGAAAATTATCGCAGAAACAGCATCCAGTGGGTTTCACTCTACGATGAAGACTACCCGGAACTTTTGAAGAATGTGTATGATCCTCCTTTTATTCTTTTTATGAAAGGAAAAAAAGAACTCCTTAAATCGCGAATTAAACTGGCTGTGATCGGATCAAGACAGGCTACCTCTTATACGGAAGAAATCCTTCGTGAAATGATGCCGGGACTCGCAGAAAAAAACATTGTGATCGTAAGTGGACTTGCCCGCGGTGCAGATACGGCGGCACACAAAATGGCAATCCGCTCAGGCGGTATTACAATAGGTGTAGTGGCAGGCGGTTTTCAGCATATTTACCCGCGTGAAAATAGTAAACTTGCCGATTACATGATGAAGAATCAGCTTCTCCTATCTGAATCCCCTCCTTTTATAAAACCACAAAAATGGCAATTCCCATTCAGGAACAGAATCATAAGCGGCATTTCAAACGCCGTTTTAGTAACCGAAGCGCAGAAAAAGAGCGGTACCTTCATTACGGCTGACTATGCTTTAAATGAAGGAAGGGAAATTCTCTGTATACCTGGATCAATCCACCATAAGTTATCGGAAGGGACAAATATCTTGATTAAGGATGGTGCCAAGATGGTATTATCTATAGAAGATATTTTTTCTGAGCTCGATGTATAAAGTTCCAGAAATTTATATAAAATCATTTAATAAAGTTGATTTTTTTCCATCAATTAGAGAATTTATAACGTATTTTATACAAAAAGGTTGCAATTCTTATCAAACTGTTATACATTTTGCAACAGGTATCGAAAACAATAGAAGAGATGTTAAAGAGATAAATGGAGTTCAATACTCCGCACTGAACGAATAGACTTTATACTGTATTGAAGGAAGTGAAACCGTTTACTCCGGGGAGCTTTTTTTATACAGATCTAAAAAATCACAGTGATTATTATCCTCTTCAAGGAGGCATATTGGATGGCAGATTATTTAGTGATAGTAGAATCACCTGCAAAAGCGAAAACGATTGAACGTTATTTAGGAAAAAAATATAAAGTGCGTGCCTCGATGGGCCATGTGAGAGATTTACCCAAGAGTCAAATGGGTGTGGATGTCGAAAAGGAATTTGAACCAAAATATATAACCATACGTGGAAAAGGCCCGGTATTAAAAGAGCTGAAGACGGCTGCCAAAAAAGCAAAGAAAATCTTTCTTGCAGCCGACCCCGACAGAGAAGGGGAAGCAATTGCGTGGCATTTGGCTCATAGCCTCGATATAGACACGGAGTCTCAGTGCCGGGTTGTATTTAATGAAATCACAAAAGATGCAATCAAAGAATCTTTTAAACACCCGCGTCCGATCAATATGGATCTAGTGGATGCCCAGCAGGCAAGAAGAATATTGGACCGACTCGTCGGCTATAACATAAGTCCGCTGCTTTGGAAAAAAGTCAAAAAGGGACTCAGTGCCGGCAGGGTGCAATCAGTGGCGGTCAGGCTGATCATTGACCGTGAAAATGAAATTAAAGCTTTCCAGCCTGAAGAATACTGGTCCATTGTAGCGGAATTCAAGAAAGACAAAGAGACGTTCCAAGCCTCTTTCTATGGGCTTGATGGTAAAAAAGTCGAATTGAAAAACGAAGAGGAAGTTAAAGCAGTCCTTGAAAAAGTAAAAGGCAAATCATTCAATGTGAACAAAGTGACAAAAAAGGAAAGAAAGCGGAATCCCGCTCCCCCTTTTACTACTTCCTCCCTGCAACAGGAAGCTGCGAGAAAACTGAACTTCCGTGCAAAGAAAACGATGATGCTTGCTCAGCAATTGTATGAAGGGATTGAGATTGGCAAAGAAGGCACTGTCGGTCTGATCACTTATATGAGAACCGATTCTACACGTACTTCTGAAGTCGCTCAAAAAGAAGCCAATGAATATATCACTACAAAATACGGTGATGACTTTGTCAAGCAGTCGGAAAGAAAGGAAAAGAAACAGCAGAAAGCCCAGGACGCACACGAAGCGATCCGCCCGACTAGTACATTAAGAGATCCCGGTTCTGTTAAAGAATTTCTTTCAAGAGATCAGTATCGACTGTATAAACTTGTCTGGGAACGATTCGTTGCAAGCCAGATGTCTCCTGCCATAATGGACACGATGAGTGTGGACCTGGTAAACGGCCCCGTTTATTTTAGGGCAAACGGATCGAAAGTTAAGTTTCCTGGCTTTATGAAGGTGTATGTTGAAGGGTCTGACGACCAAAAAGAAGAAAAAGACAATCTTCTTCCTGAGTTAAAGGAAGATGATAAAGTGACCAGTGAATTGATCGATCCTAAACAACACTTCACTCAACCGCCGCCGCGATATACTGAAGCAAGACTTGTCAAGACTTTGGAAGAACTCGGAATAGGCCGTCCTTCCACATACGCACCTACTTTGGATACAATTCAAAGAAGGGGGTATGTCTCTCTTGATAATAAAAGATTCATTCCAACGGAGCTTGGTGAAATTGTTCTGGAACTGGTTAGAGAATTCTTCCCGGAAATCATCGATGTTGAATTCACTGCCAATATGGAAAGAAGTCTTGATGATATTGAGGATGGCAAAGTTAGATGGGCGAAGATTATTGATGACTTTTATCAGGATTTTGAAAAACATCTGGTCATCGCGGAAAATGAAATGGAAAAGATCGAAATCCGAGATGAACCAGCCGGGGAAGATTGCGAAGAGTGCGGTAACCCGATGGTTTTCAAAATGGGACGGTATGGAAAATTCATGGCCTGCAGTAATTTCCCGGACTGCCGGAATACAAAGCCAATTGTTAAAGAAATTGGCGTCAAGTGCCCTAAATGTGAAAAAGGGAATATTATTGAAAGAAAAAGTAAGAAGAAGAGAATCTTTTATGGCTGTGACCAATATCCTGCATGTGAGTTCTTATCTTGGGATAAGCCAATTGAAAGAAAATGTCCGAAATGCTCTGAATTACTTGTAGAGAAAAAACTCAAAAAGGGTAATCAAATACAATGTACGAATTGTGACTATAAAGAAGAAGCGCAGAAATAAAAGTGAGCAGAGCCGGATCAAAAAGATTGATTCTTTTCTGCGGTACTTATACAATGTAAACGAGTGACTGTCCCAAGAGGTGATTATTCTATTGCCTTATGGGTCAGTTTTTCTGTTTTTTGTATAATGTAAAATATCTTTCATTTTTGTAGAATTTATACAATAATTCAAATGCTATTGTCAAAATTATTTCTTGATTGGTTTATTATCAGCCATCATCATTATGGATAAAATGAATAAATAAGGGTAATTTTCTCTGGCGCAAAGGCTCAGCCTGGTTAAAAGTAAGAAAAGTATTATAGTCGTTTCAGAAACAATTCAGAACTTTGTGAAAAAAATGTAAAATTAATTGCAAGGGGTTCAAGGTTGTGTTACTATTTAGTAGCCCTTGTGAGGTGTTAACTATATGTCAAATACATTAGCCGATCAATTACATTCGTTTATTGAATATTTACAAATAGAAAAGCATTATTCCACTTATACTTTTGAACAATATCGTCATGATATTGAAGAATTCTACGTATTTATGAAAGAACAGGGTCTTCATTCATTAGAGGAAGTGGAATATTTTGATGCAAGGCTTTTTTTAACAGGTCTTCATGAGAAACAGTTAATGAGAGCTTCCATTTCAAAAAAAATATCAAGTTTAAGAAGTTTTTTCCGATTTCTCAATAGGGAAGAACTCCTGAAAACGAATCCTTTTTCTTTTGTAAATCTTCCGAAAAAAGAACAGCGCCTGCCTAAATTCTTCTATGAGGAAGAGATTCAGCTTCTGCTTGAAGCATGTCATGGAGACTCTCCATTGGAAATCCGGAATAAGGCCATCTTTGAGCTTTTGTACGGGACCGGAATCCGGGTAAGTGAATGTGCTGACCTGCAGCTGAAGGATGTAGATATGGCTTTATCCACCATCCTTGTAAAAGGGAAGGGGAACAAGGAACGGTATGTCCCCTATGGAAGCTTTGCCCAAGATGCATTGGCCGCATACATATATCACTCACGGCCATCTCTTATTAAAGACCAAACGCATTCTGCTGTATTCGTTAATCATCGGGGAGGTGCCCTGACTTCGAGGGGGATACGCCTTATACTGAATAAAATCATTGATAAGGCCTCATTAACTGGAAAAATAAGCCCGCATATGTTAAGACATACTTTTGCAACTCATCTATTGAATAACGGTGCAGACTTGAGAACCGTTCAGGAACTATTGGGACATTCCCATTTGTCTGCAACCCAGGTATACACACATGTGACGAAAGATCAGTTAAGAAAAACATATCTTGCACATCATCCGCGTGCTTAATATTGGAGGTTTTACAATGGATCAATTCCATGCTACCACTATATTTGCAGTCCAGCATAAAGGGGAATGCGCCATGTCCGGAGACGGTCAGGTAACATTCGGAAATGCAGTCGTGATGAAACATACGGCCAAGAAGGTGCGTAAACTGTTTAATGGCAAAGTGCTGGCCGGCTTTGCAGGTTCTGTAGCGGATGCCTTTACTCTGTCAGAAATGTTTGAAGGGAAACTTCAGGAATTTAACGGAAACCTTCAGAGGGCAGCTGTTGAACTGGCTAAAGAATGGCGAAGCGATAAGGTGCTCAGGAAGCTTGAAGCAATGCTGATCGTCATGGATGATGACCATTTGCTCCTGATTTCGGGCACTGGGGAAGTAATTGAACCTGATGATGGCATTCTAGCCATTGGATCCGGTGGCAATTATGCATTATCTGCCGGTCGTGCCTTGAAGCAATATTCAGGTGAACATCTGTCAGCCAAAGAAATAGCTAAAGCATCTTTACAGATTGCTGCAGATATTTGTGTATATACGAATGAACAGATAATTGTTGAAGAATTGTAAAAGCAAACTAGATGATTATCTCACACTATAGAAGAGTTAAGGAGTGTGTCATTTGAAAAAAAATGCTGAGCAATTAACACCAAGGCAAATAGTTGAACGATTGGATCAATTTATTGTTGGACAGAAAGACGCCAAGAGGGCAGTTGCGGTGGCATTGAGAAATCGTTTTCGCCGCAGCCTTCTGTCTGAAGAAATAAAAGACGAGGTGATACCGAAGAATATCCTTATGCTCGGTCCCACCGGTGTAGGGAAGACGGAGATTGCCAGAAGGATAGCAAAATTGGTGCGTGCACCTTTCGTTAAGGTCGAGGCTACGAAATTCACAGAAGTCGGTTACGTAGGACGCGACGTAGAATCGATGGTGAGGGATCTTGTAGAAACGGCTGTCAGACTCGTTAAAGAAGAAAAAATGGTAGGCGTCCGTGAACGTGCCGGTGAAAATGCCGACAAGCGCCTGGTAGAGCTGCTCGTTCCTTCAAAGAAGAAATCGTCTTCTTATAAAAATCCTTTTGAAATGATCTTCGGCGCGAATGGTACAGGTCAGAGCCACGAAGAAGAGGAAGAGAAACAAGAGGAGCTCTCATTAAGAGAACTAAGGAGAAGGGCAGAACAAAGACTTCGGGATGGAGAATTAGAAGAAGAGTTTATCACCATCGAAATGGAAGAACAGCAAGCTTCCATGTTTGATATGCTCCAAGGTTCCGGCATGGAGCAAATGGGCATGAATATGCAGGATGCATTGAGTAATTTTATGCCGAAGAAAAAGAAAAAGAAAAAGCTGAAGGTGAAAGAAGCACGTAAAGCCCTGACAAATGAAGAAGCCCAGAAGCTGATCGATATGGATGAAGTCACACAGGATGCCATCCTGAGGGCAGAACAATCCGGTATCATCTTCATTGATGAAATTGATAAGATTGCTAGTAAAGGATCAGGCCAATCATCAGCAGATGTTTCCCGGGAAGGTGTGCAGCGTGATATCCTCCCAATAGTAGAAGGATCGACCGTGGTGACCAAATATGGTTCTGTGAAGACGGATTATATGCTTTTCATCGGTGCCGGAGCTTTCCATATGTCAAAACCCTCAGATTTAATACCGGAATTACAAGGGCGTTTTCCAATCAGGGTAGAGCTTCAGAAACTTTCAACAGAAGACTTTGTAAGAATATTAATCGAACCGGATAATGCGATCATTAAGCAATATATTGCATTAATGGAAACAGAAGGTATACAAATTGAATTTTCTGACGATGCTATTCGTAGGCTGGCAGAAATCGCATATGATGTAAATCAGAATACTGATAACATCGGAGCACGCAGACTACATACCATCATGGAAAAGCTGCTAGAGGATTTATCGTTTGAAGCACCTGAAATCACATTGGAAACAATTAAAATAACTCCACAATATGTCGATGATAAATTAGGAGCTATTTCAAAAGACAAGGACTTAAGCCAATTTATTCTCTGAGTTTCTTACAGGCTTAATGAGGGTAAAGAAAAAAATATGTGAATGAGTTTCAATAATTAATATAGCAATAGAGATAATTTAGTTGTAGTAGGAGGAAATGAAAATGAACTTATTAGGTAAAACAAGAACGATTAATGCCATGCTCCAAAAGGCTGCGGGCAAACCAGTAAACTTTAAAGAAATGTCAGAGACGCTTAGCGGAGTAATCGAAGCGAATGTCTTTGTAGTAAGCCGTCGAGGGAAGCTGCTGGGATTTGCAATTAACCAGCAAATCGAAAATGAAAGAATGAAGCAGATGCTTGAAGATCGTCAGTTCCCTGAAGAATATACTCAAAATCTTTTCAATATCCAAGAGACATCTCCAAACCTCGATGTTGAAAGTGAATATACTGCATTTCCAGTCGAAAACAGAGAGCTGTTCAAAAACGGTCTAACCACAATCGTGCCGATCATCGGTGGGGGAGAGCGTCTTGGAACGTTAATCCTTGCACGCCTGCAGGCGAGCTTTGAAGATGACGATCTGATCCTTGCTGAATACGGTGCTACCGTAGTAGGTATGGAGATACTACGTGAAAAAGCAGAAGAAATTGAAGTCGAAGCCAGAAGTAAAGCAGTAGTACAAATGGCAATCAGCTCCCTTTCTTACAGTGAACTTGAAGCGATTGAGCATATTTTTGAAGAGCTGAATGGGAATGAAGGATTATTAGTGGCTTCAAAAATTGCTGACAGAGTGGGAATCACTCGTTCAGTGATCGTAAACGCATTGAGGAAATTAGAAAGTGCAGGGGTAATCGAATCCCGTTCCCTTGGAATGAAAGGGACTTACATTAAAGTTCTAAACAATAAGTTCCTTCTTGAACTGGAGAAGCTTCGTACAAATTAATGATAGTGAGTGAAACTCCGTTATTTCTTAAATGAAATAACGGAGTTTTTTTATGCAAGTCTAGATCAACCATTTTACAATAATAGTGGTCCTCTCGACAAAACTCACCCAGTACAGTTCTTTGTGAGGTAAGAGGAGCTACTGAGAAGGTTATAACATTAGACATATATTAGGGGGTAAATAAGTCGAAAGGACTATAATCGTCATTGTGTTGGGTCTTGTCTTCTCTCATAAGGATAGTAAAATTAAGTTGTTACATCTTTGTTACGACTTTTTTCGACAACATTACATTACAATCGTTCAAGATGAACCAAATCAAATTTTGTTACAAACCAAGTAAATACTACAGTGATTAAATTGAAATTGGTTTAACAGTCCTCCCTAATTGGAAAAAACTACAGGTAGTGGAAATTAAATCTCGTTGGTACAATTAACTGTGTAAAACTTTGTAATGTAATAAAAATATAATTGAAACACTAAAGTAAAGAAAGAAAAGATTATTTTCCATAAAAAGGTTATTTTATAGGGTTACGGTCATGAATTCTTCTTTTTTCGACGTTTTTCGGTAAAAAATACAGAATATTCATAGACACTATTCGACCTAAACATTACAATAAGGACGGACAGAAGATATATTTGTAAAAATATCCGTATCTTGCTAAATAAATGGATAGAGGTGTGTAAGGTGAAACTTTTTTCCAACACTTTTACTAGTCTTGAAAGAGGCCTGGATTATGCCTCTTTAAATCAGAAAGTAATCTCTCAAAATATCGCTAATGTTGATACTCCAGACTATAAAGCCAAAGAAGTAGAATTTAAGACCGTTTTACATAATTCAATAAATCAACTGGAAGCAAAGAGAACAAATTCAAGGCATTTTACTTTTCAATCATCTGACAGGCACCGGGGAGTAATAACGAAAACAGGTTACCAATACAATCATAACGGTAACGGTGTGGATTTGGACAAGGAAATGTCTGAAATGGCAGAAAATCAAATATATTTCAATGCTTTGTCTGATCGCATCAATGGGAAATTCAATTCTTTGAAGTCAGTTATAAGAGGGGGTAAATAATTTTGTCAATCTTCACTAGTATGAACACGGCATCTTCTGCATTGACAGCCCAGAGATTAAGAATGGATGTCATTTCCTCCAATATGGCTAATGTTGACACTACAAGAGCTAAAGTGAATGAAAATGGAGAATGGGAGCCTTATAAAAGAAAATCGGTAGTGATGGAATCGAAGGAAGCCGGTTTTTCTACTTTCTTGAATACAGCAATAAACAGAAAGGATGGTCATTCAATCGGTCAGGGAGTCAAAGTGTCAGAAATTCAGGAAGATGAAAAAACTCCGTTTAAAATGGTTTATGACCCTGAACACCCGGATGCAAATGATGATGGATACGTACAGCTGCCGAATGTTGATCCGCTGCGGGAGATGGTAGACCTTATCTCAGCAACACGTTCATATGAAGCGAACGTTACTGTATTCAATGCTAACAAATCGATGTTGATGAAATCATTAGAAATAGGTAAGTAAGGTAAGGAGGTACATACTTATGTCCATTCATAGTATAAGTTCGGTAAACCCCGGGATTATAAGTCCGTCACCATCAAAAAAACAAATTTCACCTTCAGAGGCAACAGAGAATTTCGGGCAAATCCTTAGTAAAACAATCGATGAAGTAAATCGAGCACAGGTTCACTCCGATCGTATGACTGAAAAACTTGTACGTGGGGAGAATGTTGATCTTCACCAGGTAATGATTGCTTCACAGAAAGCCAGTATCACACTACAAACAACGATGGAAGTTCGTAATAAGGTTGTGGAAGCATACCAGGAAATAATGAGAATGCCAATGTAATAGTTACATGCAGTCGAGTACCGGAGGATTGTAATGAATGAATCGTTTAAGAACTATACAGAACAAATAAAGACTTATTGGACAAACAGAACAAAAAAACAAAAAATCAGCATGGTAGTAATCATGCTGTCTGTCATTATCCTTATTAGTGTTGCTGTCTTTATTACGACCAGGACCCCTATGGCTCCTCTTTATAAGAATCTGTCACCTTCAGAAACTGGTACAATCAAGGAGAACCTTGACGGAAGGGGTATTCCCTCCCAAATAACCGAAGGTGGGTCGGCCATTCTCGTACCAACTGAACAAGTAGATACGTTAAAAGTAGAATTGGCAGCTGAAGGAATTCCGAACTCAGGCAGTATCGATTACTCTTTCTTCAGTAAGAATGCCGGCTTTGGAATGACAGATAATGAGTTTAATGTAATGAAACTTGATGCTATGCAAACAGAACTTGTGGATTTGATAAAAGGAATAGACGGTGTTAAAGATGCGAAGGTCATGATCAATCTGCCGGAAGAGCAAGTCTTCCTGAATGATGACGTTCAAAAAGCCACTGCTTCGATCGTCTTGAACACAAATCCTGGATTTGCTATGGATCAGCGCCAGATCAAATCGCTTTATCACTTAGTCTCTAAAAGTGTTCCGAACCTTCCTACTGAGAATATCGTCATCATGAACCAGTTTTTTGAGTATTTTGACTTGGAATCTCAAAATAATTCTATGGGAACCGGTAATATCGCACAACAAATGGACGTTAAAAAGGAAATTGAGCGTGACATACAGCGTCAAGTACAGAACATGCTCGGAACGTTGATCGGATTCAATAAAGTGGTTGTGTCGGTATCCACTGATATTGACTTTACCCAGGAAAATCGTGAAGAAAACACAGTAACACCAGTCGATGAAGAAAATATGGAAGGCATTGCTGTCAGTGCCCATCGCATAACAGAGACGTTCTCCGGTGAGGGAGCTGGACCTGGAGGAGTACCGTCAGGGGGAGACACCGATGATACTCTTGATTCTTATCAAGAAGGAACAGGTTCTGGAGGCGATTATGAAAAAATAGAAGAAACAATAAATAATGAAGTGAATCGAATAAGAACTGAAATAGTGGAAAGTCCGTACAAAATTCGCGATTTAGGCATTCAAGTGATGGTAGAGCCTCCAAATCCTGAAGATGAAAATTCGCTTCCACAAGATCGGATCGATGATATACAGCAAATATTATCAACCATTGTCCGAACATCCATAAATAAAGAAGCTGCACCAGAGCTGACAGATGAAGCAATTGAAGACAAGGTAGTTGTTTCTGTTCAAGAATTTAATGGCAAAATGGAATTTGAAGACAGTTCTAAATCTACGTTGCCTTGGTGGGTCTATGTAGTAGGCGGCATTTTGCTTGTTATCATTCTATTACTTGTATTCTTCCTTATTAGAACTCGTAAAAGGAAGCAGGATAAGGAACTGATATTCGAAGAAGAGCACGTTCCTGCAGAAATACCGGATATTGAACCTAAGGAAGAAACAGAGGGATCCATCAGACGAAAACAACTTGAAAGAATGGCTAAAGAAAAACCAGAAGAGTTCGCAAAATTACTTCGAACTTGGCTAGCCGATGATTAGGAGGATGATGACATGGTTAGAAGAGAGAGAGAATTAACTGGCAAACAGAAAGCGGCCGTCCTCCTGATCTCTCTTGGTCCCGATGTGTCGGCATCTGTGTACAAACACTTATCTGAAGAAGAAATAGAGAAGCTGACTCTGGAAATATCAGGAGTGAAAAAAGTAGAAACCGAATCAAAAGAAGAAATTTTGGAAGAATTCCATAATATCGCGATTGCACAGGATTATATATCTCAAGGTGGAATCGGCTATGCCAAAACAGTCTTGGAGAAAGCATTGGGTCCAGATCAGGCAACTGCGATAATAAATCGCTTGACTTCATCTCTACAGGTGAGACCTTTTGACTTTGCACGTAAAGCGGATGCAGCACAGATATTGAACTTCATTCAAAATGAACATCCTCAGACGATTGCTCTCATTTTATCTTACTTGGATCCGCAGCAATCGGGTCAGATCCTGTCAGAGCTGCCTCAGGAAGTACAAGCTGATATAGCGAGAAGGATTGCAATAATGGATGGAACCTCTCCTGAAGTGATAAGTGAAGTGGAAGCCATTCTGGAAAGGAAACTTTCCTCAACAGTTACACAGGATTATACTCAAACCGGTGGTGTAGAAGCAGTCGTCGAAGTACTTAATGGGGTAGACAGATCAACAGAAAAGACGATTCTGGATGCACTGGAAATTCAGGATCCTGAATTAGCAGAGGAAATCAAGAAGAGAATGTTTGTATTCGAGGATATCGTTACCCTTGATGGACGATCCATTCAGCGGGTCATCAGGGATTGTGATAATGAAGATCTTCTTCTATCACTAAAAGTCTCCAGCGATGAAGTGAAGGAAATCGTATTCAAAAATATGTCCAATCGAATGGTGGAAACATTAAAAGAAGAGATGGAGTTCATGGGACCAGTGAGACTTCGTGATGTAGAGGAAGCGCAATCAAGGATTGTCGCAATCATCAGAAGGTTAGAAGAAGCAGGGGAGATCATTATAGCCCGTGGTGGAGGAGACGATATTATTGTCTAGGATCATTAAATCTTCCGTAGCACAATCAATGGAAAAAAAAGAGAAGATCATTGCGCTTAAGCAAATTCGTTCCTCAATGCCGGGTTTCAATCAAGAGTATTTAGAACATGAGCATCAGCTTCAGCCAAAAGAAATAGAGAAGTTGATTAATGATGCAAAACGGGAAGCCGATAAAATCCTGGAAGAGACCATTCATCAGAAAAATCTTATTCTTGATCAAATTCAACGGGAAAAGGACAACTGGGTGTCAGAGCGCGAGCAATATATCCAAGAAGCCTATAACGTCGGATTTCAACAAGGGGAAGAAGAAGGAATGAAAAAGGGATACCAGGATTATAGACATCGTCTAAAAGAAGCCGACACTATAGTCGATTCCAATAAAAAACAGTATTATTCCTATTTGGAAAATGCCGAACAAGTGATTCTGTCCCTTTCCATTTCAAGTGCGGAAAAAATCATCGGGGAAAAACTCCAGGAAAAACCTGAAGCATTCCTTTCGGTCGTTAAGCGAGGCTTAAAAGAAGTGAGGGAATTGCCGGAAGTCCAGATTCATTGTCACCCTTCCAAACACACTCTTCTAGCAGGGAACAAAGAGGAACTCGAAGTGATTTTCCCCTCAAATGTACAATGCTTTATCTATGCGAACGATGAATTGAATCAAGAAGATTGTTACATAGAAACGAATCAAGGGAGAATTATCGTCAGTATCGATTCACAATTGAAAGAATTAAAACAAAAACTGCTTGAAATACTCCGTGGGGAAGAGACATGAAAGCAAAGGATTTACTCTCTCATATATCTCAGATCCCCACGTTTAAGAAGTATGGAAAAGTTAAACGTGCAGTAGGGTTGATGATCGAATCCCAGGGTCCGGAAAGTTCTGTCGGTGAAGTCTGCCACATTCATATTATGAGTCGGGGTGCATTGAAGATCATCAAGGCAGAAGTAGTAGGCTTCAATGGTGAATTGGTAATTCTAATGCCTTATTCCAATATGCAGGATATATCACCGGGAAGTCTGGTAGAAGCGACTTCGAAGCCTCTTGAAATTAAAATTGGTCCATCCTTGATCGGGAAAGTAGTGGATTCATTGGGAAATCCATTGGATGGAAGTATGCTCCCGAGTGGATTGGCTGTCACATATACCGATCAGGAACCTCCCAACCCTTTATCAAGACCACCGATCGATGAACCGATGGAGGTCGGAGTAAAGGCAATCGACAGCATGCTGACTGTAGGTAAAGGTCAACGGATCGGAATTTTTGCTGGAAGCGGAGTAGGAAAAAGCACATTACTTGGAATGATAGCCCGTAACACAAAAGCTGATTTGAATGTTATTGCACTAGTAGGAGAACGCGGAAGGGAAGTAAGAGAATTCATTGAGCGTGATTTGGGGGAAGAAGGGTTAAAGAAGACGATTGTAGTTGCGGCTACTTCGGATCAACCCGCGCTGATGAGGATAAAAGGAGCCTTCACAGCCACAGCGATCGCAGAATATTTCCGGGATAAGGGTTTGAATGTCATGCTCATGATGGATTCTGCTACCCGTGTGGCGATGGCACAGAGGGAGATTGGCCTGGCAGTAGGCGAGCCTCCTACAACAAAAGGATATACTCCATCCGTGTTTGCCATTCTTCCGAAACTGCTTGAAAGGACAGGCACAAATCTAAAAGGCAGCATCACAGCATTTTATACCGTCCTTGTTGATGGGGATGATTTAAATGAACCTATATCCGATACTGTCCGGGGGATACTGGACGGGCATATCGTTTTGGATCGCCAAATAGCCAACAGGGGGCAATACCCGGCAATAAACATTTTAAAGAGTGTCAGCCGTCTCATGAATCACCTTGCTTCTCCTCAACACTTGCAGGCGGCGGTTAAATTAAGGGAATTACTCAGCACCTATTTCAATTCTGAAGATCTGATACAGATTGGTGCATATAAGAAAGGATCCTCCCGGGAAATTGATGAAGCAATTCATTACTATCCGAAGATCATCTCGTTCCTTAAGCAAGATGTGTACGAACAAATTACTCAAGCCGACAGTATCAATCAGCTTATACAGTTAGCAGAAAAAGGTGATGGGAGACAATGAGTTATCAATATCGGTTTGAACGGATCTTAACCATCAAGGAAAAAGAGAAAGATGAAGTAAATGAGCAGTATAAAGGAGCTGCCGCGAAATTTGAAAAAGTGGCAGAAAAGCTCTTCCAGTTTCTGAAAAAGAAAGAAGAGCTGGAAGTCTTTCAGGCTGAAAAACTGCAAAAAGGTCTCTCAGTTCAGGATATCCGTCATCATCAACAATTTATCGCAAATTTGGAGAAAACCATATCTTACTATCAAGATCTTGTTATACAAGCACGAAACCGTATGAATTGGTATGCAGAAAAACTGGTTGATATGAATGTAGAGGTTAAAAAATACGAAAAGATCAAGGAAAAAGATCTCGGTTTTTTTCTTCATAGCATGAAAGAAGCCGAAAACAAACAGTTGGATGAAGTGTCCGTTGTTCAATATATGAATCGGGGAATTAGGTGATTTAATGCCAAAAGTGACTGAAGAAGAGAAAGAGACAAAATCAAACGGCCGTTTTCAATGGATTGTTTTTGTCGTCTTCATTCCTTTATTATTTGCAATTACCATCGCTTTGGTCGTCATGACGGTGGCAGGAATTAATGTGTTTGAGAAAGCCCAGTCCATTCCTTTCATCTCAAAAGTACTTCCATCAGATACTGAGGAGAATCAAGAACAGCTTGAAAACCGCATCATCTCACTTCAGGCTACAATCGAAGACAAAGAAGCGAAGATCTCCCAGCTGCAAAATGGGATTGATGGAAGTGAGAAGGACAATGAAAAGCTTCAAGCTACGATTGAACAGCAGAAGCTTGAATTGGAAGAACTTAGACAAATAGGTGAAGAAAATAAACGAGCATTCAAAGAAGTGGTAAGTACATTTGAATCGATGTCCGCAAAAAGTGCAGCTCCTGTTCTCCTAAAGATGGATGACCAGGAAGCCATAAAGATCTTATCGAGTATCAAACCCGATAATTTAGCAGATATTTTGGAAAAAATGCCGCCTGAGGATGCTGCACGCTTAACTGGTTTACTATCTGCTGACGAGAGTTAGCGGAGGAGTCTAAAGAGAGGGGGTGAAAAAGGTGGAGATTGGACTAATGAAAACGGCACAGCCCAATCGCTCAGCCCTGCAAGGATCAAGTCCGGAAAATGTGACAGGTATAAATAAACCTTTCTCTCATCATTTGTTGGGAAGCTTGAATGATACAATCCAGAACACAGCTTTTAATAAGACCGTCAGTTTCTCAAATTTAGCTGTGCTGAGTCAATTGTTGGGAGCAGAAGGGTTAACGGATCTGGAAATTTCTGAAGATCAAATAATGGAATTAAGTCAGATGAAAGAATGGGATATTCAGGCGATCGCAGAGGTTTTGGGAGTTGACCTGTCAGAACTCAACAAGCTGAAAACGGATCTTCATGCAGAGATTTATTCCTTATCCGGGAAAAAGGAACTCGAGGAAAATGAAGAAATTCCAGGCGGGGATCTGAGAACGATTTTGCATCTTGTTCAATTGACATTTGAAAAAGGGACGGTCCATTCAAAAGATCTTCAAGGTATGGAGCAGCTCGTTAAGCTGGTTAAAGTAATTGTACTTCTTGCTAAGCAAAAGGACCTCCATATTACAGAAGTCCAGAAAATAGATGAGATGAAAGATTTGTTGAAACTCATCCAGCACAAAGTAGAGGGCGGTGGGGCTGCCCTTGCGAATCAGTCCAAAAACTGGAATGAGGTAATGAAAGCTGCTTTTAACCGGCACATTCCGGCAGATGAATTCAGTGAAGCCGCTAAATTGGAGTCGAATAAAACAGTTTCAGGGAATAATCTTCCATTCGCACTTCCGAGAACGGAGCAGTTTACAATGGCACTATCGCAGGAAAAGGGTTCAGTACGATATGAACAATTTGTGAAAGAACTTCAAACAATATTAAGTAAATCTCTAATGCAGGCACAGCCGAACATGAGTAAGCTGCTGATTAAGTTATATCCCGAACAATTGGGGTCATTACGTATCGAACTGCTTCAGCAGAATGGAATCATGACAGCGAGAATTCTGGCAACAACCGCGACTGCAAAAGATTTGCTGGATTCACAGCTGCAAGGATTGAAGCAGGCATTTACATCTCAGAACATCCAAGTAGAAAAGATTGAAATTTCACAGGCACTGACAGATCCGGAAAGACAATCCAAAGGACAATCACATGAGCAGTCCGGTGGTCAGGCAAAACAAAATCAGAAGGATTCTTCAAAAAGTAATGAGGAACAGGACACTGCAACTTTTAAAGAATTTCTCGTGAATAGCGAAGTATAGGTGATGTTATGACAAAGATAGATCCAAATTTATTGTATTCAACACTGCAGACGAAAAGGCGTGAAGGGGGCAGTGATGTTTTAGGGAAAGAT
>NZ_JABMCR010000500.1 GCF_013179555.1 Bacillus haikouensis
GGCAATCGTACCGATGAATTGAGTGATATGTGCATTATCGAAGAAAAAATATGTATTCAGGATCATACCGACAGCAATGAAGAGAATGAGAGAAGGTACCCCTAAACTCGAGGAAAATTTGGCAAAAAGGACACCGATAAGAAGCAGGAGTGCAAGAAGTAATGAAACATTTTCGATAGAAAAATCCATTTAATCGCCTCGTAATAATTATTAATGATATGATTAATTATACTGTATTGTGAATAAGGTCACAAATAATAAGCCCCATTAATCAAGAAGATTCCCCCATAGAACCTCAGTAAAAAAACCCCACAATATAAAATTTGTGGAGTTCCTTCGCTCTTGCCTTATTTATTTTTCATTACACCCTTCAGGACGAATGCCACGTTCGCAGGTCTCTCTGCCAGCCTTCTCATGAAATAACCATACCAGTCTGTCCCATATGGAACATAGACACGCATTTTGTAGCCTTCTTTTACTAGCTCATGCTGACGCTCGACGCAGATACCGAACAGCATCTGGAATTCAAATTGATCTCTTGGAATATTATGTTCTTCCGCGATTTTTTTCGTATACTCGATGATTTTATCGTCATGAGTGGCGACTGCTGTGTAATTACCGTTTAGCATGTGCATCTTGATGATTTTCTTGAAGTTCTCATCAACATCTTTTTTCTCAGGAAACGCAACTTTAGGAGACTCCTTATAAGCACCCTTCACAAGACGCAGATTGGGGGAATACGCATTTAACTCTTCCATATCCTTCTCTGTCCGATAAAGATAAGCTTGAATAACAGTACCGATGTTGTCATACTCTGATTTCAATGTTTTAAAGATTTCGAGTGTCTTGCCGCACCGTGAATAATCCTCCATATCGATGGTTACAAAGACATCATGTTTCTTTGCTTCCTCAAGAATCATCCTCATGTTCTTTGTAACGACATCCTCTTTAAGGTCAAGTCCCATAGAAGTCATCTTGAGTGACAATTGAGATTTTAATTTCTCTCTGCCAATCGCACGGACAGCTTCTACACATTCAAGGGCCATTTCATTGGCTTCCTCTACGTTATCCACGAACTCTCCCAAATAATCAATCGTTACGACAAGATTCTGTTTATTCAATTCACGAATGACATCGACCGCTTGCTCTATTGAAGAACCGGCAACGAATCTGGCCGCTCCGAAACGCAGGCCATACTTCTTAGCCAGTTTAGTGATCGGCTTATTTTTAGAAAGGAATAAAAAGAAATTACGCATTGCTTGCTCCATGTTGCTACCTCCCTGAAAAGAACATATATGTCATACTATGAAAACGTTTTCTTATCTGCCAAAAAAAGAAACGTTTCGATTAGTATTTTATTTACCAACATTCTATCACCTATTAAACATTTTGAATATACTTTTGTTACTTTCTCAGTAGAAAATTTTCAATTTTTGAAAGCCGTGTATAACATGCTGTAAATGTCGCAGAATAAGCATTGGTCAGGGTTTTTGGTGCTTGTAATAAAAAAGAACGTTAGGAATAAATACCTAATTTTACCTGAAAATAAAGGAGGAGATAAGATGCAGCAGCAACAACAGCCTCAACAAAGTAATCAGCAGCAAACATACACACAGCCGCCCCAATTATTAACGACAAAGGATAGCCTTTATGTAAACGACATGCTTGCATGGAACCTGAATGCTATGAAAAAGTGTCATTT
>NZ_JABMCR010000502.1 GCF_013179555.1 Bacillus haikouensis
GGATTTTGGTCACTTAGTGCAGGAATATAATTTGCCACTTTACCATATGAGGCAAATGGCCTGGCGATTTCAACTAATTCTTCCAATAGGGTATGACTCGACATTTGCTTTTCACTCCTTTACTCACTATTGTAAGTTTCCCTATTTTCAATAAATGAAAACAGTGCAAATGCTTTCATGAAATTGTGTGACAAAACCTTTCTTAACCGATATACTAGTACTATTGAAAAGGAGGAATCTTCAGTGGAAAGCATCGTACCGATTAAAGGTAAAGTAAAGTTTGTCATCACATTGGATTCCGGAGTATGGATTTTTGATGACAGAAAGATTGATTTGACTACTTTTTTTGAAGAAGGAAGCATTATAAAAGACGAGCTTGAAGAATATACAAAGGCGGTTTCGAAACACTGGTCCCGTGAAATCCAGGAAGGTGCAACATATCCGCCTACTTTAAAAACAGAAAAGAAATATGAAAAGGAAAAGGTACTAACAGGTACTTTCGCCATGCCTTTTTCTCCATTTCTTAAAAATGCAGAACCGCTTGAAACTGCTTCTTCCATCATTGTTGAAACTGACACCGGCGAAATTAGGTTCGGGCTTGACGAAGCAGATGAATTACTAATGCGGTTTTCGCATAACGGAAAACCACTAAAAGAAGATGGGCCAGTCCACATTCTTTTCAAAGACGGTTCGAATAAGAATGAGCCGATAAGACATGTTAAGGCATTCCGTCTGGAATAGTACCTTTATTTTCTACATAAAATAATTAAACCGGTGCAGGAACCCCTGCTCCGGTTTTTTCATATGGTATAAATGTATTTATTTTCCTTCCGGCTTGCACTGCCGGGAGAATACGCTTTTATTATAAGAGGTCTGCTGCCAGCTGAGCAAGACCCGACCGTTCCCCTTTCATCAATTTGACGTGCCCCGCTATTGATTGTTCCTTGAACTTTTCTACTACATACGTCAACCCGTTATTATATTCATCCAGGTAAGGGTGGTCGATCTGGGCTGGATCACCCATCAAGACGATTTTACTTCTCTCCCCTACACGGGTCAGGATGGTTTTCACTTCATGTTTCGTAAGATTTTGCGCTTCGTCGATTATGATAAACTGATCAGGAATACTTCTTCCTCTAATATAGGTGAGTGCTTCTACTTCTATAGATGCCATCCCTGCTAATATATCGTCCAGTTCACCAGGTTTCTTCACATTGAACAAATATTCGAGATTATCATAAATCGGCTGCATCCAAGGTCTCAGTTTTTCCTGTTTTTCCCCTGGCAGATAACCAATGTCTTTTCCGACAGGTACAATTGGCCGTGCTACCAGAAGCTTGTTGAATTTATGAAAATCCTCAGTTTGCAGCAGACCGGCAGCAAGTGCAAGAAGCGTCTTACCGGTTCCTGCCTTTCCAATCATCGTCACAAGGGAGATATCGTCACGGAGAAGCAGTTCTGTCGCCATTGTCTGCTGGACGTTTCTTGCTTTGATCCCCCACATATGGTCATGATCATATACTAATTTCTTCACTTTCAATCCGGATCCGTCAACCATACCGAGCGCTGAAGCAGAACTTCCCAAAACATCTTTCATAATGATGAATTCATGTGAATAAAATCGCTGTTTCGTAATTTCTT
>NZ_JABMCR010000503.1 GCF_013179555.1 Bacillus haikouensis
CGATTGCCCTGCCGACTGACTTCTCAGCAAGGATCGCCCGCAATACCCAATTATATCTTCAAGAAGAAACGGGTATCACCAAGGTCATCGATCCATGGGCAGGCTCCCATTATGTCGAAACACTGACAGAGCAACTGATGGAAAAAGCCTGGGATCATATTGAAGAAATAGAGGAGCTCGGCGGAATGACGAAAGCGATTGAAACCGGACTCCCTAAGATGCGGATCGAGGAAGCGTCTGCGAGAAGGCAGGCGATGATCGATTCAGGAAAAGAATCAATCATCGGTGTGAATAAGTATCGGCTGGAAAAAGAGGACGATATCGAAACACTTGATATTGATAATACTGCTGTAAGACAGAAACAAATTGAAAGGATACAGAAGCTGAAAGAAGAAAGAAATGAAGAGGAAGTGATCACAGCACTTGAAGCATTGACTGCAGCTGCAAAGTCCGGTGATGGGAATCTCCTGGAAAAAGCGGTTGGAGCTGCAAGGGCACGTGCAACGCTCGGTGAAATTTCCGATGCGGTTGAAACAGTTTCAGGAAGGCATAAAGCGACGATTAGGAGCATTAGCGGAGTGTACAGTTCTAATTTTTCAAACGAACAGGAAATTGCAGTTGTTCAGGAAATGACTGCGGAATTCTTGGAGAATGAAGGAAGAAGACCGCGCATTCTGATTGCCAAGATGGGTCAGGACGGTCACGACCGTGGAGCGAAAGTGATCAGTACGGCATTCGCCGACCTTGGGTTTGATGTCGATATCGGACCATTATTCCAAACACCCGAAGAAACGGCTCTTCAGGCAGTGGAAAACGATGTCCATGTCATCGGATTCAGCTCCCTTGCAGCCGGACATAAAACACTTCTTCCACAGCTAGCGGCCGAACTGAAAAAACTGGGAAGGGAAGACATACTTGTGGTGGTAGGAGGCGTCATCCCGGCCAAAGACTATGAATTCCTGATGAACAACGGGGCATCTGCCGTGTTCGGACCGGGGACGATAATTCCGGTTGCCGCACAAAAAGTGATCAAGGAAATCTATCACGTACTGGGTTACGAGGAAGTGACCGAATAATGGAAGCTCAAAATCCGGGAAAAAAGAGAAGGTTTGTGAAGAGAAAGGAAGATCCCATTCCGATTGGAGCTCTTAAAGAAGGCATTCTTAATGGGAATCGCAGCTCCCTTGCGAAGGCAATCACCTTGATCGAAAGCAATGCCGCACATCATTACGAGTGGGGGCAGGAGCTTCTGGGTGAAGTGATGCCCCATACAGGCAACAGCCTGCGGATCGGAATCACAGGGGTCCCGGGTGCCGGAAAAAGTACTTTTATCGAAGCGTTCGGGGAAATGCTCTGCAATCAGGGGAATTCAGTGGCGGTACTTGCAATAGATCCAAGTTCTTCCTTATCCGGGGGCAGCATTCTAGGGGATAAAACAAGGATGGAGCAGTTATCGAAAAACCCGAAAGCCTTTGTCAGACCGTCCCCTACAGCGGGGACCCTCGGCGGCGTACACCGGAAAACGAATGAAACACTGCTTTTGTGTGAAGCGGCCGGCTATGACATCATCATCATAGAAACGGTAGGTGTCGGTCAAAGTGAAATCATGGTCAGACAAATGGTGGACTTTTTCCTGT
>NZ_JABMCR010000504.1 GCF_013179555.1 Bacillus haikouensis
CCCCTCCCGCTACACACACAGCCCTGTCGAAATTGTAGATCTAATGGATATGGAAAACAGCCTAAAGTTAATAAAAGAGTTTACCTATACGGCTGATAAAATAGCTGGTAAGAGTTTTATAGATACGCTTTAATAAGAGGAACTTTACTCTATGGTTTACTATTTCAGGTAGATCACTGCATTTACGACAAGCTGGGATTTGATCATAAAACTTGATCATTTTAATAACGACTGTAAAAAAATCCTGTTGGCTCATAAGCAACAGGATTTATTCTTGTTCAGGCAACTGGCCTGGTTAATGAAATGAGTGGTGTGTAATTCAAGGCCATTTCAAATAATTTGGAAAAATGAAAATTAATGAATATACTGTCTCAAGAGGGGGGTAGTTATATGCTGATTCTATTAGCGATTTTCATGTTTGCAGGTGGATGGTTTGTATTTGTAAGAAACCAAAACAAAGGAAGGTCAAATTGGGTTCTCTGCATAATAATGCTTGTTGTCCCAGTGTTGTTTCATTTTATTGGCCTTACTTATGCAAGTTATCTTCACGATCAGGGCCAAGCATTTGGATCAGCATATTTAGCATTTTTATTGCTCTTTAATAGCCTGGTTATGATAGGAGTCTCTATTCTAATTTCGGTAAATAAAAAGAAAAAGGCTGCAAATAACACGAACTGAGTTTTAACAATCGGGAACTTTACTGGATTAATGAACGACCTGCCATTTACGGGTGCAAGTCCTGAAGTTCAGCCTGCTGCTCTTCAGCTTTCTATGTTCAATTATTGGGAGGTCAATTGAAAATAAAGAACATTGGAAAGAGCAAAATCCCCCAATGTTCTTTTTGTTATCTATTCATGTTGTCTTTCCAAAGCCAATTTTAATCCAAACCCAATTAATACAATCCCTGTAGCTTTCTCCATCATACTCTGAACATTTGGAGTCATAAGCCATTTGCGCAGATAATGAATGAAAATGACATAAACAATAAACCAGACAATTGACAAGAACGTATATATTATACCCATCAGTATCAGTTGGTTTGCTGCGTGAGATTGTGTGTTTACGAACTGAGGTAAAAATGTTAGAAAAAAGATTGCAACCTTAGGGTTCAAAACGTTTGAAAAGAACCCCTGCTTAAAAGCTGAGTCCTTTGCAGGTATCTCTTTCTGGTTTTCTACTATCTGTCCTTTATTTTTTGATATGAATGATGAAACACCCAGATAAATTAAGTAGGCAGCTCCAATGTATTTAACCACTTCAAAGGCAACAGCAGATTGCATTAGAACTGCTGAAAGACCAAACGCAGCCGCAAATGTATGAACGAGGGCACCAGCCGTGATACCAAGGGCCATTTTAAAGCCATCACTTTTTCCTGCTGATATCGTTCTCTTTGTTATTAAGGCGGTATCAATACCAGGGCTCATCACGACGAACAAAGAAAGTACGATAAATGTTAAAAAGTCATTCATAATCCTGCTCCTCCTTACGATTTGAAATGCATTGTGATAAAATCATACTTAATTAAAGTAAATTTATTTTAACATAGAAACAAGAGATGAGTTAAGTAATATTTAATAAAATTAAATCTAATTTAACGGAGTGTATAATGGAAAATATTAATATAGGGAAAAAGGTT
>NZ_JABMCR010000505.1 GCF_013179555.1 Bacillus haikouensis
TGCTGAATGGTTTGCATGCGGCTAGAAAGTTCACCATTTCCACCAGAAGTCAAAATAGTTGTTATTTCCTTGTATTGGGCTAATGTTTCAGCCGCTTGAACGGGATTGATTGTATAATCAATTGCTCGATGAAATGTAACCTCCATACCATTGCATTCCTTCAATAATTCTTCAAGCATATGTTGGTTGACTTCGCCTTTCTCATTCAACACTCCTAGTACAACACCATTTGCACCTATTGAACGGATTATTTTTATATCATTTTTCATGATCAAGAAGTCATCATCAGAGTAACAAAATGATTGGCTATGCGGCCTTACCATCACATTGACCGGAATGCTTACACGGTTCACTGCAGCTTCGATTAGGGAGTGACTTGGTGTTAAGCCACCCTCTGTTAAAGCGGATACCAGCTCAATCCGATCTGCCCCCGATTGTTCAATTAATATAGCATCTTCTAACGTTGTCGCAATAAATTCTATGAACATCGTATCAACCTTTCTTATATGCTGCTGCCTTCTCTTCTTTATACGTTTGACGGTCAGAGATTTTAATAATAGGATACCATATGAATCCCGCAATGATGAAATCTACCATTTGGATAACAGTCCCTGTCCAGCTGTTCGTTATCATAAATCCTTGTTTGATTGGTGGGGTTGGTGTTCAAATACAAAACCAATTGAAGAGCACTTCATAAAATGAGATAGATATTAACAGCATGGGCTATCTTTACAACTCTCCAATATATTCAGATTTCGGACGATAGATAACATTATTTTCTGCTTGTTCCAATACATGAGTTGTCCACCCGACTACCCTGCTTGCGGTAAAAGTAGGGGTAAATAGATCTGCTTTAAGATTAATCGACTTCATTATTGCCGCCGCATAAAACTCTACATTCGTGTACAGCGATCTCCCCGGTTTTATTTCTTCAAGTATTTTTATTGCTGTGCTCTCCACATGAATGGCGAGATCAAGTGAGTCATCTGCCCCGCTAGATTCTAAAAGCTTTTCTCTTAGAGCCAATGCTCTCGGATCGTGAGTTTTATATACCCGGTGTCCAAATCCCATTAATTTCTCACCTTTATTCAACTTTTCTCTTATAACCATCTCAGCTCGATCAACAGTTCCAATTAAATTAAGTAAATCAATTACCCCTGAAGGAGCTCCCCCATGTAAAGGACCCTTCATCGTTCCGATTGCTGAAGTAATGGATGAAACCATATCTGATTCAGTTGAAGCTGTCACCCTGGCTGAAAAAGCTGAAGCATTCATTCCGTGCTCTAAAGTTAATATCATGTAAGTCTCTAAAGCATTGACCACTGCGTTTGAAGGAATGCTGCCGGTTAACATATATAAATAGTTTGCTGCGTGATCAAGTTCTTCATTAGGTTCATTAAAGGGCTTTTGCTCTAACAGGCTATTCCTGAAGGCAATGATTGTGGGTATTATTGCAGTTAGTCTTATTGCTTGCTTAATTGTTGGTTTCCAGGAGTATTCTTTAGAACCCTCAGCTGATAGTGCTGTCCTTAATACACTCATCATATCCATATCAACTGGAAGGTGCCTGATGATGTCTTTCATTGCCTGTGAAATGTATCGATTGCTGGACATTTGGATTTTTAATTCTCT
>NZ_JABMCR010000506.1 GCF_013179555.1 Bacillus haikouensis
ACTGAATGTTGTTTGTTGATTTAAAAAGTGTTCAAAGTATTCTTTTCGATACCAAGTGTCACGATTAATTTTGATGAATTTCATATTTAACGCCTCCTAATTAACTTATCATTGTCTTAGGAGGCTTCTTTCACTGCATTTTTCATACCAACATCCTTCTTTAAAAAAATGTAAAGAGACATTTTATTAAGCCTGCACGATACATCCTCATGCATAACAATAACTTCAACAAAAAAGGCACGAACCCTTTTTATTAAACCCCTATATTGAAAAAAACCCGAAATGATCCTAACTTTATCCCATTACTAATTTTTATTGACAAAGATAATCATCCTTAGTATATTTAAAGTGACAATGAGAATGATTATCAATATTAATTAGAAAGAAGGAACACACATTGAAAAAAATACTTATCCCATTCTTGCTCATGGCTCTGTTCATTCTTAATGCCTGCGGAAACACCGAGACGGCAAAGACTGAAAAAGGGAACGCAAATGACAATAAGAATTCAGCACCAGAAACAATTACATATCAATCAGAAAACGGCCCAGTTGAGGTACCTGCAAACCCTACTCGTATTGTTGCCCTTTCTAACGCGCCTAACGTGCTTGCCCTCGACGGTAAAATTGTCGGTGTCGATCAATGGACAAACACGAATCCCCTGTTTGAAGAGAAATTAGAGGGAATTGAAGTCGTATCTGATGAAAATATCGAGAAAATAGTTGAGCTGGAGCCCGACCTGATCATAGCAGGTTCCCAATCGAAGAATATTGATAAGATGAGTGAAATCGCTCCTACTGTCGCCTACACGTGGGGGAAATTAGATTTCTTGGAACAGCAAATCGAAATCGGCAAGCTCCTGAATAAAGAAAAGGAAGCAAGAAATTGGGTCGATGATTTCACAACACGTGCTGAAGAAGCAGGAAAAGAGATCAAAGAAAAAATCGGCGAAGATGCCACTGTATCTGTCTTTGAATATGATACGAAGTCAGCTTATGTATTTGGGAATAACTGGGCAAGAGGCACAGAATTATTATATCAGACTATGAAACTTGAAATGCCGGAAAAAGTAAAAGAAAACGCTTTAGGCCCAGGCTATTATGCATTAAGTACTGAAGTCCTGCCAGAGTTTGCAGGGGACTACATCGTCCTCAGTAAAAACCAGGAAGGCGACGGTTCATTCTTGGAAACACAGACGTGGAAGAACATCCCTGCGGTTAAAAACAATAGAGTCATAGAATTAGATACAAAAGCGATTTCTTATAGTGATCCTATTACGCTTGAATATCTCCTGGATATTTTCAAGAAAGCCTTCCTTGAAGAACTGAATTGACCGTAAAAAAAGGGACAGGGACAAAACGAATAAACCACGACATAAAGACGAACAATTTCAGTGTATGTTCTTAATACCGCTAATGATTTCCGTGCAACCGCTGGAAAGAGCTAAAATCTAAATGTACATTAAACAAAATAAAAACCCGAACTAATTTGCCTGTAAGAAGGCAAATTAGTTCGGGTTTTACTTAGACTAAAACACTTTTGTCCCACCCTCTTTTCCAGGATTCCCCACGCCTTTACTCTTTTCCGGATGAGATGAAAGTCGAACCCCTCATGATTTACGTTA
>NZ_JABMCR010000507.1 GCF_013179555.1 Bacillus haikouensis
TCTCTTTTAAGTTTTCCATTGCAGTGGTCATTAGACCTTCAATAGGATGTTCAGACATGAAAAGTCCTCCTCATTATACTGATTGTTGTTTTTCATCAGAGAGACGGGATAACATCTTCGACTTGAATTGTGCCCTGCCGCCCCTCCAGTACCGAAGTATCTTGAAACCTACTAGGATAGCATTCCCTAGCCGGAACTGGATAATACATGAAAATTGAGTCTGGATGACGGCTTTCTGGAAAGAAGGTATCACTTCAAGAGAAGGCTGCGTCTGAAGCCTCATATAACCGCTGATCAGTCCGATGATGCTGCCTTTCAAAGCCCATATCGCACCTGTCATCGTTCCTGTGGCAGCCGCATCCCCTGTTCCGAATAACGTCTTCCAAAGAACATGATCGATTTTGACTTTTTTCAAAAAATTTCTGATGATCTTATGCATTTCCATTACATGAGTAATCATTTCCTTTGTGTCATTTAAACTATTTATGAAATTACTTGGAGTAATTTTCTTTTTAGACTCTTTTTCATTGGAAGGCGAGTTTTCGTCCCCGCGGATATTTTTTTCTTCAACCAAGATATTCGGCCCATCATCATCAAGCTTGACCATTGGAACATCAATCGTATATCTTAGCAGGCCAAACCAAGCCCTCAGCTTTACCTTGAAATGATCATTGTCATTTCCATGATACAAGGAGAGGGTAATGGTTAATTTCGTTATGAGAATAAGAATGAACATGACTACTATAAATGCCAGAATAATGAGTATCGCCAATACCCAACCGTTCATTTTTTCACAACCCTTCAACTTTTCATTATGACCCAAGAAGAAAAATTTAACCCTGCCGAAAGGATTATTTAACATATCTGTCAGCATTTAAACAAAAAAGAACCCGCTCTGATGAGCGGATTCCCTTTTTCTAAACTGCAGCTTTGAACTCAAGTTTCTTCTTTTCCTGAACAACGGTAGTATCGGCAAATAAGTCATGGATTCCCTGTTTTTTTGTAGTGAACGCCACAACGATATATAAAACGAAAATCGTGGATGAAATGAAGCGGCCGATCAATTCCCTGAAGATGATGGTTCCCCAGGATGGTCGGTGACCTTTCAAATCAATCACTTTAATTCCCAACACCATTTTACCGATCGTTTGACTGAAGAACTTCGTCATCAAGACAAAATACCCGTAAAAGACGATCGCAGACAAGATGGAAATAGGTGCAAACATTGACCCTTCCACTAGGGAAATATCCAGCATTTTAAAAACCGGCTTGACGATCAGGCGTGTGATGCTGCCGATGACGATCAAGTCAATCAGGTACGCCCATCCCCTCAGCCAGAAACCCGCCAGAAAAAATCCCCTGTTCTCCTTGTAAGGCGGCGTTGGTTCGACAGCAGCGGCGTGCACAGTCATTTCATCATCCGCTGCTGTACGATTCTCTATAAATTCCCCCTGTGTTCGAGGGGTATCTTGATTTTCACTCACTTCATTCACCTTCCTCACTCAGAATATAAGTACATCAATCTTGGGGAATTCGGCTGCGACAGAAGTTTCATGAGTGCTGTCGCTTCAAAATCCTTTCCGATCATCTTCTTGGCACTCATACTGA
>NZ_JABMCR010000508.1 GCF_013179555.1 Bacillus haikouensis
GATTTCGGAAGTTCAGGATCACGTACATCCTGGACATAATCCAACGTTTCCTGGACTCGGTCAAGGGAGGCATTTCCGCGCTGCATAATATTGATGAGTTCCCCGATCGCAAACATCGGCCATATCAGCATCCCAAGATACACGTTGAAGGAAACAAGCTGGCCTAATGTGATGGACTGGTGAAAGACAAGATACGCACCATATCCAAGCCCGATCAAATAGCTTAATCCCACCAGTACTTTAATCGTAGGATCGAACAGTGAATCGATTTTTGCGACTTCGATATTTTTCTCATATACATCCTCCGTCAAATGAGAAAAGCGGTTTTCGTCTGCCCTTTCTTGAACATAGGCCCTTATGACCCTTACTCCCGCCACTGACTCCAGGACCTTATCATTCAATTCCCCGAATGCGTCCTGAGCTTCCGTGAATCGTTTATGAATCCTTGCACCATATACTTTCATTAAGAGCGCCATCAATGGCAGCGGAAGGATGGCTGCTATCGTCAGTTTCCAACTGATCATAAAGCCCATCGTGAACAGGATGGTCAGCATGAACACACTTGAATCGATCAGAGTGAGTACGCCGAATCCCGCAGTGACAGAAATGGCCTTCAAATCATTTGTCGCCCTTGCCATTAAATCCCCCGTACGATTTTTCTCAAAGAATGTCGGTGTCATCTTCAATAAATGAGTCATGAAATTCGAACGCATCTTGCGTTCCAATAGAAAGGCTCCCCCAAACAGCTTATACAGCCATATATATGTCATCCCGTAAGATACAATCGTGATGCCGCCCATTAGCCAAAGGTAGTTACTTACTGCATCCCAGGACATCGTGCCCATCTGTATATCATCTATGGCATCCCCTACAAGCTTCGGAGGGATCACATCAAGTATCCCCACGATTGTCAGAAGGAAGATCGCGACTGTATACCTTTTCCAATTTTCTTTAAAAAACCAGGATAACTTTTTAAAAATACTAAACATATCATTTACCCCCTCAACATACTTTCACTATCCGCCTTCTGTCTCCACGGCGGTCATCATTTTCTTCTTTTGTACATTCAGCATGTGTACTTCCTCCACTTCAAGTTTTTATATTTGTGAACAGGACCAATCCTGAAGTCACCATGAATGGTTTAAACAAACAAAAAACGGGCGTTAAAAGGCTTTCAAAAATGGTTCGGAGTCTCCCCGAAGCCATCGGTGCCTGATAACGCCCGTATCCGGAACATAAAAAAGCACAGATTATGGTACATAACCTGTGCCTTTTATCCATGAATCAAATTAAATAGGAGTTACTGGTTATGTGATGATATTGAATTGGCAGAAACCGTTTTTACTCTTTCGCGAGCTGTATACACGTTGATCATCACAAACCCTCCATTTCTTAATCGGTTAATTATTCCAATAACTAACATACTACACCTTTTAAATTGTGTCAATTTTATTTTTATTACTAATTTTCTTAATACATAATGTCTACGTTCCTGTTCGGGTGCACCCAATCCACGATATGATTCGAATGCAATGATTACTCCGATTGGCTGCGAAGTGGTCAGTCATAATCTGAATACCATCCATTTAT
>NZ_JABMCR010000509.1 GCF_013179555.1 Bacillus haikouensis
GTCATCATACTTGCTCATAACATCGATGACGAAACCATCCTTGATTCTGCCCGCGAAGGGTTTCCGATTGTCGTCCTTGACCGGAGTGTGCGAAATAATCATGTCGTTCAAATTGAAGTCGATAACGTACATGGTGCATATATGGCTACCGAGTATCTTATTGATAAAGGCAGCCGGGAAATCGCCTTCGTCAGCGGACCGTACAATTCTCATGACAACGAGCGCAGATTTAGAGGATATAAAGATGCTCTCTTGAAACACGGAATCGAGTACCGCCCCAAGTGGAAAGTTTCAGGTGGATTCACAAGGGAAGGCGGCTATCAGGCTACTAAAATGCTGATCGCACAAAAGGATGTACCGCAAGCCATCTTCTACGCAAATGATGAGATGGCCATCGGCGGCATTCAAGCGTTGAATGAAAAGAAAATCTCCGTACCCGAAGATATTTCCATCATCGGCTTCGATGATATCCAGCTTTCAGAGTACGTCTCTCCCCCGCTTACCACCATGCGGCAGCCGAAGTACGAAGCAGGCGCCTTGGCAGTTCATCTGATCTTCCAGGTACTGTCGAAGGAAAGCGTTGAACCTTACTACAAACTATCCACCGAACTGATCGAACGCAAATCAGTCATCTAAGTTCAAAGGCCCGTTCCTCTTTGCTTAACGCAACAAGGAAACGGGCCTTTGGTATTTATATTTATTCATTTTTCAAGGCAGCCTCATCGATTTCAACTGCGTTCTCTATCACCTCTGCAGGAATCGTAATATTATCAATTTCGTTAATCTTTGAGTAGCTTCCTTTCATCTTCTGTACAGATTGAACCTTCTGACCTTCGATCTCCATGTCAAAATCCATATTCACTGAGAAATTCAGCGGATGATACGTCTTCTTATCGATTTCATATGTGTAACTTAACTCGTTCACCTTCATGCCTTCCAGCAGTTCTTTTGGCATCAGTCCTTCAGGCATTGTGGATTCGATCGTATCTTCTACCAGCCTCTGATATTCATCGCCTGAAGCTGTAAATGAAATTATGTAGTGATCCTCTTTTTCTTCAAATTTCACATCTTTTGCATATTCCTTCAGTTGCTTCAGCTGCTCAGAGGCATCCGCTTGATTCTTACTCATTTCAACAATTGAATCTGACAGTCCCTTCGGTGCAGCCTGCCATTGATTACTCATCGAATCCTTTGTATAAAGGCCTTCTTCAGTAAAATAGGTTTCCGATTCAATCGGCATCCCCATCATCGTCATTTCAGTCGTTTGATACATCCCAAGAGGCTCTGTTACATAATCCATTTCGATTGTGGACGCCTGTGAAACTTTCTCACTCTCTGCACCTGCCGGAATAATATCCTGATCCATCTCCATCTTCACATGAAAACTCTCCAGATTCTCAGATGCATCAATGGCGGAATTCATGATGCCTTCCAAGTCTTTCCCACCAGTTGTCGTCCCGCAGGCAGTCAGACTAATCGCCAGTAGTGCAGCCGTTCCAATTCCAATTAATTTCTTCATGATATCCTCCCCATGTTTGTGTTCTACCTTACTTATACGGATAAGCATGGAGAAATGTTTCAAAAAGT
>NZ_JABMCR010000051.1 GCF_013179555.1 Bacillus haikouensis
TTTCAGCTGCTAAAACTCCGAACGATGGAAATGGATGCCGAGAAAGATGGTCCAAGATGGGCAGGCATCAACGATCCACGGGTGACCAGAATCGGCAAGTTTCTTCGAAAGACAAGGATCGATGAGCTTCCGCAGCTGATCAATGTGTTAAAAGGGGATATGAGTATGATCGGCCCAAGACCAGAACGCCCTGTTTTTACCGAGATGTTCAATCAGAGAACACCTGGATTTATCAAACGGCTGGCCGTCAAGCCTGGATTGACAGGATGGGCCCAGGTAAACGGAGGATATGATAGTACACCCGAAGAAAAGCTTGCTTACGATTTGGAGTACATTCGTAAGAGAAGTTTCTTCTTCGATATGAAAATCATTTTATTAACTTTCAAAGTCGTGATAACTGGTGAAGGTGCCAGATAAATAACAGGAGGAACATGAATGAAAGTAATGTATATGTCTTCCAGGCCGCCGTACCCGCCACATAAAGGGGACCAGCTGATTGCGTGGGAACAGATCAAACAACTGAAGGCAAATGACTGCCAGGTTTATCTGCTTACTTTTGTAAAATCAAAACAAGAAGGGGATTTCATTAGAGAGAAACTAGCCCCTTATTGTAAAGAGGTTATCTTATTTCCTATCCATCCACTACAAAATCTGCTCCGATCGTTCAAAACGATCTATAACTACAAACCGATTCAAGTAAACCTCTTTTTTCATCCTAAAGTAAAGGAACGTGTAACGGATATTTATAAAAAAATTAACCCGGATATGATTCATGTGCAGACTGCCAGGGTTGCCGAGTATTTCATCGATACTACCGGCCCGAAGTGTATCGATATGATTGATGCTTTGTCTCTGAATATGAAGCGGCGTGCCAAAACGGAGAGCAATTGGCTGAAGCCGGTGTTCCTGCTGGAGTCACAACTGATGAAACGTTATGAGAAAGTGATATTAAAGAAATTTGACCAGGCGATGATTGTTTCTGAAAGTGATAAAGAATACCTGAATAGCAGGAAGATTGTCGTCAATCCAAATGGGACCTTCATCACGAAACAGCATCTGTCCCGTTATCCTTCCATTACGAAGGAAAAAATCATCCTCTTTCACGGAAACATGCAATACTATCCAAATGTTGAAGCGGTTGTTGATTTCGTTAAAGAGGTTTGGCCGCATATTCATCGGGCTTATCCGGAGTACCAATTTTATATCGTGGGAAAGGATCCTGTGAAGAAAGTGACAGCCCTGCATGGCAAGAAGAATGTGGTTGTTACCGGGTTTGTTGACGATATATGCAGCCGGCTCCTGCAGGCGAAAATGGGTATTTATCCAATGAAATCTGGTACAGGAATGCAGAACAAAATTATTGAAGCGTTGGCTTGCGGACTTCCGACCATCGCTTCCCCAATCGCTTTGCAGGGGATTGCAGGGAGGAGCGGAGATGAACTGATTTGCACAGAGAGTACAGAGGGCATGATTGCAGCTGTTAAACGTTTGATTGATAACCCGGAATTACAAGAAAAGTATGCTGTTAAGGGTCAAGCTTTTGTCCATAAGAATTATTCCTGGGAACATAACTGTTCAAGATTGCTCCAATCCTGGAGGGGTTCCGTTCTGAATAGACCCCCTGAAGCATCGGAAAAAGTGGAAAAAGTGGTCGTTCAATAGGGAAAGAAGGTGGTTACATGCGGATTGTGCTGTTATCAGGAGGTTCGGGGAAGCGGCTTTGGCCGCTTTCCAATGATGCAAGGTCCAAGCAATTCCTTAAAGTCCTGAAAAATGAACACGGAAAGATGGAGTCAATGGTCCAGCGTGTCTGGCGGCAGCTCAGGAAAGCCAACCTTGCTGATCAGGCGATTATCGCAACAAGCAGATCTCAGGTCGAAATGCTTCATAACCAGCTCGGTTCCAAGATTCATGTGGTGGTCGAGCCAGAACGAAAGGATACGTTTCCCGCAATCGCATTAGCAGCCGTATATCTTTATTCCGTGGAAGGATGCGGTTTAGATGAGATCGTAGGAGTGCTGCCTGTTGATCCATTTGTGGAAGATCACTTTTTTGAAACCATAAAGGAGCTCGAACAGGGTCTGGAAGAGACTGATGCTGATTTAGCTCTTCTGGGGGTAACACCGACCTACCCGTCTGAAAAGTATGGGTATATTGTTCCGGGAAGCAAAACGCCAGGAGATTTTATTAAAGTAAGCAAGTTTTATGAAAAACCGAATGAGACAACAGCGAAGAAGCTGATCCATCAGCAGGCACTTTGGAATTGTGGAGTGTTTAGTTTCCGGCTGGAATATATCATTCAACTGCTCAAACGTAAAAATATCCCTGTCCATTACGACGCTTTACTAAAGTATTACGGTCAGCTGCAGTCCAACAGCTTTGATTACGAAGTAGTCGAGAAGGCCAGCAGCATCATCGCCATTCCATATTCCGGATACTGGAAAGATCTCGGAACATGGAACACCCTGACGGATGAAATGGAAACCCCGGTAATTGGAAATGGGGTCATAAGTAATGATGTAATGACATCTTGCATCGTGAATGAATTGGAAATCCCCCTCATATTGATTGGAGTCGAGGATATCGTAGTTGCCGCGAGTCCGGATGGATTGCTGGTGACGGATAAAAAGAGCAGCCACAAAATCAAGGAATACGTCTCCCATTTTCAAGATGGTCCGATGTATGAAGAATACTGGTGGGGATGGAGCAGAGTTCTTGATTATTGCAAAAAGGAAGAAGGGGAAGAAACCCTGACGGAAAAAGTCCATTTATCTGCCGGAAAGAATTTAAATGTTCAAGGCAACGGGAACCGGGAAGTGTGGACGGTAACCGAAGGGGAAGGGACACTGGTCCTGAATGATGAATTTTCGAAAGTCGGCATCGGAACCACCCTTACGATTTCAGCAGGGAAGACTTACTCCTGGAAGGCGGGGAGTGATATGAAACTGATCGTCATCCGCAGCGGGAAACATCTAATGGCACATCGAAGCAACAATGGCAGGTTGGACGTGGACTTGAAGAGACCAGTGTATTCGAAGTACTCATAGGCGGGGAATAGATATGAAGAGGCAGTATGTATATATTGGAACCATCGTCTTGCTTGCGGCAGCGGTGGTGCTATTAATCGGCTTATTATCAAGGGAGACTTTTGAAAAGCATGGCAGTATCGGGGTGGAGGCGTTTGGGGCAGACGGGAATGATCAACAGGATGATTCTTCAGCCATCCAGGCAGCTATCGATTATAGCTATGAAAACGATAAACTGCCTGTCAAATTACTGGGGAAGTCTTACTTATTGAAACGGGGATTGCAATTGAAAGAGGGAATCACCCTCGAGATGGGGATGGCTACGAAGCTTTTGGCGGAAGGCGATTTCAACGTGTTGGAGGCAGAGCAAAAAACGTCGATCAGGAATGGAACCATTGAAATTACCACCCCCGAATTCCGCAGTGCTGCGATTTATGTAAGCGGGAAAGAACAGGTCTGGACGACTGATCGAATTCATATCGAAAATGTGACGTTGTACAACTCGAGCGGAACCAATCGCGGGGAAGGAATCTCATTTAACGCCGGAACTTCTGGAGAATTTATCAGCTTTGTGAATGTGTCAGGCGTGAATGTGAGCGGGTTTCACTCGGCGGTGCTGTTACAAGCTGCACCTCCCGGGGGAGGAAAGGACTACAATTTCATAAATGGCAACAGGTTCATCAATATGACGCTGGATGACTGCATTGTCTGTATCAACATCAACAGTGCTGTTACCATTCCGAATGAAGTCTCTGGGAATATGTTTGAGAACCTGCAGATTCAATTGACAGAGCGAACGGACAAAGCAGTGATTCTATCCGGATCCAATAACATCATAGAAGGTATGGTTTGGGATGCTTCTTTCATAAAAGACAGTCAAACCTTAATAGAATTGACCGAAGAATCGTCGGGGAATCTATTGAAATTAAATTTACCGACAGAGAGGGTCGTGGATGAGGGGCAGAGTAACCACTTTTCAAGCCTGGATGAGTGACCAGTCGGTATTGGAAAGTCTAAGAATAATTTCGGAAGGAAGATGGCCATGAAAGTGTTAATAACAGGCGGGGCGGGCTTTATTGGATCGCATATCGCAGAAGCACTGATAGATTCACAATATGAGGTTGTAGTCGTAGACAATCTGGTGACAGGGCATGTGAAAAATCTTCCTCCCGGGGTGCGTTTTTATAAGCAGGATGTTCGAAGGGATCTGGATGATCTTTTCGCTGAAGAGAAACCCGATTATGTCATTCATCAGGCTGCGCAAGTTTCTGTAAGTCACTCATTCATAGATCCTTTATATGATTGTGAAGAAAATATCCTTGCCACACTCAATATCTTACAAGCTTGTGTCCGCCATCACGTTAAAAAAGTTGTATTTGCTTCGACAGCAGCGGTATATGGAAACCCGGTCTATCTTCCTGTTGATGAAGCCCATCCCCTGCAGCCGATATCCTTTTATGGGCTGACCAAAGGACATGCGGAAAAATGTATTCAAATATATGCGGATACCCATCAGCTTGACTATTCCATTTTACGCTATGCCAACGTTTATGGACCAAGACAAGATGCACGGGGGGAAGCTGGGGTCATCGCTGTCTTTATCGAGAAATTAATTCAAGGGGAGCAACCTATTATGTTTGGGGACGGAAAACAGACAAGGGATTTCATTTTTGTCAAAGACGTAGCACGAGCAAACGTTGCTGCGCTGACGAACGGCAGTAAAGAAATCCTTAATATAGGGACGGGTCAGGAAGTCTCCATTCAAGAAATCATCGATCAATTAGCGATGATCATAGAGAAGCCTGTCCATCCGCTATTAAGACCAGTCCGGGACGGGGACATCCGCTCAAGTGTATTGCAAAATGATCGTGCACAATTCATGCTGAGCTGGTCACCCGGCTATTCTCTGCAAGAGGGACTCTTGGAAACGGTTCACTATTATCAGCAGGAATCCCTTGCAGGTTCGAGGGGGTGATGTCATGAGAGAACAAATGGATTTAAAAGCTTTCTTCCGACTATTAAAACGGAGATTTGCTACCATTCTTATCACCACACTTTGCGTTTCACTTTTAAGTAGTGCGGCCGTTTTTTTCTATTTGAAACCCACTTATGAAGCAAAAGAATATATCCTGATAGGAAACTTCAGTCATGACGGGGAGGTGTACGTTGATACCCAGACCATTAACAGGCTGATTGCTTCAACGGTTGATTTTATTACCAGTCCGATTGTATTGGAATCTGTCCAGGATAAGTTCAACCTATCCCGGGAAGAGCTGGAAGAAAGAATCACCGTGCAAAATAAGGAAGATTCCCAGATTATTTCTATTGTTATAAGGGATACCGATCAGGAACGGTCGAGGGAGCTTGCTCACCTCCTGGCTGCCAGTTCAGTCGAAAAGATGAAGAGTTCTATGGAAATGGAAGATATATCGGTGTTGAATAAAAAGGAAGGAACAAACAACCCGGAAGTTGTGGGAAATCCACTAGTAAATATGTTGATAGCAGCGATGGCGGGATTAGTGTGCGGGATTGGAATAGCTTTGTTAAAAGACCATTGGGATGACTCCGTACAAAGTATCGTGCAAATCGAAGAGGAATTGGGATTGCCGGTCTTAGGTACAGTGGCAGCCACTAAAGACACTCTGCCGAAAGTCTATCGAAAACAGTTTAAAGAATTGAAGGGAAATGTGGGAAAAGGAGGAGAAATTCATGCAAAGTCCCATTGAGGATATCATCTGTGGAGAGAACCTGAAAAAGAAGGGGATTGTCTGCTTTGATCAGATGAAGGTAATCAGCAGCAAGGTAGAGAAGCATGACCCTTCAGTACTGATGGTTACGTCGATTCCTGCAGGAAAGTCGGTAGGTATGATCACAGCTGAAATGGCAGCGGCTATGGCGCTTCAAGGGAGAAAAGTCCTTCTTGTGGAAGGGGATCTGAAGAGGCCTTCGCTTCATGAATGGTTCCATATGAAGCAGCCTGACGGAATCCATCAAGAGCCGTTAAAAACCGTCCTGCCGACTTTTTTGCCGGGGCTGGATGTGCTTTTGGCAAGCAAATCTGCCGGGAAACCGATTGATGTCTGGCTTTCATCCTCGTTTACCCGGCATGTCGCTTCCTGGCAGGAGACCTATGATCGGATTATCTTTTCAGCTCCCTCTTTACATTCCGGTGTTGAAATGGAACTCCTTGCTGAAGGATGCAGGGAAGCAGTGCTGGTAGTCCAGCGAAAGGATAAAACCGAAGATATAAGAAAACTCCAGGCCAAACTTGAAAAGGCAGCATGTAAAGTAATCGGGGTGGTTTATCAACAATGACTCATGACAAAAAGCCGAAGGGGTTCCATTCATGAGGGAGAAAAGAAATTCAATTGTGAAAAATGTCTTTCACTTATTTTTCAGTACCGCTCTTGCAAGCATCATGAATGCAGCCGCATTGATTGTTCTTGCCTCGTTTATCAATACAGATGATTATGGAAGATTCAGTGTGGTACTTGCATTTGCTATGATCATGGCCTACTTGTCGGAAGCCGGTTTAAACCAGATTGTCCTTCGTGAAGGAGCGAAAAAAGAAGCCCCCGTTTCTGAAATCATGGCTTCATTTATTAAACTGCGCCTGGGGTTGACGCTTGCAGCAATGGTAATTGGATTCCTTATCATTCATTGGATTTACCGAGGCGACACAGAATTGATTTACCTTTCTTACTCCCTGATTCTCCCGCTTGTGACCGGGATATCCATGCAAAGCATCAGTATTACTTATTTTCAAATGCTGGAGAGGATGCAATATTCGGGGTTGATACGAATTGTCTCCGCCGGCCTGCTGATCTCCGTTATCTTGATCGGGAAATGGTTTTACATAGATCCCATGATTGTCTTTTTCTTATATGGATCAGCCTATTTTTTGGCGGGATGCTTTGGAATTTATCTGACAGCGAGACACCTGACAATTTCCATCAAAGCACCATTTTACAAAGGCCTCCGCAAGAACTGGATTCCTTTTATGGTGACCGGACTATTGTTTATCCTTCTCCCGCAGATCGGTCCGATTATATTGGAACAGACACTGACATGGAAAGAAGTCGGTTTTTTCGCTGTAGCTTACAGGATTCCACAGGCTTTGCAGCAAGTCCCTTTTATCATCGCCGGCGCATTTTATCCCGTCTTGTTTCGTTTATTCCAGGCCGGTGACCATAGGGAGCATGTGAGAAAGAGCATCTCTCAAGTGAAATTAATGAGCCTTGTTGGTATGTTGGCTGCCATCCCTTTCTACCATCTTTCTGATTTTGTGATTACGCTTTTGTTTGGGGAGAGATGGATGGAGGCTGCGTTTCTATTGAAGGTATTGTCCCTGGTCATGGTATTTCAAGGTGTCAGCATTGCTCTCGGAGATGGGTTGACGACAAAGGCGCTCCAGTCGAGAAGGATGATGGTCCAGGCCACAGCCGTGGCATCGGGAGTGCTTTTTTATACCGTATTCAGTCGAATATATGGTTTGACAGGGGCAGCGGCAGCCGGAGTACTCATTGAATTGGTCCTGTTAATCGGATTATTGTTCTGTCATCCAGATCGGACTATCTTATTAAAAAGAGCAGTCCTTCCCTATCTGGTTTCCTTTTTCATCAGTCTTTTGACCGTTGAAGTATTCTTATCTTCTTTCCCGTTTCTTGCTTTCAGCGTTCATTTAATCCTTATTCTTTCCCTTGCAGGGCTGGACAGGGAATGGAGGAAGAAAAGCTTCGAGCTTTTGAAAAAGTCTCTCTTGTATCATAAATGGAAATCGAAATTCAGAAAGGAGGCACATGATGGGGCATCCTGATACATCCACCATACCTCGCAGCAGCCTGATGCTGTTTCTTTTACTGTTTTCAGTCATGCTGGGCAAGTACCACATCTATATCGGCTTCGCGTTCAAACCGTATATGATGTATGTAGGAATTCTTGTCTTGCTGCTGGCTGCTTCCTTTCGATTTCAAAAATTGCAGGTTTATGAAGTGATGCTTCTTTTTTTCTATTTGGTGTATGTATTTTCCGGAGCTTTTTCCCTGTATGCTTCTTCCAGCCTGAGAGCTATGCTTGGGATCATTCTCTATGTCATCTTCTATATCCTCATGAAAGGAATCCTTGGCATGTACCAAAAGGGGCAGTTGGAAAACGGGATTGCGAATGCCGGCCTTCTATTTAATGGCGGAAGTCTTCTCCTTTACGTGTGGGGATTGAAAAGCAATGGATTTTCCTTACTTGGAGATGGAGTGATACGATATGGGGCTTGGTTTGACCGGGATTACCCCAGGTTAATCGGCATGATAGAGGACCCGAACTATTTTGTATTTTATAATACGCTCTTTTTTACTTTCTTTTTATGCAAACGTGACTCGAGGAAAAATAATATCGGTCTGTTTTTGTGTTTAATAACAAGTGTACTCACGTTTTCAAGAGGTGGATTGTTGATTCTTCTGATCATCTTCTTGGTTTATTTTCTCCTGAACAAACCTGCAAACCAATGGCGGTTATTCTTATCGGCATGTTCATTCCTGGGGATTGCATGGGTGGTCAGCTATATTCTGGGTTTTCGTGTCCTGGATATCCTTCAGAACAGGTTTCAGGACTTTTCAAATGATGGAGGGAGCGGGAGGATTGAGTTATGGGGGCGGGCGTGGGATTTCTTTACATCCAATCCATTGCTCGGAATTGGCGCAAGCAACTTCGCCGATTACAATGCTTTTGAATACGGTGATCAACTTGTCGTTCACAATACATTCCTGGAAATCTTGACTGAATCGGGACTTATCGGACTGCTTATCTATGTCTTATTTGTCTTCACCGTCCTTTTTCAAATTGTTAAAGCCGATTTTCACAGGAAGCATCCCTTTCTCTTTTTGACTTTCCTTGGGTTTATGTTTCAGATGATGTTTTTATCCCTGATTTTCAATGACATGTTTTTATTATTTCTGGCCATCTTATCTACTTATTGTACCTATGAAGGCTTGAACCATCAACATGTACATATGATAGAGGAGGCAGAACTGAGATGAACATTTTGATGCTGACGGATAAATTGACCATGGGAGGAGCAGAAAATTATTTCATCAAACTGGAAAATAAAATGAACGGTAATGGCTTTCAACTTTTTACCTCTGCCGGTGGAGGAGAACTTAGCGATCAAATCACCAATAAGCCTAACTTTATGGAATTATCCAGGAATAACCACATTCTTAATATATGGCGGCTTAACCGCTTTATCAATAAACAGGAAATTGACGTCATTCATGCGAACAGCCTGAGGATGGTCTTCTATGCCGCTTGTTTACGAAAACTTGCCAGGAAACGAAAGATAAACATAATCTATACCAAACATAATATCACTTCACTTGAAAAATTCCCGGGATTGTTTTCATCTTTAATGAATCATTGTGTGACTGGCATCATAACGGTAAGTGAGTATGAGAAAAGAGTGCTTGTACAATACGGGGTCAAGGAAGAAAAGATAACCACCGTATACAATGGGGTTGATTTAGAAAAATTCCCTTTCACTGAAAAGCCTCACCCCGAAGTATTTAATGTTGGGATCCTGGCAAGATTGTCTCCGGAAAAAAATCATCGGTTATTTTTAGATATTGCAGCCTCCATGAAGGCGGAAAAAGATATACAATTTTATATTGCCGGTGACGGTCCCGAACGGGAGTCTATCCTGGAAAAGATTCAAAAGTCAGGAATCAGCGACCGGGTAACATTACTCGGTGAAGTACAAGAACCCCATACGTTTCTCCAATCAATGGATGCACTCCTGCTTACATCAGAGAGGGAGGTATTTCCCATGGTCATCCTGGAGGCAATGGCGACAGGCACTCCTGTGATAACCATTAACAGGGGGGGAATACCGGAAGCCGTCGCAGACGGGCAAACGGGAATGTTGGTAGACAACCATTGCACCGAAGCCTTTTGTGAAAAGATCACCTCATTAAAATCCGACTGGAAACTGAGGAAGTCTATCATTCTTGCTGCCCGTCAGAAAGTGGCAAGGGAATTCACTTCCACGCAAATGGTTACTTGTACATTCAGACAGTATAAATGCCCTGATAAACTCTCAGGCAGTGAGTCAATGTGAAGGATAATCACAATACCCTAAACCAATTAAGCGGTTTTACCCCTTTAGAATACAGGGATAAAGCTGTTTATTTTTTTGCACTTTCTGCTGTGGGTTTGCAAAATACCAATGATCGTTTTTAGTTTTAATCGGGAGTTCTGTATTTACTTTTTATGAGGCTTTTTTTGAATGAGTATCAGAAAGCCTATGGAGAGGATCGATACAAGGAATGACAACTGCCACCAGGCACGATCATGGTGTTAGAATAGGACGTACTGTAGAAAGGCCGGGAATGATTCCCACTCTTTCATTCCGATAAGAATGACGCCGAAAAGGAAGTGGAACCAAAAAGTAAGCGTGCTTCCGATGAGAATGAGCCAAAGAATGGTTTTCACGATTGATTTCACATTCATTCCTATAAATGCTTTTTAGTGTAATTTTACACTATCCATTCTCCGGTTTGTACCTTTTTTCTGGAAATATATCCTTTGTTATTGGGACAGGTTCATTTCTGTACTTAAGAGATCAATTGGAAAGAGATAATGGTCATCTGAGGGTGTGTGAGTGGGCTTATCAGTTTGGCATGAAAAAACCGGCTTGCGCCGGCTTTTTTCATTTCTGCTTATTTTTGTGCCTTCATGGCTTCCGATTCTTCTTTGCTGGGACCGTAGACGCCGGGAACTTTCAAACCAGCCTGTCTCATCAGGACTGTCAATTGTCCGCGGTGATGAGCCTGGTGCTGAATGAGCAGGCGGAATACGGCCTGTATAGGCATGTCCATCCCGAACAAATTTACCATTTCGTTCATTTTTTCATCTGAAACTTGTTCAGAAACGGCTTCAACGAGACGCTGACTTACTGTCGTATAGGTCCCGCTGATTTCCGCTGCAGATGCAGGTGCATCTTTCCGTAGATCTGGAGCCTCAAAGGTGATCCCGACTTGCGAAGGAAAGTAATAAGCCGCTCCCGTGATATGCCACGCAACACTCCCGATGCTGTATAACCCTGGAGAAACCTCTTGCTTCAACGATTCATCCGTCATGGCATCCAGCACCTTCTGGGTTACCGCTGCTTCCTGTTTCCATTCCTGTAAGAAATCATTTACTGTAGTGAACATTGTGATTCCCTCCCTTTCTTTGAAAAACAGACTTTCGGTTTTATTGTATCATGTTGGGTCGGTGCAAGGCTTGTTTTATGTTCTATGTACTTTAAAAGACAAGTGATGAGAAGAACGATTATAACTGGACTCCTTAAATTCGATAATAATGCAATCGGTTCAATAAAATCAGCGGATAATCGATACAAAAGAAAAGCATCTTTCGTCTTTTCGATAATAAACTTTGCATTTTCGATAACAAATTCGAAGAAATCGATAATAAGTAAGGGCATCGGATGTTAACGGGGTGGATGATTTTGTCCGATTTGGCGAGGAATGGGGCAGTATTGGGCTGAATCACTTGGCCGGACAGAAGTGAAAGGTCACGAATGTTCAGATTCAGGCCATTTTTTATATTTTCACAGATTTTTTCTATTAAAAAAGTCATTTCTTAAAAAATTGTATGGCATAAGGCCAGTTTGATGTCCGATCCCAGTAAACTGAGATTCTCTTTATGGTCTGCCCCCATATTGCGCTTTAATAGTCATTCATAAGAGGCAAGTCCCCGCCCTCTTTAATAGAATAATATGATACCAAAATATTCATTTGAATGGAGGCGTTTCATTGTGCCGTTTCCCAGTAACGCACAATTTACCCCCATCCTTTTAGGAGGATCGCCATTATTCGACTTGACCGGGGATGATAGTCCCCCGTCAACGGATATTGTCGGAAACTCAACGTTTCCGGCCGCCTATGTGGCGTATGATGGGGAGAACATTTACTTTAGAATCAGATTGAATGGGGACCCGCGAAATAATCAGTTGACTAGTTTCAGGAATTTCACCTGGGGTGTGTTAATTAATACGACAGGGGTGGCCGGCACGTATGACTGGCTGTTCAACGTGGATGGTCTGAACAACAGGGTCAGCCTGGTCAGGAATACCGTGAAGCTGGTCAACTCATGGAATGATCCGGCAGAGGGAACAGGCGGGGGGAATCCGAATTATGCCCAGGCGATCACGAATTTTGACTTTGCCAGGGTCACGCCGGCTGATTCAAACTTCGGGGGAAATCCGGATTATTTCATCGACTGGTTCCTGCCGGCGAGCATCGTTTTTTCCTTTCTCGGAATCAATGCATCCTCGCAAATCCGTATTGTTGATTTCACTTCTACCAACAACAATAACTATAATAAAGACTCTTTGCGGGTGGATGAAGGTTTTTCATTCGCCAACGCAATCAGTGATCCGGTCACTCCGGATGAAGCGGATGTCCGTGCCAGGTTACGAACGATTAAAACGCGGAATTCAGGTCCGGCGTCTGTCGTCATCGGACAGCAGGCAACATGGACAGGGACGATTACCGTACAGAATACGGGATCTTCCCAGGCCACGACCATCTTTGCCGAAGATATTGTCGGTCTTGATAATGTCAATTCATTCACGGTCAACACGGTTTCACAGGGGCTGACTTCGTATAATTCCTCGACAAAGACCCTTACTTGGAATGTAGGGAATCTTGCTCCGGGGGCTTCCGCCGTCTTGACGTTCACGTTATCCGGGGCGTTCACTGCGACCGGTGGAAGGACGCTTGATCGAGTGCAGGCTTCCGGGTTTGACAGCTTCACGGGGAGACAGATCATTTCGAATACATCTCCCATCACCATTAATGTCCAGTCCGCTGCTGCCATCACAGGAACCATTTCGGATCAATCGACTGGACTTGTCCTTCCCGGGACGACGGTCAATTTACTTCAGGGGATGTCCATCGTTGCCTCAACAGTGACGAATGGCAGCGGTTTTTATTCCTTTACGAATCTTATCCCGGGGAATTACACCGTTCAGGCGGTCAGAACCAATTACGTGACGGGAACAGCCAATGTGACGGCTGTGAGCGGCGTGACCCAGACAGCCAATATCGCCCTTGCCCCGCTTCCAAGCTCCATCTCGGGGAATGTATCGAATGGCGGCGCGGTTGCCGGTGCTGTCGTGACCCTCACCAATAACTTAGGTGTGGCAGTGGATACGACGATAACAAACGGAGCCGGGAACTACAGCTTTCCCTCAGTGACCCCGGGTGCTTATAATGTGGGCGTTACCGCTGCCGGATTCCAGTCACAGGTCAAGACGGTCATAACCGAACCGAATCAGGCAGCCGCGGTCAACTTCACCCTCATTGCAAATCCGGGTGCGGTGTCGGGTACCATCCGGAATGCAGCCAATTCTGCTGTCATCCCGGGTGCTATCGTTGAGCTGCTGAACTCATCGGGAGTGATCATTTCCACCTCGACATCAGACGGTGCCGGCCAATATTCGTTTGGAAACCTGGCACCGGGAAGTTATCAAGTCCGTGTGAGTGCTGTCGATTTCGGTGCAGCGGTCGTCGCTGCTACTGTTACGGCAGGAGCTACGGCAGTCACGGATGTATTTCTTCAGCCGGATGCAGGAACGATTCAGGGGACTGTGCGCGAAAACGGGACGCTTACCCCCATTGCGAATGCCACCGTGCAGGTAATCAATAGTCAAAATATTATCGAAGCCACTGCATTGACCGATGGGAATGGGGAATACAGTGTGCCGGGGCTCGTGCCGGGTTCCTACTCGCTAGTTTTCACAGCTGATGGATACTCCAATCAATTGCTTGGAGGAGTGGTGGTCTCCAATATGATGACCACTGTCGATGCAGCACTTTCAAGACTTTCAGGAACACTGACGGGTACCGTGCAGGATCCAGGTTCGGCAGGGATCCCCGGTGCAACAGTCACTGTTTTTCAAAATAATCTTCAAATCGCGGCGGTGAACACGGATGAAAATGGGAGTTATACGATACCCGGTCTTGCCCCCGGCAGCTATACGGTGGTCATTTCCGCTCCTGATTACCAAGCGGCCACCCTTTCAGTGATGATTGAAAATGGACAGACGACGATCCTTGATGCCGTCTTGAATAGTAATCCTGGAACCCTGACCGGATTTATCCGTGATGAAGATAATAATCCGATTGGAGGGGGAAATGTAACCGTCCAGATAAGTACAGGGACCGGCATCATCATCGCAGTGGTCTCGACAGAATCAGACGGGTCCTATACGGTTCCCGGTCTTGCCCCGGGGAACTATTCGGTGGTCGCTTCGGCGGTGAACTTCCAATCCAGCGCCAAAGGAGCCGATATTACGCCAAACGGAACCACTGTCGTGAATTTCAACTTGGCATCCGATCCGGGATCGATTTCCGGTCAGGTAACAAATGCCCAAACCGGGACGCCGGTCATAGGAGCGAATGTGCAAGTGAGCATCCTGGATACAAGCGGGGTCATCGTGGCAGTGGTGCTGACGGACAGTGATGGGAATTACTCTGTCAATGGTTTGGCACCGGGAAGTTACGCGGTCCAGGCGTCTGCTCCAGACTTTCAAACAAACATCACGACTCTGCAAGTTTTGTCCAATCAGACAACTTCAGGGAATATCGCTCTTATTCCGAATCCCGGGGCCATCACGGGCACGGTTGTGAACAGTGCAGGAGGAACACCGATCACAGGCGCCGCAGTTAACGTAGTCAATACGAGCGGAGTACTCATCACAACCGTCCTGACCAATCAGGATGGAATCTTCATGGTGGAGGGACTGGCACCGGGCAATTATACGGTCACGGTGTTTGCAGATAACTTCCAGAACGGTTCGCTTGGTGCGTTCGTGATTTCCGGATTGACGACACCCGTATCGTTTTCACTTGTATCGGATCCGGGAACCATTACCGGAACGGTGACTCCTGCGGTAAGCAGCACCATTGTACAGCTTCGCGATACAAATAATAACCTGATCAACTCGGTGCTCGCGAACACCGATGGGTCGTTCAGCTTTCCGAACCTGGCTCCTGGTGTTTATATAGTCAGTGCATCAGCCCCGAATTATGCAGTCAGCCAGGGCGGCGCATCCGTCAACGCCAATCAGACGACGAATGTTGACCTGACATTGATTCCAAATCCTGCTTCCGTATCCGGAGTCATTCGGGATTCCATTGGAAATCCGGTCCGGGATGCGGTCATACAGATTCTCGATTTGAATGGGATACTCGCCGGTACTGCACTCACCGATGCGGAGGGGAACTATTTTGTCGGGAATCTGCAGGCGGGTTCTTACAATGTGGTGGCGAGTGCCCCCGATTTCGGTCAGGTCATCCGGGGGATAGCACTTGGGACAGGGGAGGATCTTACAGGGGTCGACCTGACGCTGATTCCTGATCCCGGTATATTGAACGGTCAAATCACGAACCGTTTGACACAGCAGCCGATTGCAGGTGCGTCCGTCACCATCGCAGATAATGTAACCGGTCTTCCTGTTGCGGGCACGACAACCACTCTTTCCGGTAACTACACGGTTTCAGGGCTGGCACCGGGGTCATATATTGTGACGGCAGGCAAAACGGATTTTACAACCGAACAAATCGGTGCCATCATCATCAGCAATCGATCCACTACGGGGGATCTGTCACTTGACCCGAACCCCGGATCTATCAGCGGATCGGTCATCGATACGAATGGTGACCCGATTACTGGAAATGACATCGGGATAGCCATTTATACTGAAAATAACATCCTGATCTCGAGTCTGATTGCGAATCCCGATGGGACTTATACCGTTCCTTCCCTTGCACCGGGAACGTATTTCGTCACCGCTTCTGCACCGGGATATGCCACCTCCACCGTTTCTGCCGTTATCGATTCGAATCAGGTGACCAGTGTGACGAACGTACTTGCACCGAATCCAGTCACGCTCACTGTAACAGTCGTCATCCAGGGCACATCGGCACCAATCACGGGTGCCAACGTAACCGTCCGCCTTTCCAACAACCTTCCTGTTGCTTCGGGGACGACCGATGATGCCGGCGTGATCACTTTTACCGGACTGCCGGTTGGAACGTTGAACATTTCAGCCGATGCCTCCTCCTTTGGGACGGACACGGCAACGATCATCGGGGGGCCTGGAGATATCTTGTCGGCGACTTTGAATCTTGTTCCAAATCCGGGGCAGATCAATGGGTACGTCACAAACTTAACAACGGGTGATGCGATACCGAACGCCGTCGTACAGCTTTATAATTTTGCGAGTGTCCTGGTACAAACCGCTGTAACGAATCAATTCGGTGAGTACTCGTTTTCCGGCGTTTCGCCGGGGGGATACACCGTCGTGGCGAATGCCGCCGATTTTGGACCGGAAACGGCAGGGGCCAACGTTGTGCCGGATCAAACAAGCTTATTGAGTTTCGCTTTATCGCCAAACCCGGGCATCATCGAAGGATTTGTGCGGAATGCCGTCACAAATGCAACGATCCCGAATGCGTCGGTGGTTATCCGTGAGTTATCAGGGACGGGTCCAATCATTTCTACTACTGTCACTGATGAAACGGGCTTCTTCAGAACGACAGCCCTTTCTCCAAGAATCTATGTCCTCGTGTCCGGAAGAGAGGATTTCGGAAGCAATGCCATTTCGGCTGAGGTGCTAAGCGGCCAGACAACCGATGTGACGATTTTCCTCACTCCGAATCCCGGTGATCTACAAGGGACAGTGAGAGATTCTGCCACTAACCAGCCGCTCCCGGGTACACTCATCAGGGTGATTGACAGTACAGGCGTGGTAATCGGCAGTGTGCAGACGGATGGCTTTGGAGACTATTTCATCCCGGGACTGGCGCCGGGCAATTATTCGGTGACGGCCGTCAACCCGGATTATCAGGCAGATGTGATTCTGGTTGCAATCCAGTCCGGTTTGACGACAACCCAGAACTTCCTCCTGGCAGGAAATCCTGCCGCCTTGAGCGGCATCGTCACCGATGCAGTCACTGGTGCACCGCTGACAGGGGTCATCATCGATGTCGTATTCAGCGGCACGGATACGCTCGTCAGAAGGGTGCTGACAGATGAGAACGGCTTTTATCTCATCGAGGGGCTTCCGGCAGGAACATTTGATGTGAAGGCGCAAATGCAGGATTATGCAATCAGTGTGAACACGGTATTCTTGTCCGCAAATGAAAGGGAAGTGCTTGACTTTGCCCTCGTTCCATTTCCTGCCGCAATTGAAGGGACGGTAAGGAATTCGGTAACGAGTGCACCGATAACCGGGGCACTTGTATCTGTCCTGATCCCGAACAGTGACATTGTCATCGCCAGCATCATTACAGGGGATGACGGGACATACAGGCTCGAGAACCTTCCGGCTGGATCTTATAATGTGGTCATTACGGCGGAAGGATTCGCGAATGAAGTGATTCCGGTCATCCTCACGCCGAATGAGACAGAGATAGTCAATGCATTCCTGGATCCGAATCCCGCTTCCATCACGGGCATTGTCTCAAATGCTGTTACGTCGGCACCGATTCCGGGTGCACTCGTCCGGGTATTCAATCTGGATGGCGTATTCATCACCAGTACACTGACCATGGGCGATGGAACCTACACCGTCACGGGCCTTGCAGCAGGGACGTATACGGTTATTACCGGTGCTGATGGATTTGGAAACAGTACGAATGTAGTGACCTTATCCGGAGGTGAAACGGAAATCTTGAATGTGGCTTTGTCGCCAGCTTCTGCCTCCCTGAGGGGAACAGTGCGCGAGGCAGGAACGAATCAGCCGGTCCCCGGTGCACTTGTCCAGGTGTTCCGGATTGGAACGGATGTTCCGGTCGCATCCGTGCTTACGGATGGAGAAGGAAGATATATCATCACGGGTCTTGAGCCAAGGGAATACAGGATTGTGTTTTCGGCAGAAAACTTTGGCAATGACGTATACCGGATTTTTCTCAGGGATGGAGAAGACCGGACACTCAATGGTTTCCTGAGCCGGAATCCTGCTGTAGTAAGGGGACGCGTGACGGATGCTGTGACCGGAGAGCCGATCCTTCGGGCAGCCGTTGTGTCGGTCGTATCAGGAAGCGGCATCATCATCGCTTCCACCCTGACAGACCAGGAAGGCAACTATATCCTGAACAGTTTGCCTTCAGGGAATTATGACATCGTCTTCTCTGCGGAAGGATATGTAACCAACTCCGTCCGGGTCACATTGAGCGCCGGAGAAAACAGAGTACTGAATCAAGCACTGCAGCCAAACCCGGCGTCGATCAGGGGGACGGTCCGTGCGGCTGTTAGCCTGATCCCGATAGAAGAAGCCCTCATTCAGGTGTTCCTGCCGGATGGGACCTTCCTTGGTTCAACCCTGACAGATGTAAATGGAAACTACTTCATCACAGGATTTCCTGGAGGGGAAGTGACGGTGATTGCAAGGGCAAGGGAGTTTCAGGCAGAAACGAGGACCGTCACTCTGATTCGCGGTGAAACGGCCGAGGTGAATTTCCTTTTGGCGTCAAATCCTGCAACGGTCAGCGGCTTCATTACAGATCGAGCTACCGGCCTGCCGATCCAGCAGGTTCTTGTCCAGATCTTTCCTGTTGGATCCATGGTGCCGATCCGATCAACATTGAGTGATGTCAATGGCTTCTATATCCTGACAGGACTCCCTGCAGGAAGCTACATCATCCGCTTTACTGCAGAGGGATACCCGGTCAGGGAGATCCGGATCACCCTGACAGAAGGGCAGACCCTGACATTGAATGTCGAATTGGGTGAAGTTCCACCACCAGTACCGCCATCGAACCTCGAACCAGAATGCATTTCGGTGGAAAAAGTCTATGACTGGGTCATCGCCACTCAACAGCGACAGGAGGAAGTCATGCTCACACCTGAATGTTCTGCATTCGTTGATTCGGTCCTTGAAAATGGCGGAGGAGTGACTGCTGAGTGTGTAACGGAAATGGATGATTCCTCATGCCGCATCGTCTCATTTGATAATGGCCAGCCGGGATACGTGCTGGTAGAAGGAATGGTGTCCACTGCCATCACTCTGACCTCACTTCTGGACCCGGAAGAATCCTGCCGTTTCACCGTTCCTGTATACTGGCAGAAAGAATTGGCCGTCTGCCTGCCGCAAGGGCTCGGTGCAGAGAACATCCGCTGTTCGGCAGTCGATGTCAAATGCCGCGTCACAGAAGGCACGCTCACTTCCCGTTCCATCGGGCTCAAGCTGATGGTCTGCCTGGAAGTGGAAGTCATCAGGGATGTCATCCTGGAAGTACTGGCGCAGTTCTGTTCGCCTCGTACCGGGGGAGAAAGAAAGCAAACCTGGGATGACTCGCAGTGTATCTTTCGTTCGATCACGGAAGGATGATAATGGAGTGAGCAAATGAGCAGCAGGGTTAGTGAAATAAAATGAGGGGAATGTCAAGCGTGAGTGCAGTCTGCGGGTTGTGCTTACGCTTTTTTTGTTGTTTGGGGGCGGTGCGGGTGAGAGGGGAGAAGGATGGGAGGAGAGAATTCGATCCTAACAGGCTTCATTCGAACATTCCCTTTCCAATTCGATAATATTGAGATGGGTTCAATAAAATTACCTGCTGATAAATAAAATAGGAATAGGCATTTTTCGTCGTTTCGATAAAAAATTCGAAGAAATCGATAAGTTGATTTTTTTCTTTTAATAGTCATTTCTTCATAAATGTTCGTGGCTCTGTCAGATTTACAATCCGCTTTTCCATGATCGTGCCGTTTAAAATGATAGAGTATGGATTGAGAGGACATGGAACGAATACATATCCATAAAGAAAAATCTCCATAGGAGTGAGAAATATGAAGGAACAACCGCAGGCAGCACACCTAATACATTTCAGGTCAAGAAAACAAAAAATGCGTAATCCAATCCAAGGATTACGCATTTTTGATGATTTCTTTATTTCTTAACAACAGGAATCCACATTTCACCTAACACCAAACCGTTTTGCTGCCCTGTCTCAACCGTCGTATTTGGTCCGCCTACATAAGCGAAATCCTCTGCTTCCGCCAAAACTTGACCAAAGGCAATGCCGGTAACCGTATTTTTCATTTCATCAGC
>NZ_JABMCR010000510.1 GCF_013179555.1 Bacillus haikouensis
CCCCCGCGTTCGCTTTTCCCGTCGATGACTTCTTCATTTGCAAGCACCGTCCCAAGTGCCGGACACCAGTTCACCGCTACTTCATCAACGTAAGCCAAGCCTTTTTCATAAAGCTTGAGGAATATCCACTGCGTCCATTTATAGTAACCCGGATCAGTCGTATTCACTTCGCGGTCCCAGTCATATGAGAAACCAAGCGCCTTGATTTGGCGGCGGAAGTTATCGATATTCTGCTTTGTGAATTCGGCAGGATCGTTACCTGTATCCAGTGCATACTGCTCGGCAGGAAGACCGAATGCATCCCAACCCATCGGATGAAGGACATTATAGCCCTGCATACGTTTCATTCTTGAAAGGATATCGGTTGCAGTGTATCCTTCCGGGTGACCGACGTGAAGCCCGGCGCCTGATGGATACGGGAACATATCCAGCGCATAGAAATTCTTCTTCGTCTCGTCCTCTGTTGTTTTAAATGTCTTGTTTTCTTCCCAATACTTTTGCCATTTCGTCTCAACACTTTTATGATCAAAACTCATATTGAGATCCTCCTTTAAATGTAGGTGGAAAAGGACTGATTCAGCCGCTTCTCTTTTAAAAAAATAAAAAACTCTCATCCCAAATAAATATTTGGGACGAGAGTTGTAATTACATTCTCCCGCGGTACCACCCACATTAGTGTACGCGCACTCAGCTTCATTCATCCTTAACGCGGAAAACGGCAAGTCTTACTGAATGTTCACACTTGCAACTCAGCAGGCGAGTTCATGATGCTTCCGGTTGACTTTCACCATCCGTCAACTCTCTAAGACAGAATACATTCACTACTACTCCCGATCAACGTCTATAATATTGAATCATTATATGTATTCACTATTTTAGGAGAAAATATTCAGAAGCGCAAGCCTAATGTTGTGGAATTTGTTGAAATTGAGCCTGTTTTTGCCGATGGGGGTGTTCTGGTGAATGAATAATCACTTGTGAGTCGGTTGCCGGGATAGTTTGATCAGGTCCATGTCTTAAATTCCTGTGGATTAAAGAACAATGTGGCAATTCTCATCTGGATTGGGATTTTTTTGCAAGGATTGACGTACTTCATACTAATATTGAGGTACTTCCCTGTCTGGATCAGCGTTTCCTATGCTGAAATCGGTGATTTTCTTGCGGGAATGAGTCATGTCCATGTCAACCTGGGTGGTAATCCTGCCGAAATCAAGGTTATTCCTGCCAAAACAGCACTTAATCCTGCCGAAATCAAGGGTATTCCTGCCAAAAAAGCACTTATTCCTGTCAAAATCACTTTTATTCCTGCTTTTTTACATAAATATCCAAATATTTCTTAGCTCTATATAAGAAATACTTATTCCAATTCAGAAAAGGGACCTCTTGAAAAAATCACCCACATAAGGAGTACTCCTCCTCGCCAGTCCAAAATCAACCCTAATCCCGCTTTTCCACATAAATATCGAAATTCTCCTAATCTCTATCAAAGAAATCCCCCCTGAAACTGACAACCTTGCCGTTCAGCATGATATTCTTGCCGGAATGGCAATTTATCTTGCCACTTTGTATCATAATTTTGCC
>NZ_JABMCR010000511.1 GCF_013179555.1 Bacillus haikouensis
ATGTCCCCGTCATGCTTTTCAATCAGCTTTCTGCAAATAAATAATCCGATTCCCGTCCCGAGTTCCTTCGTGGTGTAGAAAGGTTCAAAGATGGCGTTGATGGTTTCGTTCTGAATCTGAGGTCCATTGTTGCTGATTTCAAGAGTCATATCACCATTCACAATAGTGGAAGTAATAGAAATCTTTCTCTCCCCATCAACCTGTTGAAGCGCATCGATCGAATTCATGACCAGGTTCAGGAAAACCTGTCTAAGCTCATCCTTGTTTCCTGTGATCAAAACATCTTCTCCCACACTCACTTCTGTTAAGACTTCTCCTGCAAGCAGGCTTGGATAAAGAAATTCGATCAGCTCTCCAAATAGATGGGAAACGGATATTTCTTCCCGTTTACTGCCGATGATTTCTTTTCTAGACACATGGAGGAATTGTGATATGCGGTAATTCAATTGATCCAGCTCATGCTGCATGATATCGAGGTATGGAAGCTCAGGGTAATCGTGCTGAAGAAGTTTCGTAAACCCGATGATGGACGTCAATGGATTCCTGAACTCATGAACGAAGCTTGAGCTCATCTGACCGAGAATTGTCAGACGTTCCTTGTGTGTCTGATCGATATAAAGCTCTTTCTCCTGAAGCTGCTGGTCACGGATGTCCGTGTATTGTTTCACAGCCAAATAAGAGAAACGGTCGAATAACGAATTGATTTCCTCCAGATACGGTTGAAGGGCAGTCCATTCAATTCCCGACCGGCTGACCCATTTGATGATTTCGCTTTTACCGACATTCACGTTGTAAACAAATTCACTGATATTGACACTTGCTTCCACACGCTCCTGTGCCGTTTTTAAGGCAAGCGCCCTGATTTCCTCTTCGCTCAACGGATTCTCAATGGCACGCTTCACCAGCTGAAACATGCGGAGCCCATTTTGAATGACCTCTTCCTTGTAGAGGTCATTTTCAGAAATAACGATCTTCGCTCTCCAATGATGCAGAAACTCAGTGGAGTGTTCATCTAAAAAAGCAATGAGTCTATCAGAAGTACTAGTCATTTACCGGCAACCCTTTCTTCCCCTGTTTTCAGGCGCTCTCTTTCCATCTATCATAACAGAAATCACCAGAGCTTGAGACTTTTTCTAAAATTTTCAAGGCAAGCCGCGCTCTCTGCTAACGTACTAAAGGACCAGGTGAAGGGAATCATTTTCCTTTGTTATCGTCCCGCGCCTCATTATACTAAAGTACTAAAGTGATTTTACCGGCGGGTTTCGGATAATTTCGACAAGGCGTGGTTCAATTTGATTATTTCGATTATCGAAATTTATCGAATAAAAATTTTCGATGCCCTAAGTTCCCTACTGCTACCTCTTGGGACAGTCTATTATCTCTAGTATTTTCACTAGCATAAGTTCGTTCCATCTGTTCATGTATTTTACTAGATTGCTCTCTATACTTAAATCAAACGACAAAGGGAGGAAATAATTTGAAGAAAAGAATAATTGCACCAATAGCACTCTCCACAGCGATTATGGCATCTGCTGCGCTGCCCCATGGTCAAGCACTCGCTGTACAGCCCCAGGACC
>NZ_JABMCR010000512.1 GCF_013179555.1 Bacillus haikouensis
GAATGGCGAAGCGCAATCCGTGGCCGCGAAGACGGTAGTGAAACAATCGGGTAAACGGATGGGCAGGGTGAAGAAAAAGCCTGCATTGGGGTCTCGTAAATCGAATAATATACCGGGCACTCATGACCTCACGATTACATATTCAACAGGTACACGTATTTATTGTTACTGGACGATCTCTAAAGAGTGGGTGGATCATATGAAGGCCCATTTTAACCTGGACACGGCGTCACCATATGTCCTCAGATTATATGATATCACTTCCATCACTTTCAACGGTCACAATCATCATTCGTTTATGGACTCTTATGTACCATATTCAGAGTCAGACTGGTTTCTTAATGGTCTGAAGGAGAATAGAAGCTATTGTATGGACGTAGGGCTGCGTTTACCTTCAGGAGAATTCATTGCCATTAAGCGTTCGAATGTCATCCATACCCCGCGGTTTACCTGGGAATCGGAATTTCATAGTTTGAAAGAGTTGAAAGAGTTTGAACAAGGAAGTATGAGAGAACCGAAATGGGTGGAACATGTCAGTACCTATTCTTATTATGTGATGAATCAGGGGGATAAAACATGAACGAGAGGCATTCAGTAGTGATTTTTCCACAATTTCATGAAGCTTTGATGGGGATGGAGGATCGTAAACATCGTGAAGAAACGTATTCCATCCTGTTCAAAGAACATATAAATCTGATCAATTTATTAAATGAAAATAAAGGTGAGCCCATTCCCATCATCCTGAATCCTCTTTTATTTTGTTTCATTTCAACAGACGAATTCAAGACTGCGGCAGATGCATTCCTGCATTCAATGCTGCGGGGGGAACAGGCAGAAAAGGAAAAGTGGATACACATCTATTCTCAATGGGTGAAGTGGAACAAAGATTTAACAAAAGCATATAGAAATCTGTTGGAGGACGGAAAAGCCATCCTCGTACCAACTTCTGTGAATTCGCTTCCCCTGACTCATTACCGCACCTCCAGAGGATTGGAAATCCAGGTCAGGGTGAGTATTGAATGTTTTAAGAGGTATATGGGTGATCGCCCAAAATTGTTTTGGCTCCCTCAAGCTGCTTATTTGCCGGGACTTGACCTCTACCTTCTTGAGGAAGGAATTGAAGCTTCCTTCATTTCTTCTTTCTCTTACACATTCAGTGAAAAAGAAGAGGAGGAAGAGGTAATCCGAAGTCCGAGAGGGTTGAAATTGATTCCGGTTATTGATCGGGTTGGTTTGGAGCGCTTGGATACTAATGATTCTGCAGGCATCGTTCTTTTTCCGCTTATATTGGATGGAAATGAAAAGGAGACTTGTAAAGAATATTTACCGTCCTCCATCAGCAGGTGGCTCAATGCCCCTTCTACACTTGCAAGAATTGGATTCGGATATTTAGGGATGGAAAATCAGGGTCCGATATTAGAGGATGAAACGATGAAAAATATGCGTAAAGTCCATGAAATGGAAGATACGTTGGAGAAAATAAGTTCCCATGTCGATAAAAGAAGTCCTGGCTACTATCAAATAACGAGAGAATTCATTATGGCACTACAAGGATTGCATGAAGGCCGGTTTGATA
>NZ_JABMCR010000513.1 GCF_013179555.1 Bacillus haikouensis
AACCTTCTTAATTGTTCAGCTCTACGACTGTCGCTACACCTTGCCCTCCGCCGATACACAACGTAGCCAATCCGTGCTGAACCTGTCTTTTCTTCATTTCATGGATCAATGTCACCAGGATCCTTGTTCCGCTTGCCCCGATCGGGTGACCTAATGCAATGGCTCCCCCATTTACATTGAGCACATCCCGGTTGAATTGAAGTTCCCTGTCAACCGCCAGTGATTGCGCAGCAAATGCTTCATTGGCCTCGATCAGATGGATGTCTTCCATCGACAGTTCCGTTTTCTCCAGTACTTTTTTTACAGCCGTAACTGGACCGATTCCCATCACACTCGGATCGACACCGGCATTTGCATTCCCTCTTATCGTGACAAGAGGTTTGACACCAAGCTCATCTGCTTTTTTCTTTGACATGACCACAACAGCAGCTGCGCCGTCATTAATGCCGGACGCATTACCTGCCGTCACACTTCCATCTTTTTTGAACGCGGCACGTAGTCCGGATAATTTTTCCGCAGTTGAGCCTTTTCGAGGAAATTCGTCCTGGCTGAACTCAATCGGTTCGCCTTTACGTCGAGGGATATGTACAGGGACAATTTCATCCTTAAATTTCCCTGACTCAATCGCAGCATTTGCTTTCTCCTGGCTCGCTGCCGCGAATTCATCCTGTTCTTCACGCGAAATCGAGTACCGGTCACACAGGTTTTCTGCGGTCACACCCATATGATAATCATTGAATGCACACCATAAACCATCGGAAATCATACTGTCCACTGCCAACTGATCCCCCATCTTGAATCCATTTCTTGCGCCTTTTAGTAAATAAGGTGCCTGGCTCATGTTTTCCATTCCGCCTGCTACTATAATATCGGCGTCCCCTGCAAGTACTGCCTGGGTTGCCAAGTGTACAGCCTTTAACCCGGAACCACATACTTTATTTATTGTCAAAGCAGGTACATGTTCTGGTAAACCTGCCTTTATGGATGCCTGCCGTGCAGGGTTCTGTCCAAGTCCAGCCTGCAGGACATTCCCCATGATGACTTCATCGACAACTTCTTTCTTCAGTCCGGCCTTTTCAAGGGCATCTTTGATCACGATAGCCCCAAGCTCAGGAGCTGAAACATCCTTCAATGAGCCGTTAAAGCTCCCAATCGCTGTTCTTACAGCGCTGACGATTACAACTTCATTCGACATTTCTCTTCCTCCCATACTATTATGACTGATTTGCATGAATTTCCACCTATTAGAGAAAAGGCAAAAAAATCTCCTCCGTTAACCCTTTCTATGTAAACGCTTCAATTTCCTCTCTCTTTCTTAAAAATTTTAGTTGATTTTGTTGTCGAAATTTTCCTACAATAAGAATAAAGGGGTGGGAAACGATGAAATTACCTGAAACTATTACAATTATCGAGGTCGGTCCCCGTGACGGCTTGCAAAATGAAAAGAATTTTGTTCCAACTGACACGAAGAAAGAATTTATCTTGCGCCTGAAGGAATCAGGCATTAAGGAAATGGAACTGACCTCTTTTGTATCACCAAAGTGGGTGCCGCAAAT
>NZ_JABMCR010000514.1 GCF_013179555.1 Bacillus haikouensis
ACTCCAGGAGCTGTCACTTCAGGTTTGATATCATAATTAAATTTAGAAGGTCCTCTTGAACTGAAATCGGCTAGATGATCACCCTCTGTTTGAACGGTGCCGATTTTATTAAACATGAAGTCTTCAGAATTTGACAGTTTTTCAAGTAATGTTTCTCCGTCGCTTTTAGTTAAACTGAATGTAGGGATGAAATCCTTATTTTCACCCAGGAAGAAAGGGATATGGCCTTCATCTTCGTTATTGTTGTAGATCATGATCGCTTTAGCCCCATTTAGCTTTGCATATTTGATCTTGTCATTCAATGTAATTTCTCCGCGACTTACAAGAACGATTTTGTCATGTACATCTTTCCCGGAATAATCATCAGACCTTCCAAATCCCACTTCTACGATTGGCAGTGCCTGACCTTCGAAATCTTCTATTTTATCACTATAGTGTTTTCCTAATAACTGTAGGGTAACAGATTGCGATGAAAGCTGACCTTCGTATGTCATGATATCAAGTGGGGTATCACTTGCACCAACCGTTAATGCCAGTGCAGAAGATCCTGGTGATCCAAGAGTATAGGCTGCATCCCCTGAATTTCCTGCAGCTACGATTGTCGTTACTCCACTAAGGACGGCATTGTTAACCGCGACACTGGTTGGAAAATAGGGATCATTGATGGAAGCACCTAATGACAGGTTAATGATGTCCATGCCATCTTCTACTGCTTGATCGATTCCTTTTAACACATTTTCTGTGGTCCCGCTGCCATATGGACCCAGCACTCTATACCCATAAATGTCTGCGTCAGGAGCTACGCCTTTCGTGGTATAGTCACTATCATTTGTACCTTGACCAGCAATGATTCCAGATACATGGGTACCGTGTTCAGTATAATAAGAATGTCCCATTGAAAATTCTGGTTTAAATTTAGCATTCTTCCAGTCCTGGTAGGTTGTTTCCATTGGATCTTCATCATTATCTACAAAGTCAAATCCACCTTTGTAGGCTTCTCTTAAATCAGGGTGATTATAATCAATTCCAGTATCTATGACACCAATTTTGAGTCCTTTACCGGTCAACCCTTCTTCATGCAGTCGGTCGATGCCCAGGTATGGGTTGCTATCTGCCATTCTAGTAGAAATACCGAGACTTGTTACTTCAGTTGAAGCAGGTGGATCAATTCTAAATGTTTCATTCCCCCAAATCGTCTTTACAGTTTGAGTTTGTAATAATGATTTTACTTTATTTGCTGGTAAGGTGATCGCGACTCCATTAAACGCCTCAGTATAATGATATTTAATGTTATATGACTTTTCTTTGGCCTTCTCCTTTTTGAATATTTCCCCAAGTTCTTCTTTAAACTTCTTTTGCTCTTGGTCAATGGCGTTTTTAGCGTCTGTTTTTGTCAGCTTCACTCCTTCTGAGCTTGCTTGAAGTTGAGCTGCTTTGACAGGCTTCTGATGCAACTCCACTATAATAGAGATCTCTTCATCGGTATCAAGGTTGACAGCAGTGGATAACTGCAGCCCTGTTTTGTCGTTTAATTCTA
>NZ_JABMCR010000515.1 GCF_013179555.1 Bacillus haikouensis
CAGAAACATGTCGTTCATCACTAAAGGCAGCTGCAGCATGAACCGCTTATATAAGTCATAGCCGTCTTCCCCGCCAAACAATGCGAGCTGCGGTTCATGGTCCACCACTACATCCGATAACGACAGGCGATCGGTCAACGGGATATATGGGGGATTCGACAGCATGAGGTCAAGCTTCAGGTCCTTCTCTATCAAAGGCTGCAGCAAATCTCCTTGGTAACATTCAATCTCCGCCCCTAACCGTTGGCTGTTTTCATTCGCCACAGACAGAGCTTCCTCAGAAATATCCACGGCCAGCACCTCAAGCGGCCAGTCCGAGCTTTCAAGCTTCAGCGTCACCGCGATCGCCCCGCTTCCGGTTCCGATATCAGCCGCTTTTAACGATAAACCTTTTGCAAACAGAAGCTTCATTTTCTCAAGCCCATAATAAATCAATTCTTCCGTTTCCGGTCTCGGGATCAGCACATGCTCATTCACCTTGAATGACCTGCTGTAAAACTCTTCAAACCCGATGATATGTTGAATCGGCACACCGTCCGCATGTTTCCGGACCCCTTCTTGAAACTCTTCCCATATTCCACGGGGGACCTCGGCGCGTTGTTCAGCCAATAATTGTGATCTGGAACAATCCAATAAATGACGCAAATAGATTTCTCCTGCGTTTTCATCACGTTTATGTTCGTTTAAAAAAGAAGAAGCCCATTTAAGGGCTTCAAATACAGTTACGGTCATTTTACATTTCTTCCATTCTTTCAAGAAGTTTGGACTGATCTTCGATGATCAAGGCATCGATAACGTCATCCATCTTTCCTTCAAGAATTTGATCAAGCTTTTGGATCGTCAGACCGATACGGTGGTCGGTTACACGATTTTGCGGGAAGTTGTACGTACGGATACGTTCGGAACGGTCACCGGTTCCAACGGCAGACTTACGGTTTGCATCGTATTCAGCCTGGACTTCGCGTTGGAATTTATCATATACTCGGGCACGCAATACTTTCATTGCCTTCTCTTTGTTCTTGATCTGGGATTTTTCATCCTGACAGGAAACCACTACGCCTGTAGGCATGTGAGTCAAACGGACAGCCGACATCGTCGTATTGACCGATTGGCCCCCTGGTCCGCTGGATGCGAATGTATCGACACGGATATCTTTTTCATGGATATCCACTTCCACTTCTTCCGCTTCAGGAAGACATGCAACCGTTGCAGTCGACGTATGGATACGGCCGCCGGACTCGGTTTCAGGAACACGTTGTACCCGGTGTGCCCCATTCTCGTATTTCATCTTGGAATATGCGCCGTTACCTGTGATCATAAAGATGATCTCTTTATAACCGCCGACACCTGTAGACGTCGCTTCCATCACTTCGATTTTCCAGCCTTGGGATTCTGCGTAACGGCTGTACATTCGGTAAAGGTCGCCTGCGAACAGAGCGGCTTCATCTCCGCCTGCTGCTCCGCGGACTTCCATGATAACGTTCTTGTCATCATTCGGATCTTTAGGAATCAATAATATTTTCAAACGCTCTTCCA
>NZ_JABMCR010000516.1 GCF_013179555.1 Bacillus haikouensis
TTCCTTCACTTCACGAAGGGGAAGACCTGTACCAAGTGTGTAATTAGCTTCTATGACATTATTATTCTTTTTAAAAACAGTATCCTGTTCGGCAGCATCCATTGCTAAAGAAGCAAACAGCATGATCAGCGTCTGATCTTCTTCAGACTTACTGCTTCCCGGATCTAATTCTGTTGAGTTATTGCTTTTCGCTGCTAAATTACCCACACGGTAAATGGCGTTGTTATCCTGAAGGGCAGGGGAGTGGACACGTATATGTATTCCGTCCAGCGGATCTTGCTTGTCCAGCTCCTCAATTCCAATTATCGGACGATCTTCAATATCTCTTGCAATCACATTCGGGATATTCAATTCGTTGTCCAACTTTCCAAAAATACCTTTAAGAGAATCATTACCTACATCAATTGCAGCAATTCGAGAGTTCGTCAAAAAAATCATCCTTTCATTTATAAGTAGGCTCTTTCGCATTCTTTGTTGCTTTTTACATAAGAAACTACCGGAACTTGGTATTCTCGCTGTATGTCATGTCTCTATTCAGCTGAAATTCGTAAAGAGTACATAACACGCTCTATTAAAATTGTAGATTTCGAACGAAAAGCGACAATTAATCAGAAAGCAGCCCGAGTAAAAATGTATCAAAAAATTTAAACTCTTAATGAAAGATTAAATCACTTCTCATCTCCGGTCAATCCTACTTTCAACTCTATCACACAATTGTAATGTTCGACCTATTTTGTATACATTTTGTATCGTTGTATACAATTATGAGTACATCCTTCTACAACAGTATGTGTACGCTTTTGTATACTTGTATACATTTTTGTCTACAATTGTGTACATATATGTGTACAAGTATACTAATTTGTACACAACCGTTTTTTGTATATGAAATAGTGCTATCCTATTCTCTTAATCACTCAATCTATCAATTGAAGAAAATGGAATCCGGTATTTTTTTTAGTTTATAAAAGAATGAATGGGGAAAGAAAATCACATAGTAAAAAACAAACAGATTAGGGTGAATGGATTATGGATGCAATTAAAGGATATTTCCCAAGTAACTATGAACAATCGAGAAGTACATTCCGCGGGCATCTCGAAACCATAAAGAGAAAATGGCCTGAAGCAGAACTGACGACCGTACACATCGGGAAAGAAGAGGATAACACCATCGATATGATTTCCTCTAATGCGATACATAATAATGAGCAAGTATTATTCTTCACAACGGGTGAGCACGGGATAGAAGGATATGCAGGCGCAGCAATGATTCACTTAATGACAAATGAATACCTGGAACACATCGATCCTGCGACAACCGGCATTTGCCTTATTCACGCTTTAAACCCTTGGGGGATGAGAAATTTCCGCAGGGTCACTGAAAATAATGTCGACTTAAATCGAAACTACCTATATAACCGAGCTTCTGTTCCTCATAATGTGAACAAGAATTATGAGAAAGAGAATGAGTTATTCCTCCCTGACGGGAAAATAACGGACT
>NZ_JABMCR010000517.1 GCF_013179555.1 Bacillus haikouensis
AGTTGGCGTTTTTTCCACTTTAAAATCACATCATCGTTTTACATTTGCGGCTATGCTGGACACCCGTTTTCCTAGCCCTGAAGAAAAATTCACTGATTTCATTCAGGTATATGAAGCTCTTGTTGAAGAGGGCTTTTCAAGAGGCACCTATACGTATATTGCCGCTATGGTTGTCATCACCGAAGAAGGAAACAGCGCTGAGCTGGCATCTCGTGCAATGAATGTTTATAAGGAGATGAGGCAGAATCATTTCTTTTTAACAGGGCAAAGTGACTATCCGCTGGCCATGCTGCTGGCTCAAAGGGAACAGAATACAGCTGCCATTGTGGATCACATTGAATCCCTCTACGAAAAGCTGAATCAGTCCGGTTTTTATAAAGGGAACGATTTGCAGACGATGAGTCATATCTTATCGCTTGTGGAGGATGTCTCTCTCGATGAATTAGTGACTCGAAGTACAGAACTGTTTGATACGTTAAAAGAAGAAGGTATCCGGCCGAAATCAAGGTTCTATCCACAGATTGCGATGCTTGCTTTTATGAAAAATGGTAAAGAACAGATTACACAGGTGAAGGAAATCCTTGAGAGTCTTAACAGCGACAAACTGTTCAAGTGGCAGAAGGACATTAATTTCATGATGGCGGTCACCTTGCACCTCTCTGACCAGATGGAAAACTCCTCCCTTCTGCATACAAATCTGTCGACGACCATCGAAGCACTCATTCAAGCACAGCAGGCTGCTTCAGTGGCAGCGATTGCAGGTGCTGCAGCTGCAACCAGCAGCGGGGAATGATAGTCAGGGACGGGTCTTTAGGATGTTAATGGCCGTCCCTTGTTGCGTTCAATTGTGATAGTATGAGAAAAAAGAATATGGTTTTGTACTGGGGGGTTAAAATATGCGGATTCGAGTTTCAGATGATTTAGAACGGGCGATTGAGATGTTTTCTTCTGCTGAAGAAGAGTCTTTGGAGGTTTATGATGAGAAAGGTAAAACGATTGGCACCTTAACGCTGGACGATATGAAGGAAATCTTTCAGGAGGTACAATCGCATCAATCAGTAGGAGAAATCATACAGAAGTTTTCAAACGGCCGGCATACCTCTCAAAAAAGGACAAGAATCAAGGATGAGTATAGCGAGCTGCTTGAGAATGATGTTTTCACGGACATCATCAATTCCCTCTATGACGGGGTATTTATTACAGACGGGTATGGCATTACGGTAAAAATAAATACGGCGTATGAGCGGATTACGAACCTGAAACCTGAGCAGCTGATCGGTTATCATATGGAGGAAATTATTAAGGAAGGCTATATCTCAAAATCTGCTTCGATTCAGGTAATCAAAGAAAAAAAGCCCGTCACACTCATGCAGACTATTCATAACGGACGAAAAATCATTGTTTCGGGAACCCCTATTTTCAATGAAAAAAAGGAAATTCTTTATGTCATCAACAGCGTAAGGGATATCACTGAACTGTTGAAACTCAAGCTCAGGATTGA
>NZ_JABMCR010000518.1 GCF_013179555.1 Bacillus haikouensis
TCGTTGTCACAATTTGAATTGTTTCAGGGTATAAAGTGGCGATTCCTCGTGCATTTTCAACTTTATTATCTGAGAACATCTGAGTGCCTTCAGAAGCGTAAGATGCTATATCCGTTTGTGTGAATGCAATTTCTGTTTTTCCATCTTTGATTGAAGCCATGTTCTCAGCTGAAGCTCCGGATGTTGAAGCTGAAGCTTTGATACCGGTTTCATCTTCAATGATCTTGGCAAAGGTACCACCAAGCGGGTAATATGTACCACCCGTTCCGCCTGTAGCAATTCCGATGAAGTCGACTTTCTCATCTCCATCAGAACTTCCACCGCCAGCTCCGCCTCCACACGCTGCCAATACAGCAGATAGAATGAGAAGAAGAGCCGTGCTTAAGAATAAACTGCGTTTTTTCATAGTCTAATCCCCCTATTTAATTTTCTACTTTCCCGTAGTCAATTGTATCATAACCTGTAACATTCATGTCAAACGGGATACATAAACTTATAAGTTTTTTCATAAAAAAACTTTTTTGTCATATGATTCAATCTCCGCAACTTCTTGCTTACCAAGATTTTTCATCGTACCGGCAATTTCAAATATGTATGCAAAATGTATAAATCGCTTTCAAATTGAATGAATCATTTCACTCCACGAAGATGAATGTCCACATAAAAAAGACTGGAGAAACGAACCGTTCCCTCAGTCGATCTGTTATATATCAGATTCAGCCTATCAATTCTTCATCTTCAAATTTCTTTTTATCTTCCATTGAAATGTTTTCTTCCCTGTCCCTGAGGCTGTGAGCAATCCTTGAGGATGCATTGGCAGCTATACTCGCCACAATGTCATCCAGGAAAGTATGAATCCCTTTTCCTTTTTTTGTATCAAGATCATGAATGATTCCGATTTTGTTCTTATCAAGGTGGCCGAATGTTGTAACAGCTATAGAGCCATATCCCAAAGCTGCACCAAGGGCAATGGTTTCATCCACTCCAAAAAGACCTTCATCTGTCTCTACAATCGATTGCAGGGGTTCAGAAAGCATTTTCTTTTCAGCCAGCTGATCCAGCTCCACCCCAACTAAAATAGCATGCTGTATTTCTCTTTTTAATAGAACCTTTTTAACACTTTCAATACAGGCATCCATCTCTAACCCATTGTGATAGGGAAATTGCATTTCATACACAATTTCCGCAATATCTTCTATCGTAACACCTCTCTCATGAAGTTTATTAATAGCAGCTTTAGTGACTTCCTTTGAATGAATCGGTTTATGCATTTGTTCGTACTCCTTTCTTACTGAACTTGCATAGTTATTATACCATTTTTCCGAATATTCTTATCCTGATCTGCTTAAGGGATTTAACAGCAAGATTGTGATACAATCTTTTTTGTAAACGTTATCGAAAGAATCAGGAGGGTTTTGTATGGATATTAATAGAGGCAAGGTAAACGAATTAATCCTCTATAGTAAAGAATTGAATGAAGAGTTGAAGATGCTGGT
>NZ_JABMCR010000519.1 GCF_013179555.1 Bacillus haikouensis
AATGTTCGAAGAAATTAAATCTCAGTAAAACCCATATAAAAAGGAGGACAAAAGATGAAAAGTATAACAAAGGATTTTACGCTAATTTCCATATTGCTCATTCCCATTGGTGTGGCAGTCAATGTAGTTGCCGGTGAATTGGTTGAAATATTAAAGATTCCTCTCTTCTTAAATCAAATTGGCACGATGATTGTCGCGATGGTAGCCGGTCCTTGGGTCGGGGCAGTGACCGGAGGGGTCTCAAAGCTGATATTCGGGATATTCAACCCTACTCAGCTGGCGTTTATGCCGGTGGCCATGGCTTCAGGAATCGTTGTCGGTCTCATGGCAAAAAAGGGGTTCACAAAAAATGCTTGGAAGGTTGGCTTTACAGGTTTCATCGTGGCCATCGTGGCCATATTAATCGCTACCCCGACAACGGTTATTGTATTTGGAGGAGCTTCAGGAACTGGATCAGATACAGTCACTGCCGTACTTTTAGCTTCAGGCAAAGAAATATGGACAGCAGTTTTTACTCAAAAGATCTTTGTTGAAAGTATTGATAAAATCCTTTCAATAATGGTTGCCTATATGATTGTCCGGAAGATGTCAGATCAATACCTGTCTAAACAAAAATATGGTCACTTATATTTTAATAGTAACAATAATAATAAACTAGGAGCTTAAAAGATTTATAAAAGCACGGGGTGAAAATGTTGATTAATCTGCGGTCACTGCATCACTCACCCCTTTTGTTATCCTTATATATATTTTAGAAATATAAGAGGGTTTGAAAGGATTGACCCGATCCTTTCATTAATCAGCGGAAAAATGAACCAAAATATGAAAGGGAAGATGCACGTATGGAGAAAATAGGAAACTTCATTCTAAATCTTTATCCAACTACTAAATTCTTGTTTGCCGTCTTTTTGATGATAACCCCGTTACTGTTGCCAGGTTATCTCTATTCATATTTGGTCCCCGTGCTGTGTTTAATGATTGCGATGGTAGCGGGAAAAACAAAACTATATGTGAATATCGTCTTTAAAGCATTGATACCGATTGTTGTCATGATCTTTCTTTTGCAATCATTTTTCTATCCGGGAAATACCATCTTATGGTCCTGGAGCATATTCTCCATTAAACAAGAAGGCATCAATTTTAGTTTACAGTTAACCTCCAAAATATTAGCGGTCGGATCAGCCATTGTTCTATTTTTTCAGATTACCAAAATCAATGATTTATCACGGGCATTAGAATTAATGGGCGTTTCGCCAAAAGCGACCTATGTCCTTTCTGCCGCACTGAATATTATCCCCGAAATGAGGCTGCAGTTGCTGCGGATCATGGATGCACAAAAAACCCGCGGTGTAGAAACGGAAGGAAGCCTTAGCATCCGAATGAAAGCATTTGTACCAGCATTAACCCCGCTGATCTTGTCTTCATTCTCAAGCACAGACGAGAAAGCCATCACGTTAGAATCCAGAGCGTTTACAGCCCGGACCAAAAAAACA
>NZ_JABMCR010000052.1 GCF_013179555.1 Bacillus haikouensis
GCTTTCTCGTACACTTTTTCTTTTAAGAAAGCACTGGCGCCGATCATATTTTCACAGGCAATGATATTTAGCGGTGCCTCCACTGCTTCACTTCTCTTCTTCAAGCCTTTGTAAACCAAATCGGAAATGATACCAAGGATGTTTGGACCTACCGCTGTAGTGACTAAATCGGCCCCGGCAATCATTTCAATCACTTTTTCCGGGTTTGCGATACTGTTCACAGCTGATACACCTGTAATAAGCTGTTCTTCCCTCTCCTGGTTTGCCAGTACAATCTTATATTCTTTCTGTTCATTTAACAGTTTTACGATTTCCGTATTTACATCGACAAAACAAACCTCGTATCCTGCATCATGTAATAGGCCGCCTATGAACCCTCTGCCGATGTTACCCGCTCCGAAATGGACTGCAAACATGATCAGTTCACCTCTTCGAATAGATCAAGGATGGTTTGTGCATCTTTCGCTTCCACGATTTTTTCAATGTTTTCTTCTTCGGAACAAACTATTGCGATTTGGGATAAAATGTCGAGATGTTCGTTGTTCTTCCCTGCAATGCCGATCAACACTTTTACCATGTTCCCATCACCGAAGTCCACTCCTGCCGGTGCCTGAATGATTGAAAGACCCGATTCCTTCACCAGTTCTTTGGCATCTTCCGTACCATGGGGGATTGCCACGAAATTACCCATATAAGTGGAAGTCAGTTCTTCTCTTTCCAGCATTTTTTCTATATAGTCAGCTTCCACATAGCCTTTTTCCACAAGGATTTCACCTGTTTTGCGGATTGCTTCCTCTTTATTGGAAAGTTGTACGTTTAATTGGATGTTTTCTTTCGTTAGTATCGTAGACATGTTGTCAACACTCCTATTGTTTATATTTTGTAAGAAAGAACTCTTCCAGTTCCTTCGTTAAATAATCCTGTAAGGTCACTTGGCTGCCTTCTTGAAATCGTTTCATTGATTCTTCATCCCGGATGACGAGTGTACTGATATGGCTAAGCACTTCTAGTGTTTCTGCCTCCACCGTCTCAGCTGAGAGCATGAGCAGGATCGTATCCATCTTCATTTCCTCGCCATCCATTCCATTCACCGTTATGCACTCGCGTAAACGGAATATTGTAAATGAAGGCGCTAGAATATCATCGCTTCTCGTATGGTAGAGGGCCATTGTCGTATTGGGGATACCCAGACCGCCAGTCTTCTCCCTCTTCAATAAATGAGACATAACTGATGCAGCATCCCTTATCGTTCCTCTTCCCTTTAATTCGGTACAAGCTCTTGTCAGAGCCTGTTCAATCGACGATGCTACTATATTTTCTGTAACTGTAAAACCGGTTAGTAAATCAAAAATGGCGGAAGAACAATCCCTTACTGACCTTATATCGCTTATAAAGTCCATATTGTCTGACCGATGACTTTCTTGTGTTTCCGAAAAAGGATTTCCCTTCCTGCCCTCCGTGTTTTTTGAGCTCGTCTTTTCCATTATCCTGTCGATTTCTTCCTGGGTCAGGAAAGGGCTCACCAGGATATATTCACCTGTAAAGTTTTTCAAAGGAATGGTGGAAATGATAAGATCATATTCCTCCCTGTTAATGGCCTCCAAATCAAACAGGGATGCATTCTCCGTTTCCAATCCCGGCAGTTCCTGATGCAGCTTGGTCGACAGCATTTTGGAAGTCCCTATGCCGCTTGAACAAACAATCAATGCCTTTTGCTGAGGTGCTTTTTCCTTGTTCAACAGAGCGGAAGCAAAGTGCATGACAAGATAGCCAATTTCTTCTTTAGGGATATGAAGCCCGGGGAATGTCCTGTTCGCCCCTTGTTCGATGACTCCGAACAGCTCACTGTAATCTTCTTCAATTCTCCTCAACAATGGATTATCAATCCGCATGTTCTGTTTCATCCGATAAAGCGCAGGCCTTAAATGGGCCACCAGACCTTGAAATAGATCTACATTCCTGGTTAAATCCATCCTAACCGCTTTTCCGACAAATTGAATGAGTTCCTGTGCTTTGATCCCTACTTGAAGGCTTGTATCTTCCAGTAGATGCTCCTGATTATTCCTGAGTTTGGCTCCCATCAAATGCATCGTGATATAGCCGATTTCTCCATAAGAGATGGAAAGCCCGAACGCTTCCTCAAGTCCTCGCACAATGTCGGCAGCGACTTTGAACTCCCATGAATCCTCGATCGATTCTAAATATTTCTTATCAAAGTTGATCTCTTCTCCCTGCTGAATCCTCTCGATGGCTAAGGCAAGATGGACGACCAATCCTATATAGGCGCTGTCGGCAATCGTATACGGAAGCTTGTCTTTCATCTCTTCTATCTTTCTTTCAATCACGAGAAGCTTCTTCTTGTCCACAAGCCCCAGAAGCCTGTCTGTAACGGTCCTCATATCTGTGGAAGATTTCCTCTGGATATTCTCCTTGATGATTGAAATAAATTCGAATTCATCAAGATTATTCAGAATCAAGCTGCTCATGACTTTCCGTTTCGACGACTCTTCTCCTTGAAGTTGGACGCCATAGCCCCTTTTCCTAATTAACGTAAGGGCAAATGGAGTCAAGCGTTCTTCCACTTTGTTAAGATCATTGCTGATCGTGGCAATCGTTACATTAAGATCATTCGCCAGCGACAGCAGCTTAACAGGCTCTGCTGCGTCCAGTAAAATCGATAAAATCAGTGTTTGTCTTTCGTCCGGTGTGTATTCACTATGGGATAAGTTAAACAGGAAAGCCTGCAGCTTGCTTTTACTTCTTTCTTCCCCTATTATCTCGATTCCTACACCCGATTTTTTGTTAAGCTGCAGACCGTATTCTTTCAGGATATCTTCTATTCCCTTTAAATCTCTGTGGACGGTCCTTGGACTGACTTCAAGGTCTGATGCCAGGTCATGTACCGTTGTCGTTTTTTCTTTCACCAGTAAAACTTCCAGTATTCTTCTTTCTCTAGCGGAAATATACATACTTTCACCACCAAATGAGGAAATTGGCCAACCTGATAACTTGTTGCCACTTTTAAAAATGAGTTCCTCTTACTATTAATCATAACGGGCTGTTTCCCTTATCTCAATAAAACGTTGTTGTAATTTCGTCAATCTCATTGTTGCCATCTTTAAAATAATGTAGTCGAAAAAGAGCCTGGTACTGTGCACCAGGCTCTTGGGTTAGTTTGTATTCTAAAGATTGTGGTTTTCAGGAACGAGACCGTTCCTTTCCGCGGGGTGGAAGTCCAGCCTCCCTCGGTATTCAGCCTGTGGGTTGGAAAAGAGGTGGCGGCACGCACAGCCCTGACATGTATAAGATAAATGGGCTTCCGAAGGCGTTATGTGCCTTTTGGATCATTTACCCTTATGACCTCGATGGGCTGACCGCCGGAGCTGGACAAGTCTCGACTTTTCCTCTATCTCCCGAGGGAGTCAAGTGCCTTCTGCTCCAATCCACTCTGCTTTGAATGTTATGAACACGACAACTTTACGAAGTACCCTAAATTTAAGCCTTGATGTCTTCCACCAGCTGATCGTATTTAGGACTGTTCAGGAAGTTATCAACTGAGATGTGGTGGGCACCTGGCAGTTTTTCTTTTGCACGCGGTGTCAGGTCTTTGTGGGTAATGACGACATCTGCATCACTCGGGATGTTGCTGATGGATGTGTTCGTTACTTCAATGCCTTCAATTTCCGCTTTCTTGACTTTGTTTTTCATGATGGAGGCACCCATGGCACTTGAGCCCATTCCTGCATCACATGCGAAGATGATTTTCTTTACGCTTTTTGGATTAAATCCTGCTGCTGAAGATGAAGCCGGGGTTTCTTCCGCTTGTTTCTGAGCCCCGAAGGAATCCGCAACCGAACTCTTCTTCCCTTTCATCTCCTGCATTTTGTCTGCCGCTTCTGTTATATCCTCACCTTTGTCTTTGCTTGATTTCAAGATGAGGGTGGCTATCGCGAACGAAACAGCCGTTGCAATCAGTACCCCTAGAATGACTCCAAGATGATTTCCTCCCTTAGGTGTCATTCCGATAAGAGCAATGATACTTCCAGGTGACGGCGGTGCAACCAGACCTACATTTAAAAGACTAAATGTGAACACGCCGCTGATCCCGCCTGCGATTGCCGCAAGAATGAGTGCCGGTTTCATCAGGATATACGGGAAGTAAATCTCGTGAATTCCACCAAAGAAGTGAATGATAGCCGCACCCGGTGAAGTTTGTTTCGCCGTTCCTTTTCCGAAGAACATAAAGGCCAGCAGGATTCCTAAACCAGGTCCCGGGTTTGATTCCAGTAGAAACAGAATCGACTTACCGGTCTCTGCTGCCTGTTCAGCACCAAGCGGACTTAAAATCCCGTGATTGATTGCATTGTTTAAGAACAACACTTTGGCAGGCTCGATGAAGATACTTGCCAGAGGCAGTAAGCCCGCGTCTACTATCGCTTCAACTCCAGAAGCCAATACTTTGTTCAGTCCTTCAACTACAGGGCCGATTCCTTTAAATGCCAAAATGGTTAAAATACCTGCTAAAATACCTGCAGAGAAGTTATTTACCAGCATTTCAAACCCTTGCTTCACTCTTGGCTGGATGACCTCATCAATTTTCTTGATCAAGTACCCCCCCAATGGACCCATTATCATGGCTCCTAGGAACATCGGGATGTCGGAACCAACGATGACACCGATCGTCGCAGTTGCGCCGACCACTCCTCCTCGTCCTTCATATACAATTTTACCGCCTGTGTATCCGATTAATAATGGCAGCAAGTACGTGATCATCGGACCTACCAGCTGAGCGAGATCCTCATTTGGCCACCATCCAGTAGGAATAAATAACGCAGTGATAATCCCCCAGGCGATGAACGCTCCGATATTCGGCATGATCATACCGCTCAGGTAACTGCCGAAACGCTGTACCTTCACACGAAAGTCAGATTTATTTTGATTTGACATGTTGTCATAGCTCCTTTCTTAATAAGGTAATTCGTTTTTCCTATACCTTCATGATAAAGCGGTTACAAACCGTTATCAATTTAAAGAAAGTGCTATTTTGTCACGAGGATTGTTGTCAGGATTATATTAGTGATGTAAAGGTAATGAACTACAGTATCTCTATATACCCTTCTGTTCCATTCACCCTGATCCTTTGGCCATCCTTAATTATCTTGGCAGCGTTCTCCACTCCGACAACTGCTGGTAAACCATATTCACGAGCAATAACGGCTCCATGGGTCATCAGTCCGCCAACTTCGGTGATGAGACCTTTTATGGATACAAATAGTGGTGTCCAGCTGGGATCGGTGAAGGAGGTGACTAGTATATCTCCCTCTTCAAGATCAGCATCCTCCATGTTTAAGATGACACGCGCGCGTCCCTCTATAACTCCAGAAGAAACCGGCAGACCTGCAATCGCTTCAGCCGGGAGGTTATCTCGTTTGTACTCACCTGCAACGATTTCACCATCAGAAGTGATAACACGAGGCGGAGTTAGTTTCTCATATAATGTATACTCTTCTTCTCGTTTGCTGATAATCTCGTAATCCAGTTTATTTGTGCGTACGACTTCGCGAAGTTCTTCAAAAGTGAGGTAGTATATATCTTCTTCTTCACGAATTACGTTGGCATGTACGAGTTGTCCGGCTTCTTTCAGTAAAGCCTGTTTATAAACAAAGTAGCGGTTAACCATCCCGTATTTTGGATATTCCCGATAACCGATGAAATTCCTGATTAAATCAATCATCCGTTTTGTTTCTTTGGCTTTTTGTTCACCATCCGGTAATTGCTTCAATCGATCTACTATCTCTTGTTCTTTTTTCAAGGCTTCCTGAAGTCCCTGCTCAAATTTCCTATGACTGGCATCAGGCTCAAAGTTATTAATGTTACTAAGAATCATGGGGACAATTTTAGTTGGTTTTTCGATCCAACGGGTTCTTGTCAAATCGATTTCGCCGACACATCTCATTCCATATATACGGAGATATTCATAGATAGCATCCCTGGTTTCCTGCCCACCATTAAACTTAACCAGATTATCCAAAATGTGATCATCTTTTACATGTTTCAAATAGTCGATCACTTCGGGATAAGGACGAATCACATCTGCGACATCCAATAGTGCCAGACCCATTTCCGAAGTGATATTATTTGGCACTGATTGTGAAAGCGTATCTGCTGCGTTTTTTTCGCCTAACCACTTATTCATGTTTTCATTGACCCATGCTGAAGCATCCATAGCAGCCTTAATCACGGCCGAACTTTTCGGGTCAAATAAAATCTTCTTTAATTCCTGGATATCTTCTAGAATAAAATCAAATAAACCTGCGCCTGATTTGGATTGGATGTTTTGTTTTAACTCTTCTATCGATGTTTGACTATTGTTAATCAGATCCGTTACGATTGTCTGATCGTTTTCGATTTGGGTTGGAAAATCCACCGATTGACCAATCGTGCTTTGACTGGAACTTTGTAATTTTTCATCATCTGGTAAAGATTTTATAAAATTTTTTCGCTCGACCACAGTCATCATTGCGTCTTTGATGAGCGGATCGTGTTGTTCCATGGCATTTAATAACATTTTTCTACTTGCAGGTGAAGCCAGCCTTTGTGTAACATCAACAAACAACCTTCCACCTGCTCTGCGCATGGGGGCGGGAGTCGTTAATAACCAAAAAGATAATCCCAATGGTTTCATGGGGTCAGTCATCATTTGTTGATGACCGACAGAAACGTAAACGTGATTTTCTTCATCATCCGCTTCTGGGATGGGGTATAAAGTAGTGATTGGACGACTCTGGACAATATAAAATGCATCATCAACTAAACACCATTCGATGTCCTGAGGGAAACTGAAATGAGCTTCGATCTGTCTTCCGATACGTGCCAATTGTAAAATCTGTTGATCTGTAAGTGTTTGAGTCTTCTGCTGATCCAGTTCAATCTGTTGTGTCTCTGTTCCGCCTTCTTCTCGTCCATAGATAGCCAATTTTTTGGCTGCTATCCTCTTATCGACGATTCTGTCATCCTCTACTTTATAACAATCTGCCGATACCAATCCAGATACCAGTGCCTCTCCAAGACCAAAACTGGCATCAATTGATAGCGCCTTTCGGTTAGATGTAATTGGATCAGCGGTAAATAAAATACCTGAAGCCTTCGGGAAAACCATCCTTTGAACGATTACGGATAAATAAATTTGACTGTGGTCAAATCCATTTTGCATACGGTAGATTACCGCACGGTCCGTAAAGAGGGAAGCCCAGCATCTGCTGATGTGACGCAAAATTGCATCTAATCCACTGATATTTAAAAAGGTATCCTGCTGACCGGCAAAAGATGCGTGTGGTAAATCTTCAGCGGTTGCACTGGAACGTATAGCATAAGCATGTTCATCGCCAAACCGGGAATGATAATAAGCAACAGCTTTCACAACATCCGCAGGGATTTCTACTTCCATAATAACTTCACGAATCTTCTTGCTGATTTCTCTAATTCGAGCTCGATCCACTACTTTCAGCAATGTCAGTTGACTCAACAATGCGTGAAAAGCTTCGTGTTGAGCGAGTGCTTTTTGAAAAGCTTCTGTCGTAACACAAAATCCATCTGGCACTTGTATTCCATGTATTTTCGACAATTTCCCTAAATTCAACCCTTTTCCTCCGACGAGAAATAATTGTGTTTTACCAACCTCGCGAAACTCCAGTACGTATGGTTTCATTTCTTTCCCTCCCATTTATCGCTCCATATCAAAACAAATAAATAGTTCAACCGTTCAACCAATCATACATTCCACCCGCTTTCGCTCGTGGCGAAGATTCACGTTCATATCAAACACTCCTTTATAAAAAAATAAGTGTTGACTAAAATGAATATTATGATGTATTATTAAAATAAGGGAAATTTTATACAAAATCCACTTTAGTGCATCTTTATAAATTTACCACAGTTTCTTCCTTCTATCAATGTATCCAAATGACTATTGTTGATTTTTAAAGGAAGAAAAGCCCTACGCATCAGGAAAATACAATTCTTAAAGAAATTCCAATAATAAAAAGCCTCACTTCTTAGTAGTAATGTTAAGAAGTGAGGCTTTTTCGTTTCCCCATTAAAAGGAAAGAAGTACTACCAACCCAGCCATTTCACATGGAATAGCACCACTTCCAACAAAAAAAGTCTAATCCGCAAGATTAGACTTTAACGTTTAAATTGTAACGACTTTATTTGTTTTAGCCCCTTCCAGTATACCGAGAATGACTTTAAGGGATGAAAGAGCATCCTCACCCGTCACCAAGGACCGCTTATCATTCAAGACACAGTCAACGAACTCGTCGATCACTCCGCTGTTCGTCTGATTATCATTGGTTTGGATACTTTCCAACTGATAATTGACCCTTTCTCCATCTTTCATGATGATCTCTATTTGATATTTATTGCTGTGGTAGATTTTCATGATTCCCTTTTCAAAATAGATCACCGTGCTGTTATCTTCTTCTCCATAATACGTCCAGGAGAAGGAGGCACTCCCTAACCTGCCTTTTTTTGTTTTCAGACTGCAAACGATGTTATCACAAACCTCAATCGGGTTTCCGTTTTCATCGACTTTATCAAGTGCTCCCTGAAAAGCACTGACATATTGAATTTCATCATCCAGCAAATAATGTATAAGGTCTATTTTATGAATCCCTAAATCACCTGCAACCCCGAGGCTGGAGCGGTCTTTTTTAAAGAACCATGTAGAATTTGATTTGTTCACGCCCCAGTGCTCCGGTCCTGCATGGCCGAATGTCGTTCTGAAAGAAAGGACCTTCCCGAGTTCATCACTTTGAATAATTTCCCTTGCTTTTTGATGAGCACGAGTTAAGCGCTGATTATGGTCGACCATCAGTTTTTTTCCTGATTGGTTTTGCGCATCCACAATTTTTTGGGCATCTTCAACTGTTAGCGCAACAGGCTTTTCACACAATACATGCTTGCCGTTCAACAGTGCCTTGGATGAAAAGACGTGATGAAACTCGTTGGAAGAGCAGTCACTGATCACATCTATATTCGGGTCTTCTAACAGTTCCTCAACAGAAGCAGCCGTACTGCCGTTGAACACGTCAGCAAGCTCCCTTGCTCTTTCCGGATTTCTGTCATAAAATACAATTTCATCAATATGGGGATTAGCGAAATATTCTGGTGCGTGACGTAATTTCGCAATCGACCCACAGCCGATAATTCCTGCTTTCAATCCCAACGTTTACACCTCTATTCTTTCTTCTGGAAAACTACTGCCACGATGATAATCAATCCTTTTACAAACCCTTGCAGATGCGGGGAGACGTTCATCAGGTTCATCATGTTATTAAGTATCCCGAGAATGAGCACCCCGAAGAAAGTACCGATGATCTTACCGCGTCCGCCGGTCATTCTCGTACCGCCAATGATGACCGCCGCAATCGCATCCAATTCATATTGGACCCCGGAACTGGAGGATGAAATCGAATTCAGCCGGGAAGTCTCAATAATCGCCGCAACACTTACTAAGAGACCTGTCAGGGTATATACCCCAATCTTGATGCGGTCCACTCGAATCGCTGACAGAAGCGCAGCTTTTTCATTGCTCCCCAAGGCATATACATACCTTCCAAAACGAGTTTTATGCATCAGGATAAACACCAATACCGTCATAATCAAGAAAATAATAACCGGATAGTCAAAAATCCATAAGTCACTATTGGCAATTGCCGTAAATCCTGAAACCTCTCCGGAAACACTTCCGCCTTCTGCAATATACAAAGCGATAGAACGCGCGGCTGCCATCATACCCAAGGTGGCTATGAAGGAAGCAATCTTTCCCTTTGCCACCATGAGACCATTCATTAGCCCGGCAAGCGCGCCGACAGCGAATGCCGTTAAGATAGCAATAAAGATACTGCCCGTTGCATTCAAAGCCAACACTGTAACCACACCGACAAGTACCAGGACAGAACCTACTGACAAGTCAATTCCTCCGGATAGCATAACAATGGTCATCCCGAGTGAAATAATTCCGATAATGGAAACCTGCATTAAAATATTCAGTTGGTTATTAAGATCCAGGAACCTCGGACTCATAATGGATGCTGCGATAAAAATGATTAAAAATGCGATGATGACGCTATACTCTGACCACAGCCAAGAGAGGCGACTTTGTGTATTTGTTTTTATATCCCCTGTATTTGCTTTCAACTGAGCATTAGCCAATTTTTTCAGCCTCCCTTTTTGAACCTGTAGCATAACTCATGATTTCATCCTCTGTTGCCTCATCACCCTTGAACCTGGCTGTAATTTCACCTTGATACATCACATTGATTGTATGGCAGATTTTCAAAACCTCAGGGGCTTCAGAAGACAATATGATCACGGCTTTTCCCTGCTCTGCCAATGAAATGATGTGGTGATAGATCTCCTGTTTTGCACCGACATCTATCCCTTGTGTCGGGTTATCAAATATGATGATATCTGTGTTCACCTCAAGCCACTTTGCGATAATGACCTTCTGCTGGTTCCCTCCGCTCAGCTTGTCAATCGTGATGCGCGGGTTATGAACCTTTATATTTAGTTTTTCTTTATAATACTGGAATGTTTCCATCTCTGTTTTTTCATTGATAAATCCCGTGTTTTCAAAATGTCCGATAGAAGACATGGTCATGTTATGAATGACACTTAAATCTTTGATAATCGCATTCTCTTTTCGATCTTTTGGCACAAGCCCCAAGCCTGCCTTAACTGCTTTGCTGGGGTGATCTATTTTTACCAGCTGGTTCTTTATTTTGATTTCACCAGTGTATTTTTTTCGATATCCAAATAGACTTTCGAACAGTTCGGTCCTGCCGTCTCCCGCCAATCCGGTGAATCCGGCAATTTCTCCTTTTCGTACTGTGAAATTGATGTTCCTGTAATTACCTTGATTCGTTAAGTCTTTCACTTCCAGTAATATCTGGCCAAGTTCATGATTGGTTCTCAACCGTTCTTCGGATATAGACTTTCCAACCATCATATTGGTGATGCTGTCCACATTTTCATTTGCAATAATGCCCGCGCCTGCCAGTTCTCCATCCCTTAGAACCGTATAACGGTCACAAACGGCTTTAATCTCATTCAGTTTATGAGATATATAGATAATAGAGACACCTGTTTTCTTTAAATTCTTCATCAATTCAAACAGGCGCTCGACCTCATGCTCAGTCAATGAGGAAGTTGGTTCATCCATAATAATCAGCTTGGAGTTGCGAAGAAGGGCTTTTGATATTTCAATCAATTGTTTATACGAAGTATCCAAATTTCGCACATATTCCTTTGGGTTAATATTGATTCCCAACTGTAACAAAATGTCTTTTGTCTGCCTGCACATTTCCTCTACATTGAGAAAACCGAATTTTTTGCGAATTTCAGATCCTAAAAACATATTTTCGTATACTTTCAGGTCTGCGACTACGTTAAGTTCCTGATGGATGAAACTGATCCCCTTTTCTTGGGAAACTCTAGGATTCAGCATTTTCACTTCGCTGCCGTTAATGAAGATACTTCCACTTTCAGGCTGGTGAACACCGCCTAATATGTTCATCAACGTAGACTTTCCTGCGCCATTTTCCCCTAATAAAGCGTGTATTTCGCCTTTTTCCACTTCAAGAGTCACATCTTTCAAAACAGGTACGCCGTTAAATGATTTATGGATGCTTTTCATTTTCATGAAAGGATTCGAAGACATATATGTCCCTCCTTTATAGGAAAAGAGAGGCCGGCTCAAAAGCCAAGGGCCAGAACCCTTATGAGACAGCCTCCTAATCTTTTTTAGAATTTAGATTCAGGATCGTAGTACTCTTCAACATTCTCTTCCGTAACCTGTGTAGCTTCTTTTACGACCATTGTTTCTCCAGGCTCTTCACCTTGGGCAAGGTCTGCAGCTATTTTCACCGCATCTTCAACCATTGTTGGAGAGTAAAGGAAAGTAGCTGTGATCAGTCCGTCTTCCTGGATGTTTTCAAATACAGCTTTACCGCCGCCGGCACCAGTGATGAATTGGATATCTTCTCGTCCAGCCTCTTTGATAGCTTGCAATACGCCAAGTGCCATTCCATCATCCTGTGTGAATACAGCATCAATTTGATCATGTGCCTGGAGGATGTTCTGCATTACTTCAAGAGACTTTTCCGTAGAGAAATCACCGCTTTGTGAAGCAATGACTTCCATTCCGTCTGCTTCTTCCATCGCTTTTTGGAACCCTGAGCCGCGCTGCTCGGTAACGGAGCTTGGCGGACCTGTAATTTCTACAACTTTACCTTTACCATTCAGCTTTTCAACGAAGTATTTACCTGCATTGACCCCGATTCCTTCGTTATCACCTTTAACAACCACTGTCGCTGCATCGTTTTCAAGTTCACGATCGACAATGACAAGAGGGATCCCTGCATCTTTCACTTTTTGTCCTACAGGAGATAATGCCGCAGATTCAATCGGCAGCATGACAATGGCATCTACATCCTGCGCAATAAGGTCATCCACATCATTTGCCTGTTTATTCGGATCTGCTGCATTTGTCATTACATACTCAATGCCATCACTTTCTTCAAGGGCCTGTGCTTGTTTTTCAGCACTGTCAATAAGCGCCCCCATCCAACCATGAGTAGCTGATGGCAGCGAGATACCGATCTTGACCGTATCATCGTCAGCACCGCCGCTTCCCTTTTCAGTATTACAAGCGACCAAGCTAAAAACCGTTAGTAAAGACAAACATAATACAAATAACTTCCTCAACCTAAGCACCCCTTTGTTTTTTTAGACCTTTGGAAAGACCCGCATTTCTTTGCTCCCCTCCATGTAATCGATTACATTTACATCTAAGGTCAGCGCTCTATTATTAAACAAATTAATAACAGAGCGCTGATCTTAGTTGCTTTAACCGGAAGTGGATTCTCTTATGACCAGCTCATGTTCCAGAATAATGCTTTCGACTTTTTCTCCTTTAATTTGATCGATCAACATTTTTGCAGCCAGAGTCCCCATTTTATACATTGGCTGAGCAATTGTTGTCAGCGTAGGATGCGTCATGTTGGAAAAGTCAATTTTGTCAAAGCCTACCACTGCAATATCATCCGGTGCATTCAGCCCATTATTGTTAATTTCCTTAAGTGCCCCGATTGCCAGCAGATCAGAGACTGCAAATACTGCGGTCGGCCTGTCTTGCAAGTTTAGTATTTTCTTCATGGCATTCTGACCATGTTCAAAGCCAAGCTGCTGTACAGGGATGACATACTCCTCTTCAAACGCGAGCCCATGCTCTTCCAATGCCCGTTGATACCCCTTTTTGCGGAGTCTGGCATATAGGTTCTTTTCATCTGAGTTAATCATGGCAATCTTTTTATTGCCTATTTTGATTAAATGTTTGACCGCGCGGTAGGACGCCTCTTCGTTATCAATTGTGATAAACGGAATGCCGCTTCCCTCCGAGTACTCGCTGCACTGAATGATCGCGTGCTGTTCAGCAAGCTGTTTCAATGTTTTTACATTTACAGCCGGGTCCATGGAGATGATACCATCAGCCATCTTCTTTCGGACCATGTCGAAATAGATATTCTCTCTTTCCGGATCAGAATCTGTCTCGCACAACAGGATGTTGTAATGTTGGCTTATGGCAACCTGCTCGATCCCTTTGATGATTTCCAGATAAAAAGGGTTTGAGATGGTGGGAATCATAATAAGCAAAATCCGGCTCTCAGAATTTCTTAAGTTCCTTCCCAGCATACTTGGTTCATAGTTTAACTTTCTAATTGCATCTTCGACTTTTATTCTTGTCTTGGTTGATACGGAATTTTGTCCATTTAATACTCTTGAAACTGTTGCAACAGAAACGCCGGCCTGTTTTGCAACCTGTTGGATGTTTGCCATCTTCTGTCTAGCCTTCTTTCTTTGTCATGAAGGTTTTGTAATCGTTTACAATTCAAATAGTAATATATCCCCATTTCTCTGTCAACAATAATTTTTAACCTTGGTATATATTGATTTATTGGATTATTTTCTATATGTTAAAAATGTAACGGATTACAAAACAATATATTCTGAAAACGATTCAAGGGGGTTACTCTATGAAATTAGGTGTTTTTACAGTTTTATTCTCAGATAAAAGCTTTGATGACATGTTAGACTATGTTTCTTCAAAAGGGATTGAAGCGATTGAGTTGGGTACAGGCGGTTATCCCGGGGATGCTCATTGCAAGGTTGATGAGCTGCTAAAAGAAGACAGCAAGCTCAACATTTTTAAAGAAAAAATTGCTTCACACGGATTGATCATCAGTGCACTAAGCTGCCACGGAAATCCTTTGCACCCTCAAAAGAAAATTGCTGAGCAGGCGGATGAAATTCTAGTGAAGACAATCAAGCTTGCTTCAAAGCTTGACGTATCAATTGTGAATACATTTTCGGGCTGCCCGGGAGACCATGAAAATGCCCTCTATCCAAACTGGCCTGTTACTCCCTGGCCGCATGACTTTCAAGAAGTTCTGAAATGGCAGTGGGAGGAAAAGCTAATCCCTTACTGGAAAGAGAAGAACGATCTTGCGGTTTCCCATGGCGTAAAAATCGGTTTAGAGCTGCATGGCGGTTTTTCAGTCCATACGCCTTCTACCATGCTGCGACTAAGGGAAGCATGCGGTCCGGCTATAGGCGCCAATTTGGACCCGAGCCATATGTGGTGGCAGGGGATTGACCCGATTGAAGCGATTAAGATACTTGGAAGGGAAAATGCCATACACCACTTCCATGCTAAAGATACAATTATTGACCAGCAGAACATGAACCGGAATGGACTTACAGATATGACGGACTATTCGGAGCTTCGTGACCGCTCCTGGTATTTCCGGACTGTCGGCTTTGGGCATGATCAGAAAACATGGGCAGATATGATCAGCACACTCCGACTATATGATTATGACTACGTTGTCAGTATTGAACATGAAGATGGTTTAATGTCGGTTGATGAAGGATTCACAAAGGCAGTGGAGACCCTGAAGCCTGTTATGGTAAGGAAATCTATCGGCAAGATGTGGTGGGCATAGTTTTGTAAGCGATATCTTTTTCAGGCTTTATTTCCATATGGGATAAAGCCTTTTTCTATTAAACGAGCAAAAAAGGAAATGGATTCTTTTTTAGCAGATTTACTGTTGTTTTTATAAAAAAGCTTAATCTCGTTCAATCTATGTTGTTCAAGATCCTTGCCTTTAATAGAATGCTCTATTCCAAATTGGTAATCATAACGGTCATTCCCTTATCGCCACCGTCAGTATTAAGTACACTCTTTCACAGAGCAACTGCCTTATGAAGAATAAAGTTGGTTATTCTACACACGCTAAAACAAAAAGGAGGGATATTACGTGAAAAAAATCTTGATTTTAACCACATCCATTATTTTAATAAGCAGCCTATTTTACATATCCGTCTATGCTGAAAATACACCTCAGCACGATTCGGATCAGGCTGCTGACTACTTTATGCTTTCGGCATTTCAAAACCAGATTGACAAAGCAGTAAGTGACTATTATAAAAATGACTCAGTAACAGTGACTTATTCACACCCTTCACAAAAAAATCTCGTTCAAGTGTTCCAAAGCGAAAAAGGCTACGACTTGGGATACCCCTATGTCGTAAAAATCACTGTTCATTCATCTGATGGAACCAAGAGGCTCGGGACAGATACAATCACATTCGGTACATCCACACCGCTTGAGAACCAGGATGAAAACGTGGCAGCCATAACAACTAAGATGATTGATTTTAAGCACGCTCCACCCGAATGAAAATGTCAGGAAACAGGTAACGGGGTTTGTTTTGGCGTACAAGCTGTAATTGACCAGGCAACGAAAAAATCGCACAAAAAGATCGGTCAATGTTTCTGACCGATCTGATTTCACTATTAAAGCTGTTTATTGTAAAAAATTATTCTAAAAATTCTCTCTTGGCTTTTTCGATGATATTTTTAATGAACGGTTCCTTTTGTTTGGTGTAGGCTGGTCTGTCGTATTTATATTTAGCAGCAAGTTCAGACTTGAGCAAAGCATATTCTTGAGCTGCTCCGGGAAATTTTCTAAGATAGTCACGAAACAAGATTTTTTCAACCCATTCAGTACTATGTATTTCACATATATGTAAATGACAAGTTCCACTGCCCCACAAACCCTTTCTGAAAAATCTTCTAAATATTAATTCCGGTTTGGGAACATACTCAAATTCAATTTCGCTTAAAGGAGAAATAAGAGCTGATGTGCTGCTTATATTCTCTATGCCTGCCATAATATCAATAATAGGTTTAGCTTTTAATCCCTTTACTGAAGTGCTTCCAATGTGTTCTATTCCTGCTATTTCATCACCTATAGCATCAATAATTCGGTTTCTTTCATTATCGAATTGATCTTCCCACTTTGCATTGTACTCATTCAAATTAACAAACGGTTTTGTCATTACTTCTCCCGCCAATAAACAGATTTTTTATAATCATTTATATGAAATAACACGAACCCAGTTTCAACACCTCTAACCAGCTCTTAGCTGAGGGACTAATGCTTGACTATAAAAACACCCCTTTAGACAAAAAATCTAAAGGGGGCTGCAAAACGTGGTGCTTTTATCTATATCCTTACTCTACCGTAACTGATTTCGCTAAGTTACGTGGCTTATCTACATCACAGTCGCGGTGCAGAGCAGCGTAGTAAGAAATTAATTGTAACGGAATGACAGAGATAAGAGGTGTTAACATTGGGTTAACCTCCGGGATGACGAAGCGGTCTTCTTCGTCTTCCAAGCCTTTCATGGAGATGATGCAAGGGTTGGCTCCACGGGCCACTACCTCTTTCACATTTCCACGAATGCTTAAGTTTACAGCTTCCTGCGTTGCAAGAGCGACAACAGGTGTTCCTTCTTCAATAAGGGCGATTGTACCGTGCTTAAGTTCTCCACCGGCAAATCCTTCTGCTTGGATGTAAGAAATTTCTTTCAGTTTCAGTGAACCTTCGAGCCCTACATAGAAGTCCAGTGAACGACCAATGAAGAAGCAGTTGCGCGTTGTTGACAGAAATTCGCGGGCGATTTCCTCGAACTCTTCCTTCGTATCACATAGTGCTTCCATAGCCGTTGCTACAATTCCAAGCTCCTGAATCAGATCAAAGTCTTGAACCGTTCCGCATGATTGACCCGTAACATGAGCCAAAATCGCCAATACCGCTAATTGAGCTGTGTAGGCTTTCGTAGAAGCTACCGCGATTTCAGGTCCTGCATGAAGAAGCAGTGTGTAATCCGCTTCACGGGAAAGAGTGGATCCCGCCACGTTTGTCACCGTAAGTGCTTTGTGGCCAAGCTCTTTGATTTGAACAAGAACGGCACGGCTGTCAGCTGTTTCACCGCTTTGAGAAATGAAGATGAATAATGGTTTCTCTGATAATAGCGGCATATTGTAGCTGAACTCACTCGCTACATGGACCTCTACCGGGATTCCTGCACTCTTCTCGATGAATTGCTTACCAACAAGTCCTGCATGATAGCTTGTTCCGGCAGCAATGATGTAGATGCGGTCCGCATCTTTCATCGCTCCGACAATCGGCTCATCGATATGCAGCTCGTTATTTTCATTTTGGTAAGCTTGAATGATCTTACGCATGACTAATGGCTGCTCATCGATTTCTTTCAGCATGTAATGTGGGTATGTTCCTTTTTCGATGTCACTTGCATCAATTTCAGCCGTGTAAGGAGCACGTTCCATTACTTCTCCGATCAGGTTTTGAATTTCCACCTTTTCTTTCGTTACGATGACCATTTCTTTATCCATCAGCTCAACGAATTGATCTGTTACCTGGATCATAGCCATTGCATCACTCGCCACGACGTTGAAGTCATCACCAAGACCAACAAGTAACGGGCTTTTGTTTTTCCCTACAAAGATTGTCTCGTCATTATCAGCATCTAACAGGGCAATGGCATAAGATCCTTTTAGCAGCATCAATGCTTGGCGGAACGCCTCTTCTACAGCGTTTCCTTCTTCAACAAGCTTTTCGATCAACTGAACGATTACTTCTGTGTCCGTTTCACTTTTAAACTCAACATCCGTTAGATATTGACGCTTAAGCTGGGAGTAGTTTTCGATTACACCGTTATGAACGATTGTAAAACGGCCGGACGTACTTTGATGAGGGTGTGCATTCACATGGCTCGGCACTCCGTGAGTCGCCCAGCGGGTGTGCCCGATGCCAGTTTTGCTTGCCACGTTTTCATCAACAATTCCGCGAAGATCAGCAATACGTCCTTTTTCTTTGAATACGTGGATACCATCCGCATTTTGAACGGCGATTCCTGCAGAGTCATAACCGCGGTATTCAAGCTTCTCAAGACCTTTTAATAAAATTTCCTTTGTATCCGAATTTCCAATATATCCTACGATACCACACATAATTAAATATCCTCCCTGAATGAAAAAGGGGGCAAAATATCTTTGGGGACGTCCTGCCCCCTTATCTCAATTGTCATTAGATTTAGTATGTCACTCTTTATCTTCCCTTTGTGCATCAAGTTGCCTCAATGTTTTAAGAAAGAATCTTACGGCTCCGTGACATTCAGAACCGGGAGGCATCCGCCGAACCATCGATCGAACCTCCACCTCGTCAACTAAACATATCGGTCATGTTTAGTCCTGGCGCTTTTAATAAATGATTTATGAACGATCCACCTTTCCATTCTTGAATAAAATGTGCTGTTTCCAGTTTTTTTGAAAATCAAAAACAAAATCATCATACACCAGCAGGAACTCCTGCGTCAATAAAAATCTGAACGCCGGATGCAGTTGTTACCACATTGTTGTCTTCCCGCAATAAAATGTCCATAAACATGTGAAGAACATAAAACGAAACTCACATTATAAGAAATGCGGAAGCGCCTTGTTCTGCCCCGACAAGCGTTGGAGGGCTGACCAGTGAAGTCGCTCTTTGACTTCATTGGGCTGACCGAAACGTCTCGAGGGGCTAGGCGCTGGAGCTGGACAATAAGAAATGCGGAAGCGCCTTGTTCTGCCCCGACAAGCGTTGGAGGGCTGGCCGGTGAAGTCGCTCTTTGATTTCATTGGGCTGACCGAAACGTCTCGAGGGGCTAGGCGCTGGAGCTGGATCATTCACGAAGATGAATTTTATTTTCATATAATTTAAATATGCATAAGGGGCACTAATTGTACCCCTTATGCATAAAAAAGGTTATTCGTTCAGTCCCATTTCCACTTTCACGACTTCAGCAATCTCATCTACGTATTTTTCGCATAATTCTTCAGTAGGGGCCTCAGCCATGACACGTACAAGAGGCTCGGTACCGGATGGACGAACAAGGATACGTCCGTTACCGTTCATTTCTTCTTCCACTTTACCGATCACGCTTTTCACCTTTTCATTATCGGTTACATGATGCTTGTCTGTTACCCGGACATTTACAAGCTTCTGTGGAAACTTCTTCATTTCTCCTGCTAACTCGGATAGGGATTTACCTGTTACCTTCATGATATTCACAAGCTGGATGCCTGTCAGTAAGCCATCTCCAGTCGTATTGTAATCAAGGAAAATGATATGACCTGATTGTTCTCCGCCCAGATTGTAGCCGTTCGTTTTCATCTCTTCCACTACATAGCGGTCACCGACTGCTGTCTGGATGCTTTGGATTCCATGCTCTTCTAGTCCTTTGTGGTAGCCTAGATTACTCATTACCGTTGATACAACGGTAGATTGTTTAAGTCTGCCTTCCGACTTCAAGTATTTACCGCAGATGTACATGATCTGATCGCCGTCTACGATGTTTCCGTGTTCATCGACAGCGATTATACGGTCTCCGTCACCATCAAAGGC
>NZ_JABMCR010000520.1 GCF_013179555.1 Bacillus haikouensis
ATTCGTTGCAACTGCTTTGGCTGCTGCAATTGGTTCATTGATTATGGGACTGCTTGCGAAATATCCGATTGCCCTGGCGCCGGGGATGGGGCTTAATGCATTCTTCGCTTACACCGTAGTGTTAACAATGGGCGTTTCATGGCAATCTGCCCTTACTGGTGTTCTGATTTCAGGGTTGATTTTCATCGCTTTAACACTGACTGGTATCCGTGAAAAGATCATCAATTCCATCCCTGCTGAATTGAAATATGCAGTCGGAGCAGGTATCGGGCTTTTCATCACATTTGTTGGTTTTCAAAACGCAGGAATCATCGTCAATAATGATGCAGTGCTTGTGGGGATTGGAGATCTGACCCACGGTAACACCTTACTTGCGATTTTTGGAATTATCATTACTGTAATCTTAATGACAAAAGGTGTAAAAGGCGGCATTTTCATTGGGATGGTTGCAACTGCGATTATTGGCATGTTTGTCGGTCTCATTGACACTCCGAAAGGTCTTGTGGATGCGGCACCTAGTCTCGCACCAACCTTTGGAGCAGCGCTTGACCCGCTGTTTAATGATGCAGGAAGCATATTTACAATCCAAATGCTTGTTGTAGTGCTTACTTTCTTATTCGTAGATTTCTTTGATACAGCCGGTACACTTGTTGCCGTGGCAAATCAGGCAGGATTAATGAAGAATAATAAGCTTCCTCGCGCAGGAAAAGCACTGTTCGCAGACTCTTGCGCAACGGTGGTGGGAGCTATTCTTGGTACCTCAACGACTACATCCTATATCGAATCTTCGGCAGGAGTTGCGGCAGGGGCCAGAACCGGATTTGCTTCAGTTGTTACAGGGGTTCTGTTCTTGCTTTCCATTTTCTTCTTCCCGCTGCTTGCCGTCATCACGGCACCGGTTACGGCGCCGGCACTGATTATCGTCGGGGTTCTGATGGTTTCTTCATTAGGTGAAATCGATTGGAAGAAATTCGAAATCGCTGTCCCGGCGTTCTTAACGATCGTGGCCATGCCTTTGACTTACAGTATCGCTACCGGGATCGCACTCGGATTTATTTTCTATCCGATTACCATGATCATTAAAGGACGAGCAAAAGAAATCCATCCGATTATGTATGCATTGTTTGTCGTGTTCGTACTGTATTTTATATTTATTGCTTAATCATACATCCTGACAACTGACCTCTTTTATAGAGGTCAGTTTTTTCTTTTTAAAAAGAGGATGTGAGAGGACGGAAGAGAATGTAATACTTAAGGAGTTTTAATTTAATTGAAATAAATGTTCATATTCGTTAAAATCATGTAATCGGATAATGTCGGAAATGGTCGAATTAATGGGGAGAAATACTTATGCCTACTTTGAATGTAAAAAAAACATTGAATAATAATGTGCTGATCGCCCAGCATGAAAGCTATGGGGAAGTCGTTCTGATTGGAAAAGGGATCGGGTTTAATCGAAAGAGCGGAGACCCCATCCGGAATGA
>NZ_JABMCR010000521.1 GCF_013179555.1 Bacillus haikouensis
CCAATAGAAGGATCAAATGCCCTGTCTACTACATTATGGAGTGTGACCCGATCAGAGTACCTCATCAGAAAAACATTACCTTTCCTGTCGTCTCTGGTTTAGGGATATACGTTTCTAAGATGGACTGATAGGGTTTAAAATCGTCTTCTGTGAATGAAACAGATCGGCCTTCGACGGATTCCGATTTCATCCCCTCGCTGCCGATTTTGTTATACCGGTTCACCACCAGCTCCTCAACAATGAACATTAACTCTTGAGGGATCTCTGTTTTGCCAGCATTTTGTTTTAACCAAACTTTTAACCTAGACTCTACATTTGTGATAAGTCTATCAATCTGACTGTCTTGAAGGTCATCTTGAATTCCTACAATGATTTTGACATTATTTTTAATAGTCATCCAATCACTTCAATTCTGCTTGTGCAGCAAAGGCTTCTTCTTTACCTTGAATCTTTTCTCCGTTAGACAACACATACCAGGGGCCGCCTGTATGCTTGGGAAACTCATTTTCTTCAGAAGATTCTTTTGAGGTACTAGGCTCATGTTCGACTACTTCCGACTCTCCTCCCATTTGCTCAATCAACGGCTTCCCAACTTTATTGTCTGAGCTTAATAATTCCCCGACCCTTTCTTTGCTTACCTTACCTTTCGCAGGGAAGGTATCTCCTTTACGATAAATACGCTGATCATCTTCTTTGTCTCTGAAAGCTCTTATAACTTTGTAAGGCATTCCTATCATCCTCTCTAGAATGGTTTTACGCTGTTGGCGCTGGACCTGGAACTAATTTAGCGAACGCTTCATCTTTAATGATCATTAAACCTACATCCATTGTGGCACGGAGAGCAACCATTTCTTGCTCAAACAAGTTGATAGGTGACCCGTCTGCATTTGTAATAGTCGACAGTTGCGCTTCCTCTGAAATTGCATAATCAATATTAAAAGGAATACCATAACGCAATTGATCAAAATCACCAGCGTAAAGAATTCCCTTTGCAAGATTTGCAGATTTCAAATCCACTGCTGGCAACCCATCAATCGTATTGTTAGAACGATCATACAATGATTGTAATGTTCCGTTTTCAGCTTTTTGTGCATTCCTTAAAGCAGTATGGTTTTGCACTTTAGAAATCCATGCATTTGGCTCTACATCATTTTCGAAAAGCTCATCTTCTACAGCCAGGATATTATCGTAAGTGATCCCGTCATAAACGATGTTTTCTGCAGCTGTTACTGATTGTTCGATTGATTGTGTAAATGGGTTTGCTACATTCAGGATTCCTGCTTCATCAAATTTTTTATAGAATGCCTCTGCAATCTTCGGCCTCATGATTTCAAAGAAATTCGAAACCCTGTATTGTAGATACTCTCGGGAAACTGGTAGAATGACACCCAGCTTCTTAGCTGTCATCTTTACTTGCAGCAAGGTTGGTTTTGAAGTTTGAATCTTCTCAGTCTCACCTACCCAGTAAGCCCCAGGTC
>NZ_JABMCR010000522.1 GCF_013179555.1 Bacillus haikouensis
CTCCAGAAACATGCTAAATGAAACATTCATATTAAAAATGAGGGGTTTTACATGATTTCATTAAGTAGTAAGGAATTCTTAGAGACAAAGATTAAAGATTTCATCATATCGTCAGAAAAAGTTGCACATGTACAAATGGGAAATTCTCTTGAACATGCTTTATTGTTGTTGACAAAAAGCGGTTACTCTTCTATTCCGGTTTTGGATTCCGGCTTTCATTTTCAAGGGCTCATCAGCTCCTCCCTGATTACTGACGCGGTGCTTGGACTGGAGCGGTTTGAATTTGAAAAGCTTGAAACAATGAAAGTAGAGGAAGTCATGACCAGGGAGTTCCCTACAATATCATTCGAAGCGAATTTCAAAAAGGCGATTGAACTGTTAATTGATCACCCCTTCTTGTGTGTGGTCTCAGAAGAAGATTATTTTGAAGGAATCATGACCAGAAGAGTGATACTGAAACAGCTTCAGCGTAACATCTATCAATCGTAACATTGAATTATTATTAATATCCGTATTATGAAAAACTGAATAAATCGAAGGGGATGACATAAAATGTCATCCCCTTTTATTAAATTGTTTTAAGGGAGACATGTTTAGAAGTCAGCCATTCATGAATAATATAAAAAGACTGTGTTTATCTACTGTTGTTTCCTGGAAGAAAAAGAGTTAAAACAATAGGCTCAGTCCCACTTGCAGAATTAGAATGAATGTAATGATATTTAATAATTTACCTGCTTGTTTGATAGATAATCTACCAGCTAATCTGACAGACAACTGAGCTCCAATCAGTGCACCCAGGGCAAAGGGGACTGCAGTCATCCAATCGACATGCCCATTGATCAAGTAGATGATAAATGCACCAAGGCAGCTGACAAAGGTTTGGAACCTTGTCAAAGCCACGGTCTTTAAATAACTGAGACCATGCATTAGATGAGTGTACATTAAAAGGGTTGCCTGACCGGGGCCAAATAAACCGTCATAGGAACTGATCAAGAATAACTTTCCAACCGGGAGATTATAGGGTGCCTTGCTGCTAGTAGTCTTGATTCCTTTCACTAAGCTCAGAAGGAGAGCAAATAATAAAAAGAAAAATGCCATCCATTCAAGGACTGCCGGATTAATCTTGTCTGAGAGGAATGCACCGGCAATCCCTCCGGCCGCTCCTAAAGGTATAATGGGAAGGCACTCCTTGAAAGTCACTTTCCTCTCTTTCAGCAAATAGACAAAACTAGAAGATGAACTGATAATATTCGAGAATTTAGCAGTTGCAATGCTGGTATGCACAGGGATGCCGAGAAGAAGCATCATCGGCATCCCGATCAACCCGCCGCTACCTGCGAGTGTACCCACAAATGCAACAATCATACCTGTAAAAAATAATAGAACTTCCATCATTCCCTCACCTCAGAAAATTTGATACTTTCAGTGTATTCCACTTCATTTGATAATGAAATTTTATTTATTTTAAGATACAATA
>NZ_JABMCR010000523.1 GCF_013179555.1 Bacillus haikouensis
CGACGGTCAGCATTAATTATGTATCAGGTTCGAACAAGAGGATCCAGTCAATGGTTCTTTCAAAAAGAAGCCTGAAAAAAGGCTCGAAAGTACTGGTTGTCGATGATTTCATGAAAGCCGGGGGAACCGTGAACGGAATGAAGAATCTTTTAGAGGAGTTCAATGCTGAAATGAAAGGCATCGGTGTATTGGTTGAATCAGAAAATGCCGAAGAACGATTAGTGGATGATTATGTATCACTATTGAAACTATCTGATGTAAATGAGAAGAATAAGCAAATTTCCTTGAAAGAAGGAAATTACTTTCAATCAAATCTGACATTCTTACCATAAAGGGAGGCAGTTACTATGCGTGTTGTTTCAACAAATCAAGCACCTGCAGCAATCGGACCATATTCTCAAGGAATCATTGTGAATAATTTATTCTACAGTTCAGGACAAATTCCATTAACTGCAGAAGGAGCGATGATTGAGGGGGATGTCGCAGCCCAGACCCGTCAGGTTTTTCAAAATCTTCAAGCTGTCCTGAAAGAAGCCGGAGCTTCACTGGAGACCGTAGTGAAAGCCACTGTATTTATTAAAGATATGAATGATTTCAGTAATATAAATGAAGTGTACGGGGAATATTTCCATACACATAAACCTGCTCGTTCTTGTGTCGAAGTTGCCCGCCTGCCAAAAGATGCCCTGGTTGAAATTGAAGTCATTGCACTCGTGAAGTAGTCTTCACGAGTGTTTTTTTGTTTTAAGGCTGACTGAATAGTCCTGGATTTGGTCATTAGGTCGAAAGAGACATTTGACTGATTAAGTGAAAAATAAAATTTTTCAAAAAATTTTACATTATAAGAAGGAATATCTGGTAAAGTCGTTGAATACATACAGTAGATTTCATCTAGGGAAAAAGGTGGTGAACAGAATGGAAGTAACAGACGTAAGATTACGCCGGGTTAACACCGATGGTCGCATGAGAGCGATTGCATCCATTACGCTGGATAATGAATTTGTTGTTCATGACATTCGTGTAATTGATGGGAACAATGGCTTATTCGTAGCGATGCCAAGTAAGCGCACACCTGATGGGGAATTCCGTGATATCGCTCACCCGATTAATTCAGGTACTCGCGGAAAGATACAAGATGCTGTGTTATCAGAGTATCACCGTCTAGGTGAGCTTGAAGAAGTGGAGTTAGAAGAAGCTGGCGCTTCCTAAAAGAATCTATTGCAACAAGAGCCTACTTCCACAGTAGTGCTCTTTTTTTCTTTTCTTCCTATTACCCTGATTTCTTCCTCTCAAAACCTCTTTTTGAAGATGTTTTCATTTGTTTTTTGAAAAGTGTGAGTTCTTTTAACACAAACAGTCTATTAAGTCATAGCGGGGATAGATGGTAATACTATTAAATAAACAATACATCCTTACCCCGGTTCCAGCGGATGAATGGAGTACAGGACGAATGCTCCTGCGGGTAAAGCAAAG
>NZ_JABMCR010000524.1 GCF_013179555.1 Bacillus haikouensis
TGTTTAACAGGAGCAGGTGTCGTAGTAGGGTCTCCGCCCAGTGTCTTGATTTTTTCTGCTAAGTATAATGCGTGTCCTTGTTCATCAGGAATTTCCTCTTCAAAGAAAGGCTTTAATACCTGACGATATAAACCGCTGACTACCGCTGCATAGGTTGTGTAAAGAATGACAGCTGCATATTCATTTGCTAAGTCTTCATTTAATCCGTCGATTAATTCTTTTTTCTTTGAATCCATTATGTTACCACCCTTTTGTTTATTGTTTATACAGACTATTTACCCTGTAAGTCAGCAAGTAAACATATCTCAATAATATTGAGCACTATTGTTTATTTTGTCTTGAAAAAGGAATTCTAAACGTGTAAAGAATCGGTGATTGTATTTAACGCAGCAAAAAGTGAACTTGAATATGAAACAGTAGCTACTGTTGGTGTTATAGACATCCATTCAGGGGCAATGAACGTCATGCCTGGGGAGGTGGAAATAACAATCGACATTCGATCTACTTCCTTGGAGTCAAGACAGCGAGTGCTAAACCATTTATTCGAATCGATATTTGCTGTAAAAAGAAATCGAGAGGTTGAGATTGTAAGTGAAGAAATCACTTCTGAGGAACCAGTCCTGCTTTCTTCCGGATTGATGGATACGTTAAAAAATATTTGTATAGAAAAAGATATCTATCTTTTCAATTGATGCAAAGCGGAGCTGGGCAAGATGCTATGAACATGACGAAACTTTGCCAGGTGGGACTTATCTTTGCCCTTCAGAAGACGGACTTAGCCAGCATCCAAACGAGTATACAGAACTTAATGATATATTAAATGGTATTGATGTTTTAGAAGAGGCAGTTCTACTCTATTCAAAAATGGGGTAAATTTTGTAAAAAATGCCAACGTTTTGGATTGTGGCATTTCGTCTTGTATTCTTGTATAAATAAAAGTACAAGAGTACTCTTTCTGGGGACAATCAGGAATGCTGATTTACGATGCTAAGCTGTTTCAGGAAGAAAAATGGGTTGATACAACAACGATAATCTAACCGTGAAACTAGACTTAAAGCTTTCTCCTTAAACTTATTTTCTTCATTCAATAGTCTTGAGACGACAATGAAAGAAATTTATCTTTGTAAAACAGAGACATAATCTGTTAGAACTAATATGTTTGCCCTTTTTATTACCGATTTAAAACTGTATCAGAATTATCCTGCTATCGAAACAGATAATCCAAATGAGCCAAGTGAGAGGAAGGAAACTGCTTGCAAAATCATGTATAAACCCCTGCAAAAAAGGACCAAGGACAGCAAAAATGTTGTAACAAGATTTTCTGGCTAAATTAGAAATGGAGGGCGCTGACTTAGTCGACACCCTATTTAAATAAGATATGGGATTGTTCTTAAAACTATCAGTAGGAGGGGACAAAGGTGATCGAGGGGAAAATTTTAAGAT
>NZ_JABMCR010000525.1 GCF_013179555.1 Bacillus haikouensis
TAGGGGTTCCTTATATGGATATAGCAGTAGCTGCCATTATCCCGGCGGCCCTATATTACTGCTGTTTATACTTTCAAGTCGACTTACGAGCGAAGCGACTCGGACTGAATGGTTTAAAGAAAGAAGATTTGCCAAAGGTTTCAACCGTATTAAAGTCGGGCTTTATGTTTTTTGTACCGTTAGTCGTGATCGTCGTGATGCTGGCATCAGGTACATCTCCTATGCGAGCCGGTTTATTTTCAATCGGTGTGACGATCGTGGTGGCAGCTTTGAAAAAATCTACCAGACTATCATTCTCAAAAATGTATAAAGCTCTTGATTTAGGGGCGAGGGCTGCCGTTGAAACAGCCATTGCATGTGCTGCATCAGGTTTCATTATTGGGATTATTGGCTTGACTGGAATTGGGCTGAAATTCAGTGGAATGATCATCGATATCTCAGGTGGGATTTTGATTGTTACCCTTATTTTCACTATGATTACGAGCATCATTCTGGGGATGGGACTTCCAACGGTTGCGGCTTACATTGTTCAAGTACCATTGACCATTCCTGCGTTGATTGAACTTGGTGTCTCGCCGCTTGCGGCTCATATGTTCGTGTTTTATTTTGCCGCTTTATCTGCGATTACACCACCAGTGGCACTGGCAGCATTTGCTGCAGCAGGACTTTCGGGATCGGATCCGATGAAAACCGGGATGACAGCAGTAAGACTGGGGCTTGCCGCATTCATTGTTCCCTATATGTTTGTTTATGGAGAGACATTGCTGTTGGTAGGGGATGCTCCTCACATTATTCTATCAGTGGTCACGTCCATCATTGGCATCATAGGGGTTGCTTGTGCGGCAGAAGGATGGCTTTTAAGGAATGCGTTTTGGTATGAGAGGATCATTCTATTTATTGGAGCGATCCTAATGATCAACCCGGGGATTGTAACAGATCTAATTGGATTTGCCATCCTGGCACTCGTGTTCTTCTATCAAAAATTCAATCCTAAAAGTACAACGATTGAACAGACAATATCCAGCTAAGGAGGCTTTCATGTGCAAAATATTACAGTAGTAGGTTCGGGTGTAATGGGAAAAGGAATTGCGTATACCTGTGCTGTTTCCGGTTTTACTGTTTACTTGAATGATATAAACGAAGAAATTCTGGAAAAAGCAAAGAAAGATATATTCAGTTTGTTGGAAGGAAGCTTACAAAAAGGCTTTATTTCTGAAGACCAATATGGGAAAGCAAAGGATCGTCTGCTTTTTGAAACAGATTTGGAATCGGCGGCAAAAGACGCAGACCTTGTTATTGAAGCTGTTCTTGAAAAAATGGAATTAAAGATTGATATTTTCAAAAGGCTGGATTCTATCTGTTCTGAAGGGACCATTTTAGCCACTAATACATCAACTATGAGTCCGACAGAAATTGGGGCTCAAACG
>NZ_JABMCR010000526.1 GCF_013179555.1 Bacillus haikouensis
CAGCTCAGGCGACATGGAGATCTCTAACTACGAAGGTCCGCTTAGCGGAGGCGTTTCTTCCGGAGGTCTATCGATCATGATGAAGAAGATGGCAGGAGACATCGATCTTGATGTCAGCTCGGGTGAAGTCAATCTCGATCTTCCTGATGATGCCGGGTTCACACTTGATGGACGTGTGAGCAGCGGGGAAGTCTCAACAAACTTTTCATTAACGGACAGGAAAGAGGACGATGGGGATCTCAGCGGAACGGCAGGTTCAGGTGAATATCAAGTGAAAGCTTCTGTTTCCAGCGGGAGTGTGGATATATATTAATGCAAAAGTGACAAACCTTTTATTTGGGGTTTGTCACTTTTTTGTACATTATACTTTAGGCTGAAACGGACCTCCCCCTTCAATCGGTTCTACATCATCACTGATGGAGTACTGTTTTCATTCACGGTATTCAGGATACCCACTTTTTCACTTGACATGATGCCGTCTTTAGATGTAGCTTCAATCCTTCTAATATTTTTCCGTTCGGTTCAATCAACGCATGGGGTTCAGACCCTTTAGGAAAAAAGAAGAAGACTGCATCAGCCTTCTCCTTTTTCTTCGGTGATTTCCGCTCCAATTTCCTTACCAATCGCAAGGATCGATTGGTTGATGCGCCAGACGTAATAGAGATGATGGATGACGTCTATTCGGGAGTGCAGCCTGCTCGGGGTAAGTTTCTCGATTTGTGAACGTTCTTCACTTAAACTCCACAGAGAGATGCGGCTTTCTTCCCCTTTCAGGAAGGTGCGCAGAGACTCGATATTTTGCGAGAGTTTATCTTCCGTTTCTTCAAATAACCCATATAACTGATCTGATACCTTTCCGTCCGCCTTTCTGTTAGCAGATGCCAGAAGGTGTTTCGCGTAATAATTGATGGCTGTCGTAACCGTCATCCATCTTCCGATACCGGAACGGGTGAGTGCGCCCGGTCTTTGAAGCAGGGACGCCGCCTCATCCTTTACCGCCTGCAGCTTCTGATCGAGGTCGAATGCCTGATCTGTAAATGAGACACGATCTGTCCTCATAAAGCTTTTCAAATAAACCGAAATATAGCTTTGGAGTTCGTTGAAAAAATCATCGAGCGCGTCCCCTACCTTATCCTTTGTTTTTTTCGGGAGAACAAGGGCGGACGCACTGAAAGCAATCACTGCTCCCGCAATCGTATCCAGCACTCTGGCCCCCATCAAATCAAGGCTGATCCCGCCTAATAATAAATCATACATGAACGCGATGAGCATCGTGATAAAGAGACTCATTAACGTATAAGAGACAGTAAACAAATACAGCGCCAGAAATAATACCAGGAACAGAAGGAAGACTTCAAGCTCGGACTGCCCCGATACAAGCTTGGCAGCTGCAAATCCGATCACCGCACCGATGA
>NZ_JABMCR010000527.1 GCF_013179555.1 Bacillus haikouensis
ATGGGACATTATTTATCAAGACAGATATGGAATAACATTGCAGCATAAATACCAGTAAACTCACAGTAAGCTCTGAAATCGAGCTTACTGTCTTGCTTTATTTCATGGATAGGATGCTTCCAATTCGCACAATAAGTAAACCCGGCATCGGAGGAATAAAGCAATCCGAATCTTGCTGAAACCGTCATTACAAATACACTCGAATCCACTGTGCCGATCACTTCTATTGAATTGGATAGTTTGACTGACAATAATGATGCAATTAGAGGCAGAGGCTTGGGCCAGGTCCATACACCGGTTGTGCTGCGTTGGCAGCCTATTTATGCCCTGCCCAAGGTGATTAGACGGATGAGAAATTTTTCCCCGATAGAAAAACGAGGCTGGGACAAAAGTGTTATAGTCTAAGTAAAACCCGAACTAAATTGCCTTCTAACTGGCAAATTAGTTCGGGTTATTATTTTGTTCAATGTACACTTAAGTTTTAGCACTTTACAGCGGTTGATTGGAGTGCAAGACGAAGACTCCTGCGGGAAAAGCGAGACAGGTGAGACCCCACAGGAGCGTATGCGACGAGGAGGCTCACCGGCCGCCCGCGGAAAGCGAAGTCTTGCACGGAAATCATTCGCGGTATTATGAACATACGCTGAAATTGTTCGTCTTTATGTCGTGGTCATTAGTTTTGTCCCAGCCTCATAAACCAGCATATTGCCCTATGGTTTTGCCGTCACTTGTTCTTGAAGGAGTGATTTTGCATTTTCTATCTGGATTTTCACTTGCTCAAAACCTGTGCCTCCGTAAGAGTTTCTTCTTTCAACAGCAGCATAGGGAGCGAGGATCGAATAGATATCCTCCTCAATCAGGGGTGAATACTGCTGATACTGTTTCAATGAAACATCTTTTAAATAGTATCCTTCTTCGATGCAATGCAGGACAAGCTTTCCAACAATTTCATGAGCTTTACGAAAGGGAACACCTTTGGCAGCGAGATAATCGGCAAGCTCTGTTGCGTTTGAGAAATCATTGGAAACTGCCTCCTCCATTCTCTTATCTTTCACTGTCATCGTACTGATCATGCCAGTAAAGATCTTCAAAGAGCCAATGACCGTTTTCACCGTGTCGAACATGCCTTCTTTGTCTTCCTGCATATCCTTGTTGTAAGCAAGAGGAAGCCCTTTTAATACAGTAAGAAGGGAAACAAGATTCCCGTTCACTCTTCCAGTCTTCCCTCTGACAAGCTCAGCCATGTCTGGGTTTTTCTTTTGCGGCATGATGCTGCTTCCAGTTGTAAAGCTGTCATCCAGTTCAATGAATCTGAATTCCTCGGTCGACCAGAGGATGAACTCTTCCGCCAGTCGCGACAGATGTGTCATCAACAGTGCACTGTTACTGAGGAATTCCACGATGAAGTCACGAT
>NZ_JABMCR010000528.1 GCF_013179555.1 Bacillus haikouensis
AACCAAGTGCTCTACCAAGCTGAGCTACTTCCCGAAATATGGCGCGCCCGAGAGGAGTCGAACCCCTAACCTTTTGATCCGTAGTCAAACGCTCTATCCAATTGAGCTACGGGCGCAGATTATTTAGCTAAAGACAATTATCTTGCTTTCGCAAATTAAGGAAAGATATTTTGCTAACGCAAACATCTTTGGTGCCGAGGACCGGAATCGAACCGGTACGGTAGTCACCTACCGCAGGATTTTAAGTCCTGTGCGTCTGCCAGTTCCGCCACCCCGGCAAGTCTTATGGAGCGGAAGACGGGATTCGAACCCGCGACCCCCACCTTGGCAAGGTGGTGTTCTACCACTGAACTACTTCCGCAGATATGGTGCGGGTGAAGGGACTTGAACCCCCACGCCTTGCGGCGCCAGATCCTAAGTCTGGTGCGTCTGCCAATTCCGCCACACCCGCATGAAAATGTTAGATATTTTGCCTTTTGCAAAAATCTATGGTGAGCCATGAAGGACTCGAACCTTCGACCCTCTGATTAAAAGTCAGATGCTCTACCAACTGAGCTAATGGCTCATTAATATAATGAGTAAAACCATAATGGTGCCGGCAAGAGGACTTGAACCCCCAACCTACTGATTACAAGTCAGTTGCTCTACCAGTTGAGCTACACCGGCATATTGAATTGTTCATCAAGGCTTGTCTGTAAAAAAATTGCTTTTGAAGCATAGTAATACATTATATATGTTTATTTCACTCCGCTGTTGCTTCATAAAAAAAACATGGTGGAGGATGACGGGATCGAACCGCCGACCCTCTGCTTGTAAGGCAGATGCTCTCCCAGCTGAGCTAATCCTCCATATGTCTGCCTGGCGACGTCCTACTCTCACAGGGGGAGAGCCCCCAACTACCATCGGCGCTGAAGAGCTTAACTTCCGTGTTCGGCATGGGAACGGGTGTGACCTCTTCGCCATAGTCACCAGACTGTTATCCTTTTTAAGGACAAGTATTATTATAACTTTTTCAGAGAAAATTTCAAGTGTTAATTTGAATTTTATTCCCTGAAAACTAGATAAAGAATTGATTGATGTCAAGAATACCGGTATCGTATTAATCCAGCTCCGGCGGCTAGAGACTCGAGGTCATTTCCGGATCAATCAGCTGAGGGAAGAACACCCTATCTGTTTGCCCCGAAAATGCTTGTCGTCTCTGAACGAGCCGCCTCCGCTTTTTCGTTTGGTTAAGTCCTCGATCGATTAGTATCAGTCAGCTCCACATGTCGCCACGCTTCCACCTCTGACCTATCTACCTAGTCATCTTCTAGGGATCTTACTCACATAAAGTGATGGGAAATCTCATCTCGAGGGGGGCTTCATGCTTAGATGCTTTCAGCACTTATCCCTTCCGCACATA
>NZ_JABMCR010000529.1 GCF_013179555.1 Bacillus haikouensis
ACAGCTTATAGGAAAGAGGTGCATCCTCCCAGTCCGCTTCCCAGTTTGGCTGATTGGCCCGATTAATATCAAATTGCAGATTGTGAAGAAATTCTTCCAGACTCATCCTCCTTACCTCCCAGTACCCTAAGGAAACGGATGCGGTTTTAGATTGAGCTGTTCAAATGTCAACGGCCGGTCGGCATACCCCAGTTCCGCCGGGACGTTAAGGACCCTATCAAGTCCTGTCAGACGGGTAAGATGATGCCCGAATGTCATAGGAAGCATGCCGGGAATCAAGACTTTCACGCAGTGCAGACCGTTCTTTGCAAGTTCCGGCGCGGTCTGGTCGACGGCAATGACATCAAGGTTCCGGCTTCGGAATGCGGCAAGAATATCCTTCAGGTCATCCGTAAGATCTGTGTGAACAGACTTCCATTTGAATTCCTCCTGGAAACTTCGCAAAGGCCGGCTGTCATCCTGTAAAAATTTGAACCGTTCTTCGGCCTGCGGCAGCCCGTACAGCATGCCGTGATCATCCATCTGCCTTACGAGGGAATCATCGTAAAGCATTTTTTCATATTCCGTCTTGTTCTTCTCCAATTTTTCATCAAGATTCAACATCATCCCGGCCAGCTCCTGAATCGCACTTTTTGCCGCTCTGACAGGATCCAGGTGCGCACCTGCCGCGAGGATCAGATTCAATCCTGTATCCTTCCTGTTTTTTGCCATCGCAAAGACGCTTGGAATTCCGTGCTCCATTGTGGAGTTATACAAATAGAGATCATACCCTGCGACCGCCCGCATCCGTTCAATCATTAACTGCAGCTCCTCGTCCTCTGCTGTAAGTGGATCAAGGCGCGGCAGGTTGAGCTCTGCATACCAGGTCAAAAGGAATGAATCCCGTTCGACGACCTCCATGATCCCGTAAAAGATCGCTTCCTCCCTGCTTCCGCCAAGAGCACAGCCGTTGGACGTTTCATAGACAAAACCGGATGAGCCGCAGCCGAGACTGTAATAGCTAAGGAGCTCAGGGACGAGAATTGGCCGCTCTTCGATGAGTGAATACCCCCACACCCAGTCAATCTCCCTGTCAGGGTCAAACTTTTCAAAAGGAAAACCCGTCATTGCATACTGTTCTTCGGTATGAACGCCGACCTTCAGCGGATCCAGTGCCTGTTCCTTCACATTCCGGTAGCTGTCATGGACGACTGTCCGTTTGCCGCGCGGCTCCAACCCGCAGTGACGCTCCAATCCTTCAAGAATGGCTGTCAGCTCGCTGTCTGAGTAGACCTGTGTCCGTCCGGCCGTCCCTTCATCCCCGGAGAACATCGGCATATTCACACTCGCATCCGCGAACGGCGTCACCAGGTCATACATCTTAGAGTTAAAAAGTCCGGT
>NZ_JABMCR010000053.1 GCF_013179555.1 Bacillus haikouensis
AAACAGTTATTCATGGAAATCTCCCGGTTAAGTGAAGATCCAGATCGGATCCAATCACTTCTAAAGGAAACGGATCGTATGCAATTCTTATATATCTTACAAGGGGATTAAGCAAGGTACTTGGTGCCTTGCTTTTTAATTTTGCCGTTTTACCGGAGGCTCCGGTAAAAGAAAGGACTTTATGTGCGCGCACAAAGGTGTACAGTATATGTAAGCGATTACGAAATAGATAAGGAGACTTAAAGATGAAACTATTAGCGATCACATCTTGTCCGAATGGAATCGCCCACACCTATATGGCTGCTGAGAACCTGGAAAAAGCGGCAAAAGAGCTGGGCGTCCAATTAAAAGTTGAAACACAGGGCTCGATAGGAGTCGAAAACGAATTTTCAACGAAAGATATTGAAGAAGCAGACGGCATCATCATTGCTGCAGATAAAACAGTCAATAAAGATCGTTTTCATGGTAAGAAGGTATTGGCTGCCGGCGTGCAGGATGGTATTCGCAAGCCTGAACAGCTCATCAAAAAAGTCATGAGCGGAGATGTGCCGGTCCATCACGCTGCCTCTGGTGAAGGAAAGAAGGGGAATGACAAGAAGGAGAACCCGATCTACCGGCATTTAATGAACGGTGTATCGTATATGATTCCGTTCATCGTGATCGGAGGATTATTGATTGCCGTTGCTTTGACGATGGGCGGAGTGAAAACGCCGGGTGGATTGACCATTCCTGAAGATTCATTCTGGAAAAGCATAGAGGCCATTGGAGGAGCATCATTTACCTTCATGGTACCGATTCTGGCAGGATTCATCGCATACAGTATTGCCGACAGACCTGGTCTCGCTCCGGGTGTGGTCGGCGGGTACATCGCAGCGAATGGAAGCTTCTATGGAAGCGAAGCCGGTGCAGGATTCATCGGTGGAATCATCGCCGGTTTCCTGGCAGGTTATGTTGCCCTTTATATTAAGAAAATCAAAGTTCCAAAAGCGATCCAGCCCATCATGCCGATCATCATTATACCGGTTCTTGCATCCTTGATTGTCGGATTGGCATTTGTATTCCTGATTGGTGCTCCAGTAGCCGGAATCTTCACGGTACTGACCGACTGGCTTGCAGGCATGCAGGGGACAAGCTCTATTTTACTAGCATTGATACTAGGTGCAATGATCTCATTCGACATGGGAGGTCCGGTCAACAAGGTAGCCTTCCTGTTCGGCTCTGCGATGATTGCAGAAGGAAATTATGAAATCATGGGGCCGATCGCGGCTGCCATCTGTATCCCGCCAATCGGAATGGGGCTTGCAACATTCATAGGAAAAAAGAAATTCCAGCCTGCTGAAAGAGAAACAGGAAAAGCATCGTTCACGATGGGGCTATTCGGCATAACAGAGGGAGCAATCCCGTTTGCCGCACAAGATCCACTGCGGGTGATCCCGAGTATTATGGTCGGATCGATGACAGGTTCGGTCATCGCCATGCTCGGACATGTAGGAAACCGAGTGGCACATGGCGGCCCGATCGTTGCTGTTCTTGGTGCGGTAGATAACGTGTTGATGTTCTTTATCGCCGTGATTGCAGGGGCAATTGTGACAGCATTAGTCGTGAATCTACTAAAGAAGGAAATTCACGAAGAAGATACCGGCAGTGAAGAGACAGAAGAAGAGGTTAAATCAAAGCCGGAAAGAGTAACGGAAGAAGTGCCTAAGTCTGAGGTTGAAATCAATGAAATCAATCAATTAACGGATATCACAAATTTACGTCTTATTAATATAGAATTAGACGGATCCACTCGCGACGATGTAATCGATGAAATGATTCACATGTTAAAACAAACAGGAAGTATCACATCTTCCGTGTCATTCAAAGAAGCCATCATCAACCGGGAAGAGGAAAGTACGACTGGAATCGGCATGAACATCGCGATCCCTCACGGTAAATCAGATGCTGTCACCAAACCCAGTGTGGTCTTCGGCATCAAGAAGGACGGAGTCGACTGGAACAGCCTGGACGGCTCTGAAGCAAAATTAATCTTCATGATTGCCGTTCCGAAAGAAAGTGAAGGCAATGAACACCTCAAGATCCTGCAGCTGCTGTCCCGTCAGTTGATGGATGAACAGTATCGTGAAAAATTAATGAATGTGAAAAGCAAAGAAGAAGCTTTCGCATTGTTGGAAGAAATCAAATAATGGAAAAGCCCGTTTCTCGATGATGAGAGACGGGCTTTTTGGCGGGACAGGGGGACAGGTACAGTGTCCCATATGAATATAATTTCTCGAACGGAAAGGCTCATTCATCTGATGGAGGAATTATAGGAGTACAGGGAGCTTGAAGTTTATGTGTTGATAGTGGAACCGAGTGTTATGAACAGTTCGACTGCTCAAAAACAAAAGGTCCCCTGGCTGTATTGCGGAAGCTTAGAATCGCTATTTTTTGATGGTAAACATTATCCAACCACTTTTACATTTGCTGGTTTGAATTGGCCCATTTTTACAAGCCATTTTCTAATGATTGCTGCAAAAAAGAGCCGGCAACAGAGGTTAACGAAAATATTGACTTCCTCTGACTTCATATAACAAATGAGAAAGTCTTCCTTTCAAATGTTATTTTATTAAAACTTTAAGGTCCTTTTCAGCCGCGCCAGTTTACGATTTGCTCTTTCTAGAGCATGTTTTGAGCCAAATAAGAATTGGAACATATAGTGTCCTCCTAAAGGTTGCGATTTATAACTTGATTATAAGCGGATTACTTCAAATAGTCAACAAAATGGTATACCAAATACTAATTAATCCGAGAAATATTCGATTAAAATTGATTTACACGGTGGTTTGGTATACCATAACCAATGAAGTAAGGTTGTAATAACCTTGCAAAACATTGATATAAAGGACTTTTATTAAGTATCCATGAGTTATTTTAACAATGTAAGAATGCATGATGAGATCTATTTACTATCTTTTTATTGAAATAATGTATACCAACTAATTGATTTTCATTCTCAAGAGGTATAATATAAAGAATAATCAGAAAAAAATGCGGTGATTACATGATTAAACTGTTATCGGGAGTTTCGATTGTACTATATTTGCTGAATGAATTATTAACTGGATTTGATCTTTCACATGTGATCTCTATAATCTGTTTTGTGATTGTGTCAATGACTATATTGAAAGTGAGTAAGTTTGTCAGATTGATTGGGGGAGCATTCCTTGTTCTGGGACTAATTATGCTGTTGAAGAGTAATGCAGGGATTGGGGATATACTTTTTTCTTTCGGTCCGATGCTAAATCTTCTTACACTGTTCGCTTTGGTACCTTTGCTGGCACTTCCGATCAAGTTCGGGAATTATTCAGAAAATATTCAAGGTTTTATTGCAAAGAGGGTCCGGTCTTCAACAAGCTTATACAGCCTGACCTCGGGGATATCTTACTTTTTTAGTATTTTTATGAATTTGGCTACATTGCCGATGACGTATTTTTCTGTCAGGCCTGCAGCAGATGGTTTTCCTTTGGAGAATAGAGAGAGATTCATGAGCAGGGCTATAACACATGGATTTTCAATGCCTTTGATGTGGGCGCCTGTCACCCCTATCGTGGGGATCGTCATTGATATGACGGGAGTGAAATGGGGTGCAATACTTCCTTATGTTCTTCCGCTCAGTGTCATGGGGCTTCTGCTTGATTGGTACACAGGCGGATATATGAAGCGGAAACGTGCTTCTTTTGGTACAAACACAGCAATCGATGAAACAGCAGCTGCTATTGAGGGGGAAAGCGTAAAAAGCAGGCGAGCTGGGAAGTTATCCCATATCCTCATTGCCATCTTGCTCTTTAATATCATGATTTCTATCCTGGAACATGCGCTGTCTCTTTCGTTCCTTATTGTGGTATCACTTTTGGTCATACCTTTTGTGTTCGCATGGTGTCTCTTATTGGGACAAGCAGGAAGCTTTACATCAGGGCTCGTGGAACATTATCATCATCATTTGTTAAAAATGAAAGACCAATTCTTTATTTTTCTGTCGGCAGGTTTTTTTTTATCGGCCATCGAGTTCTCCAGTGCGGACCATGTGGTGAATGGATGGATCATGTTATTTAAGAATGTAATCGGAATCGAGATCTTCATCTTGTTCATCCCGTTGATTCCATTGATTTTGGCGTTCATCGGCCTTCACCCTGCGGTGTCTCTTGCACTCCTTGCAGGAACGCTTGATCCTCATAGCCTGGATGTTTCGCCGTATATCTTGACGGTTTCGATGCTTGCCGGAGCGGTGGCCGCCTTTTTGATGGGGCCATATAATGCCACGATCGGGCTGATGTCCACGATCGTGAAGACGAGTTCATATAAGGTCTCGAACTGGAATTCATTATTTACGATCTCTTTTCTGTGCTTGGCCCTGCTGTACCTTATTGTATTACAGCTGTTAATATGATCAAAAAAGAAAACACCTCCTTCTTCCGCTGTACTGAAGGGAGGTGTTTTTTTATTATTAGATTTGACTCTTTTTATGAATTGCTGTTGATTTCCGTGCATAACTCCGCTTTCTGAGAGCAGGCCGGGAAGGAGTATCTTGCCTCTAAGCATCAAAACTGGATAAGTCTCATCTAATACGCTTCTCTCGCAGGAGTCTTCGTCCCCCACTCCGAAAAACTGTTGGATTCGGTTATAGACAGTAATCCACATCTATTCAGTTATAGTCTCACTTTAGTACGAAAGACAAAAAGCTGACAATTCCGTTTATGGGACAGTCAGCCTAATCTCGAGCATATTGAAAATAGGTCTCTAAGAAAAAACTCTCACATAAAAGAGCCCTTTCCTCTTTTTCACCTCTTAAGTAAATTCTAAACAGCCAGCTCGTCAGACTTGACCAGCTTTGAATGCTTCGAGTCTTCGCTGTTTCCATTAGCTTTGACGATTTCATATAGTTCCTCGCGTGCCCCATCGATCGTTTCGAATGATTCGAAGAACTTCATTCGGATATGATTGATATACTCTTTCCCTTCATACTTTTCGTAGAGTTGAATTTTAGCATCATCATCCAGTACCCTGGCGATCGTATACGTTGATTTTAATTTGTCAAAAAAATAGAAATGATAGGTTTCTACAGGTTGAAACCCGTCATTCTCCAGTACGGTTTGGAAGGTCTCCTTATTGGTTAGCACGATATACTTCTCCATCTTTAAAACCACTCCTCTATTTCTGTTTTAGTATTTGGTATACCAAAACTTGTTATTCATAGTCTAAAACAAGTGCAGGAAATAATCAATAGAATGTTCAGAATTTTTTATTTTTATGTGTTTAGTTAGGATAACCCCTTTATATATCAGCATTTAAGAAGACATACTTGAAGTTATTTTGTAAGAAAAGCTGACGGAAGGGTTTACAATTTTAAAGATTCAACGGTATACTGAAGAAAATTCTAAAAATTGTGATAAATGTCACAGTAAGGGGTGTTTTTATGCCAAATGTAAAGCTGTTTGTGGATGGGGAGACCATTGAGCAGGATGTAAAAGAAGGAGCAAATCTTGTAGTACTCGCAGGTATCAAACAGTTTCCTAAGCTGAAATATGGCTGCGGGATGGGCAAGTGTACAAAGTGTACGTGCAAAGTGCTGAAAGGAATGGAAGAGCTGGATCCGCCAAATTGGAAAGAGGATAAAATGCTGGGGGAATTGGTAGGGGAGAACTATCGGCTTACTTGCCAGCTTAGTATAAAGGCGGATATCGAACTTACTCAGGAAGGTATCGACGTGAAGAAAAGGAAAAGGGAAGCAGCTGAATCAAGGGGATAATTTTTTTATTTCTTCGGTATACAAAATACCGTATTTCGTAAAGGGGAGATATCATTGAATTCTTATCTATTAACGAATATGACATGGGAAGAAGTAGAAGAAGCACTCAATACTGTGAAGATGGCTATTATACCCGTTGGAGCCCATGAACAACACGGCCCCCATATGGCAGAGAGCTGCGATGCCGTCCTTGCGACCGAAATGGCGAAGAAATTGGCAGAATGCATGTATCCATATGTATTTGTTACACCGACCATCAATATGGGTGTATCTCCGCATCATCTGAACTTCCCCGGTACGATTTCATTGAAGCCTGATACATTGATCGCAATTTTGCGGGACATGGTTCAGTCCTTGAAACATCAAGGGATCAAAAAATTTTTATTCCTCAACGCACACGGGGGAAACCAATCAACCTTAGGTGTGGCAAGCACGGTTCTGTCACAGGAGGAAGAGGTCGAGATTTATTATGCAAAGACAACTTCTTCTGCAAAAATGTCCATCCATCAATTCATCCAATCCCCGATATTTGGTCACAGTTGTGAGCGGGAAGTATCTGAAGCCCTATATTTAGCGCCTTACCTTGTTAGACCGGACAAGCTTTCAGCTGGAGATTTCTGTGAAGGGGGGAGATATAAACAATTAAGACCAGGCAAGGCTATTCAAGGATTTTACCGGTATGAGGAAATGACGAAAAATGGCTGCATCGGAGACGCGACAAAAGCAACGAGAGAAATTGGGGAACAGATTGTGACAGAGGCAACAGAGAATATTGCAGAATCGCTAAGAGAATTATTGGGGATTGAAATTGAATTATTGAATTAGAATGCGATAAAAAGGGGAAGGGTGAATGCTTTTGGAGTTATCTGCTGCTCACTGGCTTTATGCTCTGGTTACGCTGGTTGTCATTGTCACGATGTTGTTTCGCAGGGGGGTTGTACTGCCGACGATTGTAGGGACATTCCTGGTTGCATGGGTATATAAGGGTTCCGTTGTCGGGGGCTTTATGGCGATCTTCAATGCCAATATGGTTGCAGCAAGAGAATTATTCAGCATCTTTTTGATCATTACCCTTATGGTTGCGCTTCTTAACTCACTGAAAGATCTCGGGGCGGACCAGAGAATGATTATTCCGATTCAAAAAGTCATGGTAAACGGGCATATTGCTTATTTTGTCTTAATGATTGTGACGTATGTGATTTCCTTGTTTTTCTGGCCGACTCCTGCTGTTCCGCTCATTTGTGCGCTGCTTGTACCGGCTGCGATGCGGGCAGGACTTCCGGCGATGGGTGCTGCGATGATTGTGGCTATTTCAGGACAGGGGATGGCTTTATCTTCCGACTACATCATGCAGATTGCGCCGATGCTCACGGCTACTTCCGGGGGAATGGACACGGTCCAGGTTGCGGACAAAGCAATGGTTTTGTCCGTTATTACCGGGGTGACGGCGGTTGCAGTCGCATATGCGATGATGTACAAATCGATTGCCAAACCTAATAGTGGTGAAGCACAGAATGCCGTCGATCTACTGAACGCAATGACAGCTGACGAGGATAGTGTGGAAGCTGAAGTATCTGCAGCATCCGAAGTGGCCATTGGCCACAGAAAGAAAATATGGGGTAAAGTGTTTGCCATCCTCGTACCTTTGTCTATGCTTGCCGTCATGATCTTTATGTTTTCCTCTAAGATAGGAAACAGTGAAGCAGGCACTTTTGCAGGGGGGGACGGTGCGGCATTTATCGGAGGCGTAGCCGCTGTATTGCTTATCTTGGCTTCGGTTGCATTCGGGAGGATTCATGCCCTTGATAAAATCGGAGATCATATCACTGATGGCTTTGTCTTTGCATTTCGTGCCATGGGACCGGTGATACCGATTGCAGGGTTCTTCTTCCTGGGCAGCTCGGATTTTACCGGTTCGATTCTATCCCTGGGTGAAGAAGGTGCAAAGCCTGCCTTTCTATTCGACCTGGTTCAGTCCGCCCAAGCAGCCATTCCTGAAAACGCTTTCTTTAGTGCGTTCGGTATCCTGTTAGTCGGTATCATTACGGGACTGGATGGTTCAGGATTTTCCGGACTTCCTCTGGTGGGTGCTTTATCGGGGGCAATGTCCAACTCGGCAGGCATCGATCCCGGTACTCTTGCTGCAATCGGACAGATGGGTTCTGTTTGGACTGGTGGAGGAACGTTGATTGCCTGGTCATCACTTGTGGCAGTTGCCGGATTTTGTGGTGTTTCGGTCTTGGAGCTTGCCAGAAAGAACTTCATACCTGTCATGACTGGACTGGTGGTTGCAACGCTGGCGGCGATCTTGTTCATGTAAAAAGTGATTAAGTTAGAAATTTTTAAAAAATCTGAAAAGTATATTTACAAACAAAGTTTCATAGGGTAGTATAAAGTCAGTGGTATACCAAATAGGCGAATATAGAAGCGTGTAATAAATGACTGTATCTCTTGGATGTGATTGTGTCAGTGAGAAGATAGATATAGTTATTTTTTCGACACTATTTGGTATACAAAATACACAATACAATGTGCAAGTGAGTTTCTGAAGCACACTTTTAGGAGGAGATTGATCGTGACAAATCTATTATCTAAAGATGAATTCCGCAAAGAGCTGGAAGAAGCAATCAAAGGAAACCATAGTCAAAAGGCGCCTTTTACAGTAGCTTGGGCAGAGGGAAAGCTTGAGAGAAAGCACTTTGCAAGATGGGCTGAAAACCATTACCACTATGTTGGACCATTTGCCAACTATCTATCTTATATCTATCACAACACACCGGATCATCCGAAATTCGAAGATGCAAAGGATTTTACACTGCAAAATATGTACGAAGAAGAAATTGCTGCTGACCGCCATACGGATTTGCTGATCCGTTTTGCTGAAGCGTGTGGTACGACAGCTGATCGAGTTAGAGATCCAAAGAACATGGCAGCGACGACGCTGGGTCTGCAAAGCTGGTGTTACTCAGTGGCTGCCCGTGAAAATTTCGTGGTTGCTACGGCTGCCCTGGTTGTCGGATTGGAATCACAAGTGCCTGATATTTATCGTAAACAAACGCCTATCCTCCGTGAAAAATATGGATTTACAGATGAGGAAATCGAATTCTTCGATCTGCACATCGTATCTGACGAAATTCATGGTGAGCGCGGATTCAAGATTGTCCTTGAACATGCTGATACACCTGAGCTTCAGCAGGAGTGTCTGGAAATCGTACGTGTCGGTGCGAAGATGCGCCGTATGTATATGGACGGCTTGTGGAGAGAGTACCTTGAACAGGATTTAGGAAGTCTGGTCCAAGCTTAATACTTAGAATAAGATGAAAAATAAATAAGTGGCAGTTTCCTTGAGGGGAACTGCCATTTGTTCATCATATCCAAAAGAAATAAATAGAGAGGATGTTTCATATGCTAGTTGCAAAAGCTGAGCTTTATAGAAACCTCATCAATGGCGAATGGAAGGAATCTTCAAATGAGAAAACATTCGTCAGTCACAACCCCGCAAAAAAAGATGAGGTAGTCGGGATTTTCCAGGCATCGACTAAGGAAGATGTGAAACGGGCGATTGAATCCGCTGATGAGGCCTTCCATTCCTGGGCGAACACTTCCCCTTCAAAAAGAGCCGCGATCCTTAATAAAGCTGCCCAATATTTGATTGATCACGTTGACCAGTTTGCGGAAGAATTGACAAGGGAAGAAGGGAAACCGGTCGGGGCTTCCCGCGGTGAAGTGCTCAGGTCTGCCCAAACATTGAAATACTATGCGGTGGAAGGGCAAAGCCACAGCGGAGAGACCTTTCCGCAGGATGATCAGGAAATGGATGTTTCATCACGTCTTGAGCCGCTGGGAGTCATTACGGTCATCACACCGTGGAATTTTCCATTATCCATCCCTGCCAGAAAAATAGCTCCTGCATTGATTACAGGTAATACTGTAGTATTCAAACCTTCCTCTGAAACACCTTTGGTTGCTTACCGGTTAGTGGAAGCACTGGTCCACGGAGGACTGCCTGATGGGGTACTGAATTTCATCACGGGCCATTCCAAAGAAATAGGCGACAGCCTGGTTGACCACCCAGCAGTGAAAGCTGTTACGTTCACGGGGTCTACCGGTGCAGGTGAGCGTATCCACAGGAATGTATCCTTCGACACGAGAACACAGATGGAACTTGGAGGAAAGAACCCTCTCATCGTCATGGAAGATGCTGATATTGAGCTTGCTGCCACCCTGACGGTCAACGGCGGCTACAACTTGACCGGTCAGGCCTGCACGGGAACCAGCCGGGTCATCGTGATGAAAGAGGTCAAAGAGAAGTTCTTGAAAGCACTGATTGAAAAAACAAAGACACTTAAAATGGGTTCCGGATTTGAAGAAGGTGTCACGATTTGTCCATTAGCGAGTGAAAAGCAATTAAAGAATGTCTTAGACTATATCAGGTTAGGACTTGAGGAAGGTGCCAACCTGGTGTATGGCGGTGAACATGTGACGGAAGGGGACTTTTCACAAGGGTATTACGTGCGTCCTGCCATCTTCTCTGATGTAACGCCGTTGATGAGAATTGCCCAGGAAGAAATCTTTGGTCCCGTCATCTCGGTCATTGAAGCGGAAAATTATAAAGAAGCACTGAATATCGCAAACGGTGTAGAATATGGATTGTCTGCTTCAATCGTAACCAATGACCTGAAGACTGCCCATCGTTTTACGAAGGACATCAAAGCAGGCACGGTCAAAGTCAACAGGACGACAACAGGGAACCTTATGAATGCCCCATTCGGCGGCATTAAGAAATCAAGTACCTCGACGTTCCGGGAATCAGGCAGAGCGGGTCTGGACTTTTTCACTCAAATCAAAACTGTATATATAGGATACTAAATTTTTTCTGGGGGTAAATGTAGTTATGAAACAAATACTTAGACTCGAACTAGAAGAAGCGAAAGTAATCATTGAAGCAGCAAAAAAGAAATCAGAAGAAATCAATGTCTTAGAAACCATTGCCATTGTCGATGAAGGCGGCCATGTGATTGCGCTTGAACGGATGGACGGCGCAAGAATCACGGGTCCTGAAATCGCCATTGCTAAAGCCTTCACGGCAGCCGGCCACAAGCGTTCCACCCATCTATTTAATAAGGAACCGAACGGCCCCGTCCTGCCAGGCAACGAGGCATTCGGAATCCAGCAGATGCTTCCGGGTAAATTCGCGGTCTTCGTTGGCGGGTTCCCGATTGTGGTTGACGGGGAAGTCATAGGCGGAATCGGTGTCAGCGGAGGAAATGGCGAACAGGATACAGCTGTCGGTACAGCAGCCCTCCAGGCATTGCAAACACACTTACAGGATTATGAAGTCGTAACAGAAGCAGACATTAAGAAATAATTGATAACCCAAAGGTCCTGACCATAATGTATAGAAAGAAGGAGTCGAGATATGAAATCTTATGTGGACCTTACGATTGGATTTGCCAGAACAGGTGTGACCGGCTATGGGGGAGGTCCCTCCACCATACCGCTGATAGAATATGAAGCCGTGAAAAAGTATGGATGGATGACGGAAGAAGAGTTCGGCCAGACACTTGCGCTAGCCAACACGCTTCCCGGACCGATCGCAACGAAGATGGCAGCGTATATCGGCTATAAGGTCAATGGGGGATTGGGAGCAGCTGTGGCGATACTTGCCCATATCCTCCCGTCCCTGTTCGGGATGCTCTTCATGCTCGGACTCCTCTACAAATTCAGGACATCACCGATTGTCAGCGGAATGGTGCAGGGAGTGACGCCTATCATCGGCGTAATGCTCCTCGAAATGGCCTACAAGTTTGCGGATAAAGCCCGAAAAGGTCTTGGGATGCCGATTGCGGCTGGACTTGGTGGCGCATCCCTGGTGCTTATCCAGTTTTTGCATCTGCATCCGGGGATCATGATCGGAGCGTGTCTGCTTGGTGCCTTTATTGTTGCGCTGTATAAGAAGAGAGCAGAGGATGCAGCGCACCAGCATGTCGAGCCAAGAAAGGAAAAAAGCGTATGATTTATTGGGATATTTTCTGGGCGTTTTTTATATCGAATCTTCTGGGGTACGGCGGAGGGCCTTCGACCATACCGTTGATCCAGAATGAAGTGGTTAACCGATATGAGTGGATGACACTGAATGAGTTCGGGGATCTCTTTGCAATCGCCAATGTTCTGCCCGGTCCGATTGCAACAAAGATGGCTGGCTTCATCGGGTATGAGGTAGGGGGGCCGCTGGGGGTAGTGATCGCTCTTGCAGCCACCATTCTGCCTTCTGCGATTGCCGTCATCATCCTATTTAAATTCGTGACTCACTTTAAGGATTCTCCCCAGGTCAAACTGATGACACTCTCTGTACAACCGGTCATTGCCATTCTACTGGGTGTATTGGCGTTTCAGTTCTTCCTGACTGCCTTTGAGAAGAGCGGCATCTTACATCTCGTCATTTTGACGGCAGCAGGATTCCTTGTTATGAAAAAATTGAAGATACATCCGGCCGTTGTCATCCTGTGTGCATTGGTATACGGGGGGATTTTTCTCTCATATTGAGATGTAAAGCGACGATCAAGTTGATACTTGGTCGTTTTTGCTTTAGTAAGGATCTGAAAAAACAGTGTAGAAGAATTGTTAAAACGAATCTAGCTGTTGATTGGAGTGCAAGACGAAGACTCCCTCGGAAAAGCGAGACAGGTGAGACCCACAGGAGCGCAGCGAAGAGGTGGCTCACCGGCCGCCCGCGGAAAGCGAAGCATTGCACGGAAATCAAAAGCGGTATTAGAAGGCATTTATTAGAATAGCTTAAACAAAATGTACACCTAACCTTTTCTTAATAATGTGAAAATGACAAACTCTTTGATAAAATAGACAGAAAGCGATTTAATATCGGAGAAGGAGATAATCTAATGAAGTGGGAAGAAGAGGAACTACTTTCAATCCGTGAGCGCGCCTATCTTTACTTGAAAGATTTGATTTTGAGTGGTGAATACAAACCTGGGGACCGCCTGATAGAAAGGGAGGTTGCCAGTCAATTGAAAATAAGCAGGACACCGATTCGTGAAGCGTTATTCAGGCTGGAGTCGCAAGGCTTTGTCAAAACAGTCCCGAGAAAAGGAGTGATCGTGTCCAATATTTCTGAAGAGGAAGTCATAGAAGTATTTACCATTCTTTCTTCACTCGAAGTACTGGCGGCAAGGCTTGCTGCCCAGAAGATGGATGAGGTCCTCATAGGAGAGTTCAATGAAAAGATTGAAAAGCTAGAAGCAATGGAGAGCGATGAAGTCGAAGGGGGAGATACCGAACACATCGAAATGAACCTCCTTCTTTATAAAGCGGCGAAAAGCCCTAAGCTCTTCGATATCCTGTCGGGTTTGACAGATTATATACAGATGTCTGCCAATATGGGATATGAAACACCGGGACGGAGAAAGGAATCCATAAGGGAACATATACAGATTATGAAAGCGGTAAGGGATAAAGAAGCGGATATGGCTGAATATTTGACCAAGATCCATATTGAAAATTCCAAGAAAGCCTATATTCAGTTCATCGAGAAACAAAAGGAAAAAGTAAAGAGGAAATGAAGAAAGACTGTGTCCGGATATACGTGACACAGTCTTTCTTTATGGAATCTAATTTGACTTCAGATTCCGATCACTACAGGTGAGGTCAGATTTCTCAATGCTTTGCAAATGCTCATCGCTACGATATAACCTGACTTGGGATTGTCGGCTGAAGGAGTGTTCTGAATCGTCAGTTCCACCTCTCCAAAGTATCCTTTAGCCACGATTTGATGAGTATTGTGATTCACTTCAGGGTCTACCAGCACCTCCACCATTGTCCGGTCAAACCCCACCCCCGCAATGCTAAGGGCTGCAGATACATTCGTGCTTTGCGGAAATAGCTTGGCGGACTCGCGTGCCGTTCCTTCATAAATCGTATACACTTCGCTGATCGTGTCTAAATCCACGCTCTCTTCCGCGATAGTCCCTCTCCAGGCAGCTGGAGGCTTTCGGGTGATGAGCTTCACTTCCTCCAGCTCATTGATAGAAGAAGCAGCAATCCGATCAAGTCCACCGATAGCAGCCGAAGGAAGAATCAATTTCCGTTCATGTTTCTTTGCTGCCCCAGTCACTTCATCATAAAGCTGCTGGTCAGAGAATGCCCCCACCGAAACCGTAATGAAATGACTTCCGGATGAGAGAGCCTTCACAGCATACAGATAGACAGCTTCATGACCGGCACATTCGATGATTACATCCATACAGGAAGAGAAGAACCATTCCTCATCGTCTGTCACTGTGAATTCCCCAGTCTTCAATTCTTCATATTGTTCCTTGTTGCGTACCAGGATCGCCTCTACTTTTACCCCTGTTACTTTGTCTTCTTTTATATAGGAGACGACATCTTTTCCTATCGCTCCATACCCTATTAATCCTATTTTTAGCATGATAGAGTCCCCGCTTTCATATAGAGTGTCTGGACTTTGGTATACCAAGAAGTATACCAACCGACTCATTATTTATCAATAATTATTCAGAAAAATTAGAAATGACTAAAAATATCGTTGTCAGAATATTACGCTTATGGTATATTGTATACCAAGAAGGATCAAGGGAGGAATACTCGATGCCTAAAATCAATTATTCTACAAGTGGTAAAGTGCTGGATGTACCTGAAAACTCAAATATATTGCGAATGTCATTACGATATGATGGCGACCTTCCGAACAAATGCGGCGGAGGCATTTGCGGGACGTGCCTTTGCAAGATCGAGGATGGAGCCGAGTATCTGGATAACGTGAAAGTACAGGAGCGGAGAAAGCTCGGGGAAGAGTGGCTCGAAAAAGGTTATCGACTTGGATGCCAGACATTTGTGACGAATGGGGATGTCACGATTTCCTGGAATGAAGAAACAACCAGGGTCGTGAAAAAAAGAAAGCCGGATAAAATCAAAAAAGAAATAGTGAATAAATAGCTTGCACACTAAATGGAGAGGTGAAACAAATGTGGACATGTACAAAGCATGTGACAAAGGCAATTGAACTATTAGACGTCCCTCATATCCGCAAAGCGCCAGAAGGAGTTAATTGTTCTTTCTGCAATAGACAGGCAAACCTCAATCTGTATTATTCTCATAAACCATGTACATTCAAAAATAACAATCAGGATCTCTTGCGAACCTCTTAAACCGGCTGCTTAAGGTATTCGCCGACAGGAAGGAAGATAGATGTGGAAAAACAATTGATGTCAGTTGAAGAGCGGCTTGAATCAATGGGGTTATCTCTTCCGGATAAGCCTGAACCATCCGGACATTACTTAGGGGCGGTCCAGGCAGATCCATTTTTGTTCGTAAGCGGTGTGACCTGTAAGTGGAATGGAAGCCTTCCTTATAAGGGAAAAGTCGGAGAAGACCTTTCGCTCGAAGAAGGGTATGACGCTGCGAAGTTGACCACCCTCAATCAGCTTGCAATTGTCAAAGATGTAATCGGAAGTCTGAGTTTGATAGACCGGATTGTGAAAGTCACCGGATATGTCAGTTGTAAGCCGGGTTTTCCGGATGTCCCAAAAGTGATTAACGGTTCCTCAGACTTGTTAATGGAGTTATTCGGTGACAGTGGTAAACACGCCAGGTGTGCGGTGGGTGTTAGTTCCTTGCCTGGCAATGCAGCTGTCGAGACAGACTTGCTTCTTTTACTGAAAAGGTAAAAAGATTTAAGGAAAGGGGTTACGTATATGAGTGAAGGTCAAAATTTTGATGTCACCATCATCGGCGGGGGGCCGGCAGGATTGTTTACAGCGTTCTATGCAGGTATGCGCCAGATGAACGTGAAAATCATTGAAAGTATGCCTCAGCTGGGCGGTCAGCTTTCAGCTTTATATCCTGAAAAATATATTTATGATGTGGCGGGGTTTCCAAGAGTGCTTGCTAAGGATTTAGTGGATGGATTACTGGAACAGGCGAATCAATTCAATCCCTCTGTCAGCCTTGGGCAGACGGTGGAGAAGGTGGAAAGGCTTCAGGATCAGTCATTTTTATTAACGACGAACACAGGGTACGTCCACAAAACTAAGACAATCATCGTGACGGCAGGCGCAGGAGCATTCAAGCCTCGTCAACTGGGAGTCGAAAAGGAAAATGAAGAGTATGAAAATCTTCATTATTTCGTCAATGATCTAAGCCGTTTTAAAGGAAGGAAAGTACTTGTCTGCGGAGGCGGTGATTCTGCAGTGGACTGGGCAAATATGCTGGAGCCGATTGCGGAAAAAGTCACTCTGGTTCATCGGAGAGATAAATTTCGGGCCCACGAACATAGCGTACAGCAGTTGATGAATTCCAGTGTCAGGGTCAAGACGCCATTCAATGTGACTGAATTGGGATCGGAAAGTTCCAGGATCACCCATGTCGTCCTGCAGCACGCCAAGAAAGAGTGTGCGGAAATCATCGATGTAGATGATGTACTGGTCAATTATGGTTTTATCTCTTCACTCGGACCAATCAAAGACTGGGAGCTTCAAATCGAGAAAAACTCCATTGTCGTCGATTACAAAATGGAAACGAATATCAAAGGAATCTTTGCCGTCGGCGATATCGCCACCTACCAAGGGAAAATAAAACTTATTGCAACAGGTTTCGGGGAAGCCCCTGTCGCCGTTAGTCATGCTAAACAATATGTAGACCCTACGGCACGCGTCCAGCCATTACATAGTACAAGTGTGATGGGCAAAACGGAAACGAAAGAAGTCATTAAAGCCTGATACGTATAAAATAGAAGGGAGATTGAGTGAAAATGTGCAAAAACAAGATCACCGGCCAGGGAACCTGCACTGCCTGCAAGTGTCGCGGCATATCATCCTCTAAAGTATACGACCATGATAAGGAAGACCAAAAAAACTTATTTCTGGATAAGAATCAGGGAAGTACTCAAACGGAGCGTCAGATACTTTCAACAAGGAAAGGAGATTAATTGATTATGGCTAAATACACCATCATCGATCAGGAAACCTGCATCGCCTGTGGTTCCTGCGGTGTATCATCCCCTGAAGTATACGACTATGACGAAGAAGGACTGGCATACGTGCTGCTCGATAACAACAAAGGCAGCACCCCCATTCCGGAAGAATACCTCGAAGACGTTGAAGAAGCATATGAAGATTGTCCGACGGAATCGATTAAATTGTCGGAAGCCCCATTTAACGATGAGTAAACGGGAAGTACATGTCCCGTTTTCTTTTTTGTTCTTTTTGATTTTGTAGATGAATGGAAGCATTCCATCGAAGTGGACAAATCCATATGATTATTCCTTCACTTGACCCACCTTTGGTTGTGGTTGGGGAAGCTAGGAGAGTCGCTTGAGAGCCGTGGAGAAAGAGACAAATCCCCATGGCTCATACTGAAATTCTCTTAATTTTCGATGCAAGAAAAGAATGATTCATCTCATCATTTCTCAGTTCGAACATATGCAATGCTTTCCGAAAGTAAGGAAGTGCCTTTTCCAAGTCATCGTGCAACTCGTAGTTATACCCGACTTGATAATGGAGCTCGCCAAGTCCCCAAAGAAGTTCTTCCTCGAAACACCATTTGATTCCGCTGAGGCAATAAGCGGTCGACTCGTCAGATCGGCCGACTCGTGTCAGCACTCTTGAAATGTTGTAAAATAACCTGGTTTTGATAGATTTATCGTGTACTAGTTCGGTTGTTTTCAAGGCAGTTTCAACTTTCCGGTAATATTCAAGTGCTTCCTCATGGTGGTGAAGCGAAGCATGGATCGTACCTGTCGCCGCTAGGATTTGCATTTCTCTTTCTGACATCGCCTTTTTCTGATGAGAGGTCAGTTGATATGCTTGGTGCAGCCATGATAATGCTGAATCGGTATCTTTCTTAACTTCAAATGTATAGATCCCTTTATGCCAATATAAAAGTTGAAGCTTCTCTTTATCTTTGTAGAAAAGTGGATTCTTTTCTTCCGTCTTCACCAATTCGTTCATCTCTTCGTATTTTCTATCGTCTCTTAGAATTTGAAATTGCTTCTCTACCTCTCGAATATAATCAAGCCGCGGATTGGTGCCGAGTTCAAAGAAGAAATTGACGTCGACCCCGAGTTTAACGGCGATTTGGTATAGAGCAGCGGCACTGGGATAGATATCGCCTTTTTCCATGCGGCTTATCAGTGCCTGCGTACAGATCCCTTCAGCCAGATCCCCTTGAGTAAGACCGACGACCTTCCTCAGTTCTTTTATCTTTTTTCCTATAACAGAGTAATCCACGGCCAGTCCTCCTTTTAAAGGTTATGTTTTTATATTTTAACAGAGAGTGGCCATATTGGGACGGCAGCATGCTCGAGAATGGATATTTTTCAGGTGTTTGCTAAGCCAAAATAAGCAAGTACTTTCTCAGAGTTGACATTTTTTCAATGAATTGATAGATTAATATAGGTCTTCACGAATTAAGAGACTTATACACGGAGGAATACCCAAGTCCGGCTGAAGGGATCGGTCTTGAAAACCGACAGGGGTGTTAAAGCCCGCGGGGGTTCGAATCCCTCTTCCTCCGCCATATCTTTTATTCTTTCATGGAGGGGTAGCGAAGTGGCTAAACGCGGCGGACTGTAAATCCGCTCCTTCGGGTTCGGCAGTTCGAATCTGCCCCCCTCCATTTAGCTTTTTTCACGGAGCGAAAGCGGAGTGAAAATAAGCATCCTTTACCTTTGCGCAGCAAAAGCGGAGCAATACACTCAGAGCGAAGAGCATTTATTAATCTATTTTACAGGGGCATAGTTTAACGGTAGAACGAAGGTCTCCAAAACCTTTGGTGTGGGTTCGATTCCTACTGCCCCTGCCATCTTTACTTCTAATAAAATGCGGGTGTAGTTTAATGGTAAAACCTCAGCCTTCCAAGCTGATGTCGTGGGTTCGATTCCCATCACCCGCTCCAATATTCGAATAAATGGTCCATTCTAGTATTTCCTCATCTTTGTGGTGGAAGTATAAGAATAGACCTTTTTTAATGTGTGAATTATAGTATTCAAATTTATTCAGTATTCCTCCATCTACTATTCTCCTATACAAAACAACTCATTTTTAAAACAAACGTTTGGTTGAAGTTTTCCCGTCTTAAGGAAAAAATGCTCCATAACTAAACACCATTCCATTGATTCCAAGAATAGTTCTGTAAATGAAGTGAGAGTAGCGTTAAAAACACTGCGCCGCTCACATATCAGGTTCATAAATCCCTTGTCTTTTATTATTATTATAATAGAAACTATTAATTAGGGCGTCGAAATAATATTAAGGACAAGGAGGTTTTAGGATGATAAGAGAAAACCCCACACTAGATTATAAGCTAGTGTTTGATCACATGCATGAAGGTGTCATTATTATCGATTCACTTACGCAGGTGGTGTTTGCCAATTCATCGTATTATGAAATATTGGGCATCCCGGTTAATACGATTCACGGGAAACCTCTTAAACAAAGTCAGCCGAATGCAAGAATTATTGAAGTGCTTGAGAGGGGAATCCCTATTATTAACTCTGAGTTTCTTGTGGATACCACCAACATAAGAGTGGTTGCCAACATTATTCCAATAAGAAGGGATCAAGAAATAGTTGGTGCTGTTTCTGTGTTCAGGGACGTCACTGAAGTGACAAAATTGACGAAAGAGCTTGAGAGATTAAAAGATTATACAAAATACTTAGAGGATGAATTAAAGAATCGTAAGGAGAAAGAGTTATTTACTGATTTGGTTGGGAATGATGGCCAGATTCTATCGATCGTTAAAAAAATTGAAAAAGTCGCACCTACTGATTCAACGGTCCTTATAACCGGGGAAAGCGGCACAGGGAAAGAAGTTGTAGCCAATACGATTTATCAGGCTAGTTCAAGGACAGGGGGTCCATTTATTAAAGTGAATTGTGCTGCTATCCCCGAAGCTTTACTGGAAAGTGAGTTTTTTGGTTTTGAAGAGGGGTCCTTTACTGGCTCAAGAAAAGGGGGCAAGGCAGGTAAATTCGAACTAGCGAATGGA
>NZ_JABMCR010000530.1 GCF_013179555.1 Bacillus haikouensis
TTCAATCCGATATCCATTTTTTTGAAAGAAGGGTACTGGATCAGGAACTGTCCGGCTGCACCGATCAGGACACCGATTGATAACCCGTATACCCCGTACGTTGAAGCAAGCAGAACAGTCGCCAGGATGATGACCACATTCTGGATGGTTGCCGAAAACGCTGGCAGAACGAATTGCTTATTCGCATTCAGCACCCCGGTAGAGATGGCTGTCAAGGTTAGAAAAACCATCCCGGGTATCATGATCCTCGTAATCTCAACAGCAAGGACTGTCTGTTCCGGACTGAATCCAGGTGCCATCACTTGAATCAATGGTTCTGTAAAAAGGATGGCCAATCCGATAAAGAGAATCGAGACCATCAGTAGAAATGTCCCCAATAAACTCATCAGATCCCGGGCGCGTTCTCCGCTCTTGCTCCGCTCTTCCATAAAGAGCGGTATGATCCCCGCTTGAATGGCCGTTCCGATAGCTGTGAAAAGAAGAGTCGGGACGAGACTCGCGACGAAGAAAACGTCGGCCACTTCAGAAGTGCCGAAATAGGCTGCAATGATGCTTTCCCTTGCAAATCCCAGAAGCTTGCCTGCTCCCGAGATGATGGTGACTAGTCCAACTGATTTAATCAGTGTCGATACTTTCATGAAATTCCTCATTTATTTATAATCTGTTGTTCAGTGCTTTGCTGCGCCTTCCTTATTTATAAAGAAACCTAATAAGGAGTAGAAATAGAGTGTCAGGATTTTCTCCTCGAGAACATTATAGAATAAAGCCATCCCCAAGACAGCGATGAGGAGCGAAAACAGCACCGGTGAGAAGGGAATCCTTCTGTTTAACCACAGCTTCCGGCATATGGATAGGACGAAAGCTAATACAAATACAGTCCCTATGGTACCCGTTTGGACCAATAGCTGGATGTATTGGTTGTCTGAATACATGTGGTCGGGCAGTTTATATTCCTCTTTAATGGGTGTACCGTAACTGATCGTGGCAGAGTCCCCGAAGGTGCCGAATCCGGTTCCGATGACGGGGTGCCCCGTATAGATTTCCAGCCCTTTAAAGACTACATATAATCGTCCCCATTCCGTACTTTTTTGAATGATTTCATCTGAGAACATTTCTTTGAACCGTTTTGAAAAGGTCGAACTTGTTCCCGTTCTTTCTTCCGTCTGGTTTGCTTTCTTATCGGCTGCTTCCTTATCCTCATCAGTCTGAGACGAATGTTCTTCCGTTTGGGCAGCGATCGTGTCCCTGGCCATATTGGCAGGGTAATAGAGTACAATCAGTCCCACTGCTGCCGTGATGAGTAAATTCCTGGCAAGTCTCCACTTTCTTGTCATCAGGATATAAAGGATGAAGCCAATTCCGAATGCAAGGATTGAGCC
>NZ_JABMCR010000531.1 GCF_013179555.1 Bacillus haikouensis
AACCTGAAACCGTGTGCCTACAAGTAGTCAGAGCCCTGTGCATCTTTCCTTTGGAAAATGCCGGGTGATGGCGTGCCTTTTGTAGAATGAACCGGCGAGTTACGATCCCATGCAAGGTTAAGTCGATGAGACGGAGCCGCAGCGAAAGCGAGTCTGAACAGGGCGAATGAGTATGTGGTCGTAGACCCGAAACCAGGTGATCTACCCATGTCCAGGATGAAGTCCAGGTAACACTGGATGGAGGTCCGAACCCACGCACGTTGAAAAGTGCGGGGATGAGGTGTGGGTAGCGGAGAAATTCCAATCGAACCTGGAGATAGCTGGTTCTCTCCGAAATAGCTTTAGGGCTAGCCTCATGTGTAAGAGTCTTGGAGGTAGAGCACTGTTTGGACTAGGGGCCCTCATCGGGTTACCGAATTCAGACAAACTCCGAATGCCAAAGACTTATCCATGGGAGTCAGACTGCGAGTGATAAGATCCGTAGTCGAAAGGGAAACAGCCCAGACCACCAGCTAAGGTCCCAAAGTATACGTTAAGTGGAAAAGGATGTGGAGTTGCTTAGACAACCAGGATGTTGGCTTAGAAGCAGCCACCATTTAAAGAGTGCGTAATAGCTCACTGGTCGAGTGACTCTGCGCCGAAAATGTACCGGGGCTAAACGTATCACCGAAGCTGTGGATTGACACCGTTTGGTGTCAGTGGTAGGAGAGCGTTCTAAGGACTGTGAAGCCAGATCGTAAGGACTGGTGGAGTGCTTAGAAGTGAGAATGCCGGTATGAGTAGCGAAAGATGGGTGAGAATCCCATCCACCGAATGCCTAAGGTTTCCTGAGGAAGGCTCGTCCGCTCAGGGTTAGTCGGGACCTAAGTCGAGGCCGATAGGCGTAGACGATGGACAACAGGTTGATATTCCTGTACCACCTCTTTTCCGTTTGAGCAATGGGGGGACGCAGGAGGATAGGGTAAGCGCACTGCTGGATATGTGCGTCTAAGCAGTTAGGCTGATGATGAGGCAAATCCCGTCATCGCGAAGGCTGAGCTGTGACAGCGAGCGAAATATAGTAGCGAAGTTCCTGATTCCACACTGCCAAGAAAAGCCTCTAGCGAGGAAAAAGGTGCCCGTACCGCAAACCGACACAGGTAGGCGAGGAGAGAATCCTAAGGTGAGCGAGAGAACTCTCGTTAAGGAACTCGGCAAAATGACCCCGTAACTTCGGGAGAAGGGGTGCTCTTTGGGGTTTATAGCCCCGAAGAGCCGCAGTGAATAGGCCCAGGCGACTGTTTAGCAAAAACACAGGTCTCTGCGAAGCCGTAAGGCGAAGTATAGGGGCTGACGCCTGCCCGGTGCTGGAAGGTTAAGAGGAGTGCTTAGC
>NZ_JABMCR010000532.1 GCF_013179555.1 Bacillus haikouensis
TAATGGGATGGTCCGCCTCGTCCTCCTGCCGCATCATGAGGCGGCCAAACCGAAGGAGGTTGCAATGCCACAGCGCAATATGCCGCGCCCAGCGGCTGTCTACGGAATTGATATTGGCAAGAACATCTTTCACGTTGTCGGCCTCGGGAGCGATGGCGTGCCAGTGCAGAAGGTTCGTTTCCGACGCGACACGCTGCTACAATTCTTCGAGCGCGCAGCACCGGCGATCGTGGGGATGGAGTCGTGCGCCGGATCTCAGTGGATTGCCAGGAAGATACAGGCGCTTGGACATAAGGTGCGCTTGATCCCCGCGCAGTTCGTGAAGCCCTACGTGAAGTCGAACAAGAGCGACATCATCGACGCGGAAGCGATCGCTGAAGCTGCCACACGTCCAACAATGCGATTTGCTGCACTCAAGAGCGAGGAACAAGCCGACCTTCAGGCTTTACACAGGGTCCGAGATCAGATGATCGGAACGAGAACGCGTCTGATCAATCAGATGAGAGCTTTCTGCCTCGAATACGGGATCGCATTGCGCCAAGGCGCGGGCCTATTCAAGGTCGACCTGCCGCAAGCTGTCGAAGATCAATCCAACGATCTCTCGTCGGCAATGCGTAAGCTGCTTGCAGACCTGTTTGCAGATCTGCGCCAATTGGAACAGCGCATTGGTGACGTCACACGCGAGATCGAGGCGATCGCCAGTCGCGAGGATGTCGCACGGCGGCTCATGACGATCCCTGGGATCGGAGCGTTGGGAGCCACCGCACTTCTTGCAGCGGTTGGCAACGGCCGACAATTCCAGAAAGCTCGCGATCTGGCAGCGTGGCTTGGCCTTGTGCCACGGGAATACTCGACCGGAGGAAAGCAGAAGCTTCTCGGCATCAGTAAGCGGGGAAACCGCTATGTGCGCAAGCTCCTTGTTCATGGAGCACGATCCTGCTTTCGGCACCTCGACCGAACACGAGATCGATTGGGGAACTGGCTGGATGGCCTTCAGGCACGAATGCACCCCAACAAAGCTGTCGTCGCACTTGCCGCTAAAATGGCCCGGATTGTCTGGGTCGTCCTGACCAAGCCTGGAGCGCTCTACGAACGCAGGGACCCTGCCTTCACCTGACGCTCCTGGCTCGATTGCAAGGCTCGAGAATAGTGATGACGAAACAGTGGATCAACATGCCGTAAGTCCTGTGCAAAAAAGCGGGCTTCGTGCCCGAACCATTTATTGGGAACGGCATGTGCGGATCTCATCATGGCCTGGCTGCAACCGCAGCCCACTCGCGAGAGGCCGGATACATTTATGCAACTGGAATCGTCATTTACGATGTCGCGTACCCTTGCACGGACGAGGCGGACCATACATT
>NZ_JABMCR010000533.1 GCF_013179555.1 Bacillus haikouensis
TTGGTTTCACATCGGGGACGATTCCTTCGAAAATGAAATGGGAATTGTCGATTTTCTGAACTAACTCAAGTGGCATTTCCTTCCCGTCAATGTTTCCGGTTATCACTTGCTCACCCATTAGTATTACAAAGTCATCAAATTCAACTTCTAATTGGATTTTCTCTCCTGGACGATATGGGACAGGTTTTTTAGCTGCTAGATTAAGTGACCTGATTGCCGGTTTTGGTGTCGGTTTGTACTTATCCCATTTCATAAAATCAAGGTTGAATTTCATAAAATCCATTACAGTATTTGCTGTTCCCTCATAGAATAGGCCAATTTCTCCGTTTGGTAAGTTGGTGAGACTTGAATATCCATAATGGCCTTCTTTTACAAGCTGGCTGTATTTCCAGTCAAATTCATACTTTGGCTCACCATTTTCATAGGCTCCAGCTTCTTCAATTAACCCGACTTTAACCGTTCCATCGACTCTGCTGTTCGAATCACTTGCACTAGAGAAGATGATGGCTTCCTTGCCATCAATCTGTCCGTTATAACGGACGGCAGACATTTGGCTGTATGGTGCAGTCAGAGCCTCCTCCGTCACGACTTCAGAATCCCATGTTTCGCCACCATCAAAGCTTGTCGCAATTTGCGCATAGCCTGAGTGATTCCGCATGAATAGTTTTAGCTGACCGTTAGGCATTTCGACCACTTGCGACTCGGTGATTTCGTGAGAATAGTCTGTGAAATATCGTTCGTTAATCGTTTTTCCATCTACGACTCTGCCTTCATTAGGAGACTCACCGCGCTGCCAGGTTTTTCCGTTATCATCACTATAGATGACCGCACTAGCCTGTCTGTTATATTCATTTAAAAAATACACTGGGAATACAAGTCTTCCGGCATTTGGGCCTTCCGTCAACTGTATGCCGTTTCCGGGACCTGTTCCTAAGAAGATCATCCATTCTTCTTTTACCTCATCATTCAAATCAATTGGGCCTTCCCATGTTTCTCCCTCATCATCGCTGTAATACAATTCAAGATAGGATGTTTTATGAGGCTTGAGGGGAGAAGTTTGACTGAAGTAATTGTCAATTTTCTCGCCATTTACATATAAATTTCGATCTTCATCAACTGAATAATCGGTGGGTTCACCACTTTCAGCATAGACGACGCCGTTTTCACGAATGGTATATTCATTGTTGTTTTCATCTTTCAAATACAAGTATTGCTGTCCATCCACACTCTTGAAACCAGTGCCTTTATAGGCGTTATTGCCAAAGCCGCCCATCAGGCCGGCCCCATGAGGGAACCCGTCAACAAGTGAAAAGATCCGGCCATTCGTTTGATCCTGCA
>NZ_JABMCR010000534.1 GCF_013179555.1 Bacillus haikouensis
CTTCACAGACTCCCTGTCCTACCGTTCCGAACCCAAGAATTGCCACATTAATCGTTGACATCATGTATCCTCCTTTTCCTTTTTCACTTTATACGTAAGATTGATCATCCTAGTTGAAGATCCACTTGAGATATTGGCGGAAAAGAAAAGGGTATACAGAAAAGCCCTCTTCTTTTAAGAAGAGGGCTAAATAATCATGCTCCTCCCCTTATCTTCCAGATCCATATAGAATCTGTAGGAATTGGCACCTTTACAGTCTGATCCTGCAGGTTGCCGGGCTTCATCGGGCCTATCCCTCCGCCGCTCTTGATAAGAGTATAATGTTTCGTTTGGCATTACTTGCTAATTGAGTATGAATTGGATTATAAAGAGGATTCATCCCTTAGTCAATACTATTTTTAGTATTTTTAAAAAATTCATTCTAATGTTACAGTTATTCTCATTCCCGATCGGTTTACTTCAGTTTGAACCCTGGCTGGGAGTTTAACAATCTGATTTTACAACTTTATCAACTGGGCGATCTTCAGTTACCGCCTGTTGGGACACGATCTCGTATAGCAAACGGAGTATGTTACTGTCAGGAGGAATGAGGGGTATCTGGCAAGATGAATTTTGGGAGGAGATTGAGAATTCAGTCCGATATGATATTCAGGCTAGAGGAGTGCCGTGCTTAATATTAAAAGACACAATTAGACATAGCTAATTTAACGCCACCTAATGGAATAACTATCTCACCTATAAGGACGAGATGACCTGGCTTTGAAGTTCAAAATATCTTACAGAAAAAAATGAAGTTAAATGTTATGGACTAGCTTCGTAAGAAACTTCGAAAGAAATTCAGGTATGGGTATACCCTGATCCATGAAGACCAACTCAGTTATAATAAGAATGAACAGCGCAATAAAGACAGAAATAATCATAATCACTGTCCATGTTTTGCTCTCTTCATCCCTTTTTACATGTTTATGCTTGTTCTTTCTGTATGAGCTTTGCGCAATTCGCAGCCGTTGATTTTTTTCTTGTTTGTCGGAATTCATATTATTCCCTTCTTTCAACAATCTCCTTTTTTGATGAATATAAAAACCCTAATACCTTAGCTATCGTTATTCCAATAGTGCTCCTAATAAAATATGGGGCTTTTCAGAATCCTGACACTATAGTTCAATAAGGACAGGTTATCAAGAACTGCACCCTTTTGGTTGATAAGTACTATGCAATCCAATATTTAAAAACAATTAAGATGGCGAGTAACATCAGAAACATTTCGGCAAGCGTCAATATAGCTTGTTTAGGATGTTCGCTATATGCCATTTCAAAAAATGCC
>NZ_JABMCR010000535.1 GCF_013179555.1 Bacillus haikouensis
CCCTTCAATTAAATATTCGTCTGGTGACTATGGCGAAGAGGTCACACCCGTTCCCATGCCGAACACGGAAGTTAAGCTCTTCAGCGCCGATGGTAGTTGGGGGCTCTCCCCCTGTGAGAGTAGGACGCCGCCAGGCGATACATATTTCGGAGGATTAGCTCAGCTGGGAGAGCATCTGCCTTACAAGCAGAGGGTCGGCGGTTCGATCCCGTCATCCTCCACCATAACTTTTTCATAAAGTGTAAATGGAGTAAATGATCTTTCAAATGATTTTCCGACGCTTATCCAGAGAGGAGCACGGAAAACATCTTTTTTATGCCGGTGTAGCTCAACTGGTAGAGCAACTGACTTGTAATCAGTAGGTTGGGGGTTCAAGTCCTCTTGCCGGCACCATTTTACTCATTGTTATATGAGCCATTAGCTCAGTTGGTAGAGCATCTGACTTTTAATCAGAGGGTCGAAGGTTCGAGTCCTTCATGGCTCACCATAGATTTTTGCAAAAGGCAAAATCTACTATTTTCATGCGGGTGTGGCGGAATTGGCAGACGCACCAGACTTAGGATCTGGCGCCGCAAGGCGTGGGGGTTCAAGTCCCTTCACCCGCACCACTTATATGCGGAAGTAGTTCAGTGGTAGAACACCACCTTGCCAAGGTGGGGGTCGCGGGTTCGAATCCCGTCTTCCGCTCCAGAAAGTTTTTGCCGGGGTGGCGGAACTGGCAGACGCACAGGACTTAAAATCCTGCGGTAGGTGACTACCGTACCGGTTCGATTCCGGTCCTCGGCACCAAAGATTTTTTCGTTTGCAAAATATCTTTCCGTAATTTGCGAAAGCAGGAAAATTGTCTTTAACTAAATAATCTGCGCCCGTAGCTCAATTGGATAGAGCGTTTGACTACGGATCAAAAGGTTAGGGGTTCGACTCCTCTCGGGCGCGCCATATTTCGGGAAGTAGCTCAGCTTGGTAGAGCACTTGGTTTGGGACCAAGGGGTCGCAGGTTCGAATCCTGTCTTCCCGACCACTTATTCGGGGCCTTAGCTCAGCTGGGAGAGCGCCTGCTTTGCACGCAGGAGGTCAGCGGTTCGATCCCGCTAGGCTCCACCAAAGTTTTTTGCTTCAGCAAGGTAACTTACCTATTGCAAAGCGCAGCGAACGTATGGAATTCATAAGTTGCGCGAATGAAAAAACTTTTTTTGAAAAAGTTATTGACACCACGGTGTCGATGCTGTAATATTTAAAGGGTCGCTTCGAACGAAGCACTAAACAAATTGAACCTTGAAAACTGAACAAAACAAGACAATACGTCAACGTTAATTCTAGATT
>NZ_JABMCR010000536.1 GCF_013179555.1 Bacillus haikouensis
TTGATACGGATTCGAAATCCTTGAGGCTTTGGTCGAGCTTTCTTTCACTTCTCACTATAACTCTAAAAAGAAAAATAGTGGGTAAAGACATCCGTCGATGACTTTACCCACTAATCTTAGTATGTTTATGCTTAAGTCTTTAATGAAGGAGAATTCGATTCACCCTTTTCCAACCATTTGGCTGCAAACGGTAATAAAAGTGCCCCTTTCTGCCTTCGTCAATGAAAATGATATCCCTGGTTGCGATATACCTTCCTTTGTAATCAGCAGGCATGAGGTCTGGAACATTAAAAATCCTGAACGTTTCGTAAAGTGCCTCCTCATGGGTATTTGCTTCTATCGAAATTCGATACACCTTCTGGTAGCCCTTTTCTTCTCCGTATTTTGGAGTCTGAAAAACGGTAATGTCAAATTTTGACCTCAGCATCCTTGGACGTTTGATTTTTTCGAGTAAAAGCATGAGCACCCCTCCGGTTTATGTTGTACTCATAAAATTAAACAATGTCCCTGTCGAATCCTTCATCAAAAATTAGGAACCTTTGTCGAATCCAATCAAACAAATCTGCTGATTGCTTCCTTGAATTTGGAAGAGAGATGAGGGATGTCGGAAGATTTTATAGTCATTTTCACCATCGACTCATCCATTTCAAGGGCCTCAGCCAAGAATCCTCCAAGTCCTCTAGCTCTTCGATCTACCTCGATTAAAACATCTGCCTGATCCTCGGACTGATTAAGGAACATTAATTCGATTTCGTCCAATGAGCGTTGATATTGCCCGTTCACTGGAACAAATTCGAATTCCTGGATGAATGGATATCGACCTCTGAAGCGCCGTGGAGCCTGTTCGCACTCCACTTTCCGTATCCTGAAGCCCAGATCCTGCACTGAATGAAGAATGGAGTCAATCAGGCTATTGGGAAGGATTTCAATATAGTCTTTATCTTTTGGATCCACTGCGTTTTTAATATCCAGTCCTGTTGCAACCCACACTCTTGTATTGCCGTACGTAATCGGCGTTTCAAAAGGAAGTGTGAATGAAAAAGGAAATTCTTTTTTTTCATTTTCATCGATTGTAAAGGGTTCTGAAATTTGAACCTTCTGTATAGGGGCATAATCGGTATATTTCTTATCATCCGACTCGCGAATATAAGTAGTGTAAAGGGTTAAGTATATCGAATCAATACTTTGGGAGGTGCTTCCGCCTCTAATCTCAACTACACCATTTGCCGTTTCACCGGCTTTATAGCTTGATTTCTCTAATTTGGTATCGACGGTTGCAGCACCAATTCCAAATGACGCAAATACTTTAT
>NZ_JABMCR010000537.1 GCF_013179555.1 Bacillus haikouensis
TTCTTTCATGGCTCGCGGATGATTCCCCTTTTGAAATGATGGCTTTGTGCAAATCGCGGACAGCTTTGATCGTTTCTTCTTTTTTCAGCATCGGATCGCGTTTGATCTCAGTCAATCCTTGTTCACTTGCGATGATTTGGTCGTTTGCGATTAAGTCATAATAGCTGTATCCAACATAAGCTTCTTTGATGGTGCCTGCTTCCGGCACTTTCTTTTCATATTGAAAGAGATCAAATTGAAACAGAAGGGCAGCAGCCCCGATCGCAAGGAGGTATACAACGTAGCCTTTCCAGTGGTGGAATACTCTCCAATGCTTTTGTAAAATCATTTCGGCAGCATAATAGCCGAACAGTGCACCGACAACATACCCGAACCACATCCAATTGCCTTGGCCCTGAACTTCAATGAAGTACATTCCGCCGACTAGCATGGAACAGAAGGTCATGCTGTATTTGAATATTGGCTGAAGCAGTTTGACTGTAATCGGCTGTGAAGCTGTTTCTATTTTTCTGTTCTTATAGAGTAATAGAGCCAAACCGTAGAAAAGAACTGTCAGAACTGCATAGATTAACGCATCCCATCCTGAAATCAACTTGTTTTCAAGCATGACTGTTTTAACGATGGGTGAATACTCTTCTATTTTGATATTGTAGTAATAATCTGTCGGGAATCCGAACAGGATCTGCTTTAAGCTGAAAGTAACCAATAAGAACATTCCTGCAGGCAATAGCAGGATGATATAGGTCAGGACACCTTGTACAGCAGAAAGGCCAGTAATCATCGCAATAAAGGTGCCGGTCAAGAAGAAAAGCACGGCTATCAACATTGTGATCCCGGCCCAGACAAAGATATCTGCGGCATCGATGTAAAGGCTTAGTTCAGTAATCCAATAGAGTATCAGCAGGAAAAGAGTGTTAAGTAAAATCGGGATCAGCAGGATGCCAAGTCCCGTAAACAATGTGTGCTGGAAAATCTGGTTCCGCCTTATTGGCAGGCTGTGGATGAAATCGGCAGTCTGTTTTACGTGTAAATAGCGGAATAGGAATACGGACAGCAGTACCGGTATGAAAAACAGCAACCCCATTTGGATAGGGTATTGAATCTTAAAGAGATTTTCATAAAGGTTGTTGTAATAAATAATATTTGGATTTGTCAGTTTCCCCAGTATATCAATCGGAAGTGCAAACAGGAGACCAATGAAGTACACGATTCCAAGCCAGCCGACACTCCGTACACTTTGTGTTATAAGTTCTTTATTGATCCAAGATGTTTTGGATGGCATACCCAACATCCCCCATTTCATA
>NZ_JABMCR010000538.1 GCF_013179555.1 Bacillus haikouensis
TCACATTCGGCTATGGATCGATTGTAACATTCATCGTGATCTTTGGTGAAGAACGTGGAATACAGCATATCTTCTTATTTTATTTATTCAATGCAATCATGGCTTCCTTGTCAAGACCGATAGCAGGTAAGTGGTTTGACGAACGCGGACCTAAGGGACTCGTCCTGTTCTGTATCATGATTACATTTGTAGGTATGTGGGTATTATCGTTTGCGCATTCCGATGCACTAATCATTATTTCAGGCATTCTGTTTGGAGTGGGATTCGGTTCACTCATCCCGACACTTCAATCCTGGACATTGTCCATGACACCTGACAACCGCCGGGGAGTTGCAAACGGGATGTTCTTCTCGTCCATTGACCTGGGTATCGGATTGAGCGGCCTGGTATTCGGCGTACTGGCTCAGTTTGTAGAAATCGGGATCCTTTTCCAGATCTCAAGCCTATTCCTGCTCCTCGCCTTCGTAGTAGCCATACTAGAGGGCCGGAAGCAACAAAAGCGGAGACGGCTTGGTCAGGCCCGACAAGCATAAGATGAATTGCCCGAGAAGGCGGTCTTTGCCTTCACGGGAAATTAACCTTATGACCTCGAGGGGCTAGCCGTCGCAGCTGGATGAACCAAAAGCGGAGACGGCTTGGTCAGGCCCGACAAGCATAAGATGAATTGCCCGAGAAGGCGGTCTTTGCCTTCACGGGAAATTTACCTTGTGACCTCGAGGGGCTAGCCGTCGCAGCTGGATGAACCAAAAGCGGAGACGGCTTGGTCAGGCCCGACAAGCATGAAAACAATTCATCATTATAGTTTACACCTTCAATAAAGGTGGTAAATATTTAGGACTATCAATTTTCTTGAAGGCTGTAGCCTTTTGGTAATGGATAGTCCTTTCTTATGTAATGGATGTAAGCCAAAGGAATCACGGAATAAAGCATCAATTAGTAAATGAAAACGAAATGAAATTTTATCCTGTCGAAATTCTGATAGAATGGTAGCCATAGACTAGTCTGTGAGTCGCATCCAAAATGGATTCACATATAACGGAGGACATTATGATAGAAGAGAAATTATTGATGGAGAAGTCGTTTTATGAAACTTTTTTAATAGAAAAAGAATCACCCCTTCATCCTATAGAAGTGCTCGGTGCTGCATTTGTGGAAGAGCAGCAGAATGAGCCGTACGACTTAACGTATATCCGCTATGCACAGGGGGAAGTGTATTTTCACAGTAAAGATTATGAAGCCGCGATTTTTAAGTGGGAAAGCATTTCAAATGAGATGGAGCCGTGGGCAAAGAAAAGTATTG
>NZ_JABMCR010000539.1 GCF_013179555.1 Bacillus haikouensis
GCTTGTTTACAGCGTTTTATGGGGGGATGAGGCAAGCAAAAGTGAAAGTTTTGGAGAGTCTTCCTCAGCTTGGTGGACAGCTTACAGCCCTTTATCCTGAAAAATTCATTTATGATATTGCTGGCTTTCCAAAAGTAAGGGCACAGGACTTAGTAGATAATTTAAAAGAGCAAATGAAGGTATTTGAATCAACTATATGCCTCGAAGAAGCCGTGGAAATGATTGAAAAACAGATAGATGGAACATTTAAGATCAAAACGAACTACACCGATCACTTCTCAAAAACAATTATCATTACTGCGGGAAACGGAGCTTTTCATCCTCGTAAACTAAAACTGAAAGAAGTTAAACCATTTGAACAGAAGAATGTACATTATTTCGTGAATGACATGAATCAATTTAAAGGTAGAAAAGTAGCGATTTTAGGTGGTGGAGATTCAGCTGTTGATTGGGCCCTCATGTTGGAGTCCGTCGCTGAAAAAGTAACACTGATACATCGAAGAGATAAGTTTCGTGCCCATGAGCATAGTGTAGAACAATTATTGAATTCGACTGTTGAGGTCAAAACACCTTATGTTCCTTCAGAATTAATAGGAACAGAAAAGTTGTCGCAAATTGCTTTAGAACATACAAAAACTCAACAAAAAGAATCAGTGGATATAGATGAGTTAATCGTTAATTACGGCTTTGTTTCTACTCTTGGGCCAATCAAAGAATGGGATGTTGAAATCGAAAAAAATGCGATTAAGGTAAATTCGAAGCAGGAAACAAATATTCCGGGTATTTATGCTGCAGGAGATATTTGTACATATGATGGAAAGGTTAAACTTATTGCATCAGGCTTTGGTGAAGGACCTACAGCTGTCAACAATGCTAAGAACTATATGGATCCTAAAGCAAGAGTTCAGCCGATGCACAGTACTTCTTTATTTAGTTAGCTTTTAGCTAATAACCGATTTCCTCTAAAGATAAGCATCAGAACCGTCCCTGTTCCTTTCGCCAAGTGACCATACTCGGTCACTTCTCCTCTATAGGTGTTGTTCAATTTTTGGAAAGACTTTGAGGGGATATCGAAAGCGTCACGATTCCTTCAGCGGGTAAGGGGAATGATCCAATTGAATAAAGAAGAAGGTTGGAAGCTCAAGCCATTTTATAAAGTACTGGGGATTTGGAATAGAAAGGTTATTAATGGTACTAACAGATAGTGAGACCATTAAAGAATGTACATTATTCCCCTTAACAAAGAAGTTATAGTAACACTAAATTTCCTATTATAAAGGAAT
>NZ_JABMCR010000054.1 GCF_013179555.1 Bacillus haikouensis
TAAATTCATCTTTGTAGGTAATTCCCTTAGCGCTTACAGCTTTCACAAAAGGATTAATGGATAATTGTTTGATTTCTTTCTCTGTGAATGTTTTTTTACTCATGATGTTTCCCCGATTTCTACTAGTTGTCTATTTGTCATTATACAAAAAAATACCCTATAGGTAGACTTTTTTTAAGTGTCTACTCTATAGGGTACATTTTAGTTAATCGAGCTGGTTTTTTTATGGAGTGAAGTTGGCGGCCATTTGAGAAAGCCCATCCGGATTCTAATTTTTCAAAGGGAGCAAAACGACCGCCTCCGCTTTTCTATTGTCCAGCTCCGGCGGCTAGAGGCTTGAGACATAAGACAAAACCCCCAAAAAGGCAAAGAACGCCTTTCCGGGGATTTTGTCTTATGCTTGTCGCCTCTGAGCGAGCCGCCTCCGCTTTTCTAACTGTCCAGCTCCGGCGGTCTGCTCCCGTTTGAAAATTAACCTTTTGCTTTTGAGGCAAAAAGCGCCTCTAAAGCAAAAGAACATTTTTCAAATGGAGCAAAACGGCCGCCTCCGCTTTTCTATTGTCCAGCTCCGGCGGCTAGAGGCTCGAGACATAAGTCAAAACCCCCAAAAAGGCAAAGAACGCCTTTCCGGGGGTTTCGTCTTATGCTTGTCGCCTCTGAGCGAGCCGCCTCCGCTTTTCTATTATGTATACAATATTTCTACGTACGAAGATACCAGAAGTATGGTGATTAGAATGTTGATGGTTCTAAATACTTTGGGCTGGCGTTCTTCAGGTATTTCTTTTTGTAAGCATAGTGCGTTTGTCATTTTGTTTATATAAAATAGAATAAACACTGCGAATATTAAAAACATGGAGATCATTCTAACCCCTCCCCGTTATCTCCTATAAGCTATACGATACCAAAATATGAATCAGAATGGTAGAGCGAGTATTGCCGAAATATTGGTAATAATAAAGTGGAAGGATGATGGCAGATCATTGCTTTTAAAAGCGAATGGATCTTTATCATCCTTATTGGTAAATGAGGATTTCATATCCGTCTTCATTCTCTTCGATTAATGCTTTCTTAGGCGAATACATCAATTGTTTTGCATAAATGAAATCAATGGCACAGACTCCTGAATGGAACGCTAATAAAATAGCGAAATAATGAGAGTAATGAGGGAACTGTATGCATCCTGCCAGTAAAAGGCTGTTAATGAACAGGAACGGTGCCAACAGCGCGATCATATAAAGATGCTTTGATATTGGACGATTGACCCTCAGGGAAACGATTGGAAGAATGATGAGCTTCCTGTCCCATTTCCATCTCATCTTATTCACATAAGGGAGAATCGGTAACAAATGAATGAGTTTATGCAATGGATATATACTTATAAGGCCTAATACAAATCCCAGTAAATGATTGTCGTAAAACGAACTGGAATAGACTAAATTCATTGGTACGTATATTAAAGAGAATACCATCATCATGATGATGGATGAAAGTAAAAAGACTCGATAAAAGCCAAATTGTCTTTCTAAATTGATTGTTTTCCAACAGTGCATAAAAAAATCGCCTCCATAGACGATAGTGTTGTAAATGAGCGCTTTACATACTTTATTACGATTAAAGGAAAAAATCAATACATAATCTGAGATTTTTTTATAAATAAATAGAAGAAAAGGAGGTCTGGTATATAAAAGTTGATTACAGCAGTGCAACAAGGAATGTGTGCTGGAATATACAAATGATTTCGACATATGAAAGGTGATAAGATTTGAGGATTGTGAGGTGATACACAAAAGAAAACAAAAGTAAAAAGCGGATAGGTTGCAATATGTATTCCGCTTTTTAAATATAATGCAGATCAAAAAAATGTGTGATAGCTGCATCGCCTCATGACGTATGGTCAAACCTGCATGACAATGTTGGTAATGGTTAAGCAAGTTCCTCTTCATCTTCAAATAATTCACTGAGCTTGGAATTGTCCTCCGCAAACTCACTGTCGATGTTGTTGAATGATTTTTCGAAGATTTCCATAAAATCATTCCCGTAAATATTCCGTACTACTGACATCATCTCGATCATTTCAGGGAATTTTCCATAAAGTTCTTTTAATGGGGCAACTCCTTGAAAAATTGAATGCTTTTCTGGTTTATAATTTTTCATCAGCTCAAGCAGGATTTTTTCGCCTTTATCTGTAAGCTGGATATATGTGTTCCTTTTGTCATTATCACGTTTTGAGAATTCAAGTAATTCACGTTCTTCCAGTTTTTTCGAAAAATTGAAAGCTGTAGATACATGCATGACCCCGAACTTTGCCACATCAGAAATAGATGCACCCTTTAGATGATATGCAATCCAAAGGATATGATGTTCATTAATATTTAAATCATAAGGCTTGATCCATTGCTGCCAGTCTTTTTCGATGGCCTTCCACAACGCTTTACTCAGCTGAGCCATTCGCTGACTGAAGATGATTGCCTCTTTCAATGAATATTCTCTTTCTTCCATCCCTTACACCCACTTTGTTAGAAAATCTTTTCTTTATTGCGCATGCCCATTATTCTTGCTGGAAACAGCTATCGATTAAAGAAAGCGCTTTTATTTTATTATGCCAATAAAATAAAAATTAATAAAGGATAAATTGACAAAATTTTTCGAAGTATATGTTTTTATTTGGTTCGTTCTTACATATCTTTGTTGATTTCCAAGGAAGACTTTGCTTTCCCGGGTGACTTCAAGCCTCAAACTGGACTGGTCTTACATTCCATTAGCCGCCCAGCTGCAGCAGTTTTATTAAGAGCTGCGACAAATATAAGTATAACTCCCCTCAGGCGATGGATATCTTTACATCCAAACTGAACTTCTTTTTTTCTAATATATATTTGTTTAATGAATGAGAAAGAAGACCCCTTCTGTATTATTAAACAATACAATAAAGGTCCTCTTTCTAATAAGGTCTTTTTAATTCGGCTTGTTACTGGTATTCAGTGAGCGTTCGAGTTCTTCGATTTTGGATTGAATCAATTGGATTTCCTGCTGGAGTTTCTGGTTGTTTGGTTCGGTCGATGCCTGCCATTGCTTCACGGATGCCTGGAGATCCTTTGAAATTTGCTGGACGGTTTCTTTTCCTTCTTGTGAAAGGGTGCTGATTGAATCCTTCAGTTCTCCCAGATGCACTTTCATTTCTTCAAACACCTGGCTCCAATCTTCTTTTTTGCTTTTGATTTGAGTTCTTAGTTCTTTTCCGGATGAAGGGGTGGAAAGGAGGGAGCCAATTCCCCCAATGACACCGCCAATGATTAATCCATAAGTTAAAGATTTTATCTTCATGTACATCACCTCGTTATTCTATAATACTTACTTCTACAAAATACATGTATTTTCCTTTTCCCCATCAAAAGGGATTGAAAACAAGTAAGTTCATATCCGGACTCCCTTCCGCATAAAAATAAAGGTAAGAGGCGGAGTAGAGGAGGGGTAAAGATGGACGGGATTATTTTTGGTTTTTTTGCTTTGAGCGGCGTGCTATTCTTGAGCATGGTTTATAATTTTATCAGTATCCAAAGGCCCGGTATGTATCCTCCTAAAAATATGTTGAAGAGAAGAGCGGCGGTTTTGGGATCTGGCGGTGTTATCACATTCTTGATAGGGATCTTGTTTTGGCTTGCTGCCTGAAAGATATAAAGAAAAGCGCAAGCGCCTTGATCAGCCCCGACAAGCGCTTCCGGGCCGACCAGTGAAGTCGCACTTTGACTTCATTGGACGGACCGAAACGTCTCGAGGGGCTAGGCGCTGGAGCTGGACAATAAGAAAAGCGCAAGCGCCTTGATCAGCCCCGACAAGCGCTTCCGGGCCGACCGGTGAAGTCGCACTTTGACTTCATTGGACGGACCGAAACGTCTCGAGGGGCTAGGCGCTGGAGCTGGACAATAAGAAAAGCGCAAGCGCCTTGATCAGCCCCGACAAGCGCTTCCGGGCCGACCGGTGAAGTCGCACTTTGACTTCATTGGGCGGACCGAAACGTCTCGAGGGGCCAGGCGCTGCACATTTCTTAAACTTAATATAATTATAAAAAGGACAGTATTGCAGCTGCAATACTGTCCTTATATGATTAGGAAAGTTGTTCAATCGTAAGTGTTTCCTTCATGCTGGAACGCTTCAGGATGGAGTGTATGATTGGATAGACAACAAACATCGCTCCGGCATTAACAATGGTTGCAGGCAGTACGACCGCTGCAAACAGTGCGAAGAATGCTCCGGGAAGTCCGACAATCAAGTATGCGGAAAGCAGGAATATACTTCCGGATACAAGAGTACCTGCTGCAGTAAGTAAAGAAGCTCCCAATACAGAGCGTGTAATCTTTTGTGTAGCTAAAAACAATGCGTAGAACACAAAAGCCGTTATGGGTTTGTCAATTAAGTTAGGTAAAAATCCGCCCGGGAATTGTGTTGTCAATCCGGAAATGACTCCAGTCAGCACTCCTAGCAGCAGAACGTTTTTCTTTGCTGGGAACAGGATAATGCCCAGGAACATCATTGTTAGCATCATATCTGGTTTCATCCCTAAAAAGAATCCGGGAATCACCGTATGAAGGACGGCTCCGATCCCCACTAATAAAGACAGGGATACAAGTGTTTTTGTATTCATTTCTCATCTCTCCTCAACTGGTCTGGTCTATTTTTATCCCTTTCCTGATGTGCACTCGTTGCCATCAGCGAAAGATAGATAAATTATAACACATGATGCAACCGTGTCAAAGATTTAATTTTCAAAAAAATAGACATCCGCCACTGTTGAGTGAAGGATGTCTGATTAGTTTATGAAAGATGTTTGGATATTGAATCGGCGATTGCTTTGAGGTCATCTCCGCTATAATCATCATTATGTGTTTTCCAGACTGCCCCAAACCCGTCCCCCTGGCCATAGCGAGGGATGAAGTGCATGTGGAAGTGGAATACAGATTGACCGGCTTCTTCACCTGTATTGTTCAATAAATTGAATCCGACCGGCTCGAATTCCGCTTTAAGGGCATTGGCAATTTTGGGAGCAACCGAGAAAACGTGACTTGCTGTTTCGGGAGATAATTCATAGATGTTTTCTTTATGTATTTTAGGGATTAAAAGGGTATGTCCTTTTGTTACTTGGCTGATATCAAGGAATGCCAGCACATGTTCATCTTCGTATACTTTCATGGAAGGGATATCCCCATCGATGATTTTACAAAAAATACAATCGCTCATTTTATTTCCACCTTTCAGTAATGGGAGTATACTATTTAGTTTATCACGATTGGAAAAAGAATGAAAAGTAAAGAAGAGACAGGTAAGGATTACCTGCCTCTCTTTGAAGGGGAAATCTATAAAGGTAAATTCTCATGATTCCTTTCTTTGATAAACACCTCATTTGCTTTGTAGCTTAATCAGAGATTCCATTCAAAAGCAGAATGAACAATTTGCAATGCGACCATCCCCAATTCTTTTAGCTGTTTAGCTTAAGACTCTAGAAATTTTAAGTGGTCTGCGACAAACACCTCATTTGGCTATAAGCATGATTTGTGTAATCTTGGAAAATGAATGACTTTGTTCAAAGTGACCATCCCCTTATCTTTTTAAGCTGAAAAGCTGTATAAGATAATTGATTCAGTCAAAATGTTCTTTAACAAACACCTCATTTATCAGTATGGTGATGAATGAATATGGTGAGTGTGTCATTCACTATGAAAGAGACTATCCTTTAAGCCGCAAACAATAGTGAAATCGGTAAACTGGTCTTTAACAACCACCCCGTTTTTCTTATTGCTGGCCCCTTCAAATATTAGAATGTGCAGGAATGACAAAGTTATGAATACTAATAAATGGAATATGATGTTCTTACACGGTGCCTTCTGGAACAAATTTTGCTAAAATAGAGTCAAACCATGTAGAAGAGAAAGGACGTTGCTGCCCATGGCATTATTAGAGATCAATCACCTTGTCGGAGGCTATACACGAAAGCCTGTATTAAAGGATATCAGCTTTTCAATCAATTCGAGCGAAATTGTCGGTTTGATCGGTTTGAATGGAGCGGGGAAAAGTACGACGATCAAACATATCATCGGATTGATGGAACCGAAACAGGGAGAGGTTTCAATAAACGGCCACACATTGAAGAAAGATGCCGATCAATATCGCAGGCAATTTTCATACATACCAGAGACACCTATCCTATATGATGAATTGACTCTGGAAGAGCATTTAAAGCTGACTGCCATGGCATATGGCTTGACAGAAGACGAATATAAAGCAAGGGTTGGAAAACTGCTGAAGGCTTTCCGAATGGAAAAGAAGCTGAGCTGGTTTCCTGCTCACTTCTCCAAAGGGATGAAGCAGAAGGTGATGATCATGTGCGCGTTTCTTATTCAACCGAGCCTGTACATCATAGATGAGCCGTTTGTAGGTTTGGATCCTCTTGGAATCCAGTCATTATTGGACTGGATGGAAGAAATGAAGCGGAGCGGTGCAGGAATTTTGATGTCCACTCATATCCTCGCCACGGCAGAAAGATATTGTGATTCTTTCATTATCCTTCATGAAGGGAAAATCAGGGCAAAGGGGACACTTGAGGAACTGCGAACAGAATTTGCCATGCCCGGAGCGACCCTGGATGACATTTATATCCAACTGACAAAGGAAGAGTCCGATGATGAATAATGTAGATAGCATTTGGAAGAAGCGGATTATCGAATACAATCAGGAACTCCAGAAATATCTTAAATATATGTTTAATGATCATTTGCTCTTTGTATTGATTTTTGCATTGGGCGGAGCGGCCTTCACCTACAATCAATGGGTAAAGACACTTGATCCTTCTTTTCCTGCAGCATTCATCATGGCCGCGATAGTGGGGCTGATTCTTGCGTGGAGCCCTGTGTATACCTTTCTGAAAGAAGCGGACGCTGTATTTCTACTTTCTCTAGAAGGTAAACTATCGGGGTATTTCAGGAAAAGTATCTGGATCAGCTTCATGTTCCAGTCGTATATTCAGCTCCTTGTGCTGGCGGCTTTGATGCCTATGTATGTTGCAGTTTCAGGTAATGGCTTCAGAAGTTTCTTCCCGTTACTTGCACTCGTTTTGGGAATCAAGCTATGGAATCTGTATGTCAGGTGGTTCATGCTCCGTTATCAGGAAAAGGAGGCACATTTAATCGACAGCATTATCCGTTTTTTATTATCAGCTTCCTTAATGCTGCTTGTTTTATCAGACGCCCATATATTGATGACCATGGCTGTCGCATTTATCATGGCCGCTTATTTTATTTATTTTTATCAAACATCAAAAAAGAAGAATTTGAAATGGGATTTGCTCATTCATCTCGAACAGCAGAGAATGCTGATGTTTTACCGAATTGCCAATATGTTTACGGACGTACCGAAGCTGAAAGGGAAAGTGCACAGGAGGAAATGGCTTGATTTCATCGTTAAAACAGACTTTTCACAAAGCTCAACATACCGTCATTTATATCTTCGCTCCTTGGTCAGAACGAGTGAATTTTCTGGTCTTTATACACGATTGACATTGATCGGAGCAGTACTGATCTATACAAGCCAATCCTTCCTCATCAACATCCTGACGGCACTGTTGTTCCTGTATTTAACTGGATTCCAGCTGGTCCCTCTGTATAAACGCTTTGATTATAAAATATGGGTGCTCATCTACCCGCTGTCACAAGATTTGAAGACATCGTCATTTAAGAATGTACTGAATCAGTCCATGATGATGCAGTCGATTATTTTTACACTTCCCCTTTTATTAAAAGGGATGTGGATGGAGGCAATCATCGTTCTCCTGGCATGCTTTGTTTTTTCTTTATTGTTCAGCCAATACTATTTAATTCAGCGATTGAAAAAAATGGACAGCAGCTTTTATCTTTGAAACCAATGAGCTTCCCCTTACGTATAAAGGAATGATGAATCCAAAAGGTGGGATGGACAATGTATCAGGAAAGAGAAGAGCTTGAAACCTGGAAGAGGAGATTCAATAAAAAATCGTCTATTTTCCAACGGGCTTCGAAGCAGGCACAGAATAAGGTGAATCAATTCATTCCGGAAAAAGCACATAGAATGATAACGGATAGTATCAAGAAGATGGTGGAAGTGACTCTGAAGGGGAGCGAATGGATCAAACTTTCAACGTTTGAGTCCATGCCCTCTTTGCATGAGAGAGAAGAACGGATGAAAGAAAGACTTGAGTTCCATCGGAAAACTGCCGTCATCGAAGGTGCAGGCACTGGAGCGGGGGGCATTTTTCTCGGTCTTGCGGATTTCCCTTTGCTGCTATCCATCAAGATGAAGTTCCTCAGTGAGTGCTCAGCGATACATGGCTATGATGTCAGAAAGTACGAGGAGAGATTGTTTCTTCTGTATGTGTTCCAGCTTGCCTTCTCCAGTGATGACCATAAGAGAGAAACATTGCTTGTCATCGAGAACTGGAAAGAGGAGAAGGAAAAACTGAAAGAAATGGACTGGCGTTCGTTTCAGCAGGAATACCGTGATTATATCGACTTTGTGAAGATGCTGCAGTTAGTACCAGGGGTCGGTGCAGTGGTAGGGGCATATGCGAATTATCAGCTCCTGGATCAACTTGGTGAGGTAGCGAAATATGCTTACCGCATCCGTTATTTCAATGAACATGATTGAAATTAAAAAAGATCGGCTGCGGCCGATCTTTTTTGGTGATTATTTTTTAACGGTGATCCCTGGTTCGATGTATTTCTTTTGATAGTGAAAGGCTGCAGAAGCCAATGTTTTCGCGGCAGTCAGTAACGCCTTTTCATTGATATCGAATTTAGGGTGGTGATGCGGATACAGTGTTTCTGCATTTTCTGGGGCTGCCCCGGTGAAGAAGAAGGTGCCTTTGATTTTTTCCAGGTAGTATGCAAAATCCTCCCCTCCCATTTGGAGCTCGATTTCTTCCACGTTATGAACTTCATCGATGTCAGCCGCACATTGTATGAGAAGCTGGGTTTCTTCCGAATGATTCACAACTGCCGGGTATCCACGTTCATAACGGTAATCATAGTCACAATTGAAAGATAAACAGACTCCCTTCAGGACCTGTTCAATTTCGGTCTCAATGAAATCCCTGACCTCAGGAGCGAATGTCCGGACAGTACCGATGAGCTTAGCTTGGTCAGCGATGACATTGAATGCATTGTCTGCCACAAATGAACCTACTGTAACGACTGCGGGATCGATCGGGTTCACGCGCCTGCTTACAATCTGCTGAAGGTCAGTTATCAATTGTGCGCCTGCAACGATTGCATCCTTTGTTTTATGGGGTTGGGCACCGTGGCCGCCGGATCCTTTGATGATGACTTCAAATCGGTCGGCAGCAGCCATTACCGGTCCGGTTCTGAAGAGCACTTTCCCGAGCTTTTCTGTCGCCCATAAATGAGTGCCGAATATGACATCGACGCCATCCAGACAGCCATCCTCTATCATCGGCTTTGCTCCGCCTGGTGCATACTCTTCCGCGTGCTGATGGATAAGTTTGATCGATCCAGGCAGATGTTCCTTTAATTCATTCAGCGTTTTTCCAAGAACGAGAAGTGTTGCTGTATGGCCGTCATGTCCGCATGCATGCATTACCCCAGGTACGGTTGAACGGTATTCAACTTCCTTTTCATCTTGAATCGGAAGGGCATCAAAGTCTGCGCGCAAGGCGACCGTTTTCCCAGGAAGCCTTCCTTTAATGGTGGCCACAACTCCATTTCCACCAACATTTTCCCGGACCTCAATCCCCAGTCTGCGATAGTAATCAGCTATATAGGCAGCCGTCTTCTTTTCATGAAATGACAACTCTGGATGCTGGTGCAAAAATCTTCTGATCTCTACCATTTCTGGCCATCTCTGTTCTAGTTTTTGATATAATTCTTTCAGCACGATGGAACCTCCTTATAGTTCTTGAACATTTAGAATATTATAACATTAAAAAGGGAGCACAAATAGTCAATTGAAAGAGAATACTAGTTGTGAAGGAGGAAATCAATGAAGAAAATAATCTACATACCGGGCATATTTTCTTTCATCCTTTTTTTGGCGCTTGCCCATTTCGTGTTTCATGAACTGTCCATACCTTGGGACCCATATTTAGCAGAGAATCTGACTCATTTGAAATTTATTAAAATTTTTTCTGTGGCCGGCACAGAACTTGTGATCGGCGGTGGTTCTATACTGCTGATTCTATATCTCTGGCGGGTGAAAAAAGACTTCGCGGGCATATTGACGGTCGTAGTCGCAGTTGCCGGGAGTAATGTGCTGAATAAAGTAATAAAAAATCTCATGGAGCGGGAGAGGCCCGCGGCTGCACTTGAGGAAGATGGGTTCAGTTTCCCCAGTGGTCACGCAATGGTCGGAATGGTCTTTTACTTGACAGCTGCCTATTACCTCAGCAGGGAGTTCTCTTCTGTCAAAGTGAAATGGGGCATCTGCATACTGGCTCTGCTGATTACAGTCCTTACCGGAATGAGCAGAATAGTGGAACAAGCCCATTACCCTTCAGATGTACTGGCCGGTTTTCTCATCGGCTACTCTATTTTTACGCTGACAACTTTCCTATACGAAAAAAGACCGGATTAAAAGGTCCGTCCCCCATTGTCGATACAATGGGGGACGGGCCTTTTCGCTCTATATAAGGAACATGGTAACGATTGTCGTGACTGTAAGTCCGATGATGACGGGCAGCATATTCCTTCTGGCCAGTTCGAATGGGTCGACGTTGCAGATGGCGGCTACCGGGATGATAGCCCATGGTACCAGTGTTCCCCCTCCAACCCAAATGCCTGCTATTTGTCCGAGCGCCGTAAGAGTTGCTGCACCAGTGCCGATGCTTTCCGCGAACAAGTTGCCGACAGATCCGGCAAGTGAAATTCCGGAGAATCCTGATCCGTCAAGCCCGGTAATGGCTCCGACTATAGTTAAAGTAACAGCCCCGACAGCTTTAGAAAGTGGAACGACCGCTGCAAGGGATGCACCGAGATCATTCACGATACCATGAGATGTTTTTGGCAGGAAATCACCGATAATGGTCTGAAAGCCTGCATCACCAAGATAGAAGAATGCTGCGATCGGAATAACCGGTCCGAAGACTTTAAACCCAAATTGAAAGCCGTCGATCAGAAAGCTTGTTGTCCGTTCCAACCCACTAGCTTTGAATGCGGAAAGTGAAATAATCAGTAAAATGAAGATCGAGGTCCCGCCGATTAGCGCAGTGGCATCCCCGCCCTGCAGGTCAAATGAAACCATGGCCGTGATATTCAACGCAAATAATACCGGGATAAGAAGTGCGATCAGCTTTTTCCAGCGGTTTGATAATAAATCAGGTTCTGCCCCCTTCCCATCATCCAGAAAGCTTGACTGATTGACTGTCAAGATCCCTTTCTTCATATCGCGTTTTATAAAGATGAAAGCAGTGACCGTGGTCACAATCCCCATGACGATCACTAGAGGCACACTTGCTGCAATCACATCAGAAACAGGGATTCCGGCGGCATCTGCAGTCAACTTAGGTGCGGCTTGAATGACGAAATCACCGGAAAGAGCAATTCCATGTCCGAATAAGTTCATTGCCATCGCGATGCCGAGAGCCGGAAGACCTACCCGCAATGCCACAGGCACAAGAATAGCACCGAGTAATGCCACCGCTGGTGATGGCCAGAAAAACCATGAGATCAACATCATGACAATACCGATCGTCCAATAAGCCAGCGCAGGAGTACGAATGAATTTTGTAAACGGACGGATCATGACATCATTAATTCCGGTAACAGTAAGTCCTTTACTCATCGCTACAATGATCGAAATAACCAGTATGGTTGACAGCAATTCAGTAATCGCAAAGATAAAACTATTAAAAACAGAGCTTATTGAGCCGCTTAAGGAACCGGTTGCAACAAGGGCAATACTGAATATCCCCACAATACATATGATGGTTGTATCTTTTCTGAAAATCATAAATAGGATGATCAATCCTATGAAGACCAAGTAGATCCAATGAAGAGCCGTTAAGTCGATCCCCATTAGACATAACCTCCTTCACAAATCCCTTCTCAAATTGGGTAAACGCCCGAATCTGTACTATAGGTTATGAAGTAGAAAAAAAGGTGTGAATCAAACATTTCCGTCTGGAGACGTATAGGCATTCATACCGATGTTCCTCACTTGGGTAAGAAATAACCATTATAATGAAAGTAAATACAGGAATAATTGTCCTTATCTCGAATGATTTAGAAAGTAAGGTGGTGGAGAAGTGAGACATGGAGGAAGGAAGCAATGGTTCTTTTCATTGGTATTATTGATGGCGGGTGTAGCGCTGTTGCTGTTGAACATCGGTGTCATTTCCTTGGAAATAACGCAGATATTTGTCAGTATTATCCCTATTTTGCTGCTGTTGACAGGATTGAAATGGACGGTGGATGGTTTTCTTAGAAAAAGCTTTGGGAAACTCTCACTAGGTCTGTTCAGTCTTGTATACGGTACACTCATCATTCTCGATGAATGGAATAAAGTCGACTTTGATTATGGAAACTGGTGGAAGCTGTGGCCAATCCTTATTATTTCTATAGCAATTTCAAGAGCAGCATTTAACAGGTCGATTAAAGTGACCTTTACGAATGAATCTTCTCCTCAACAGGATTCGGCAGCCGAATTCGAAGCCGGTGAAAAGATTAAGGGAAAGCATATGAATAAAATCAATAAAAATTTCATCGTTGGGGAAGTAAAACGATCAGAACCCAACTGGTCATTAGAGCCAATGAGATTCCATAATGTGATCGGAGACTATTATTTTGATCTCAGTAAAGCATTCATCCCAGAAGGGGAGACACCGATTGAAATAAAGGGATGGGTGGGGGATCTTAAAGTGATTATTCCGGATAACGTCCCTATTGACATCATGATCAAAGTCAAAGTCGGTGATGTGAAGTTGTTTGACCAACATTCTTCTGAAGTTAGGTCTGATTTCCATTATCAGTCACCGGATTATGAGCAATCCAGCAAGAAAATCAAGCTCTCAGTAAATGTGAAGGTAGCTTCGATCAGAATCAGCGGAGTGTAAGAATCAGTTATAGAAAGGAGGCTAACTGTTGAACAGTTCTTCAACTCTAAGAAACTCTATTTTTAAAAGTTTTTTTATGATGTCCATCATGGCGACCCTGATATCCTTTGTCCTTTTACAAATCTATATGTTTATTTCAAGCAATGAAAGGGTTTCACTAAGTTTCTCGATTTTCATGATAATTACATTATTTTTCACCCTCGTCTTATTAAGCTTATATTTTGGATTGCGCACCAGCTTTGCATTCAAGGGTCGAATTGATGATATCTCCACATTCGTGACTTTGTTAAGGAGCGGGAAATTTTCAGCAAGGGTAGACTCGTACGGACATGACGAGCTTGGCCTGCTGGCGGATGAATTAAATCAGCTGGCCAAGTATATCCAGGAACAGGTCAAATCATTGCAGAGATTGGCTGATGAGAAATCAGAACTTGCCGAGAGGGCACACGGCGCTGCTGTCATGGAAGAACGTCAAAGGCTGGCAAGGGATTTGCATGATTCAGTCAGTCAGCAGCTGTTTGCACTCAATATGCTTTCTTCAGCAGCTTATAAAAATATTGGAGGGGATCCTGATAAAGCAGAGGGCATCATCAAGCAGGTTGCTGAAATCGCTGCCAAGGCCCAAGGGGAGATGAGGGCGCTGCTTCTGCATTTAAGACCTATAGATTTGAAGGGTGAGGGACTTCGCGAAGCATTAATGATCCTTATTGAGGAACTTAAAGAAAAGACACAACTTGAAATCGAAGCTGCACTGGATGGGATTGAAAATCTTTCAAAAGGAACAGAAACCCATATGTTCAGAATCATACAAGAAAGCCTTTCGAATATCCTCCGTCATTCAAAAGCAACAAAAGTAAAAATCATGACGGAGAAAAAAGAAGGCGTTGTAACTTTGTTTATAAGTGATAATGGAAAAGGGTTCAATCTAAGTGAAAGCAAGATGACGTCTTATGGACTTCAGACTATGAAAGAACGTGCTGAAGAAATCGGCGGATATTTTCAAATACGTTCGAGAGAAGAAGAAGGGACGTATATCGATCTGCGTGTTCCTGTCGCATAAAGGGGGAGAGTCGTGTGGAGAAAGTAAAAGTGATGATTGTAGACGATCATGAGATGGTCAGATTAGGGATTAAAACCTATCTGCTGACTGAAGAGCAGATTGAATTTCTAGGGGAAGCAAAGAGCGGGAATGAAGCCGTACAGCTAGCCAAGATCTATAAACCTGACGTCATATTAATGGATCTATTGATGGAAGATGGAGATGGAATTGCGGCCACCGAAAAGATATTAACTTTCCACCACAATTGTAAGATTATCATTCTAACAAGCTATTACGATGATGAGAAAGTATTTCCTGCTATTGAAGCAGGTGCTCATAGTTATTTATTGAAAACAGCAAGTGCAGAAGAAGTCACTTCTGCCATCTATAAAGCGGTAAAAGGTGAAGCGGTCATTGCTTCCAAGGTAGCTGATAAGATGATGACCCGTTTCAGGCTGCAGCCGAAAAAACCTCATGAAGACTTGACATCCCGGGAGTATGAGGTTCTTAGGTGTCTGGGAGAAGGAATGACCAATCAGGAAATTTCAGGAGTCTTATATATAGGAATAAAGACGGTGAAAACGCATGTAAGCAATATCTTAAGCAAACTCGGTGCAGCCGACCGGACCCAGGCTGCCATCTATGCAAACCGCAATGGGATATTATATAAAGAAGAATAAATCATTTGCTTGAATTGACGAGGAAGACGTCATTAAATATTAAAGTATAGTAGAAAGGAAAGGGTATAACTAATGAACAAGGGCGGGTCTCATCATCCTGAGATCCGCCCTTTCAGCCTGTCTTCCTGCATAATCCAGAATATCATCATGACCCTTGCAGGCTGGATATATTCATGAACCATTGGGATCATTCCCCGCTAACCTGATATTCTGTTACATACGACGCACGCGGAAAAATATCTTTTTTGGCATCAATTCCTTCATCAGTCCCGCGTTTTTCATGAGCTCTCTGATATTGCCTTGAGTTCTGCCATCCAAGGAAGCTTTGACGATCTTCCCAAAGAGTCATGATCACATAGGTATCAGTGTCCAAAGGTCGAAGCACACGGATTGCGATAAAACCGGGGACTTCCTCAATAAGTCCGGCGCGATTCTTAAATCGATATTCAAACAAGGGACGCCCCTCATCTGTAACAGGGATATTATTGAATACGGCATATCCCTTCTTTTCCAATGAGCCTGATTGGTCGACAATTTCATAGCGCCGTGGAGATTCAAATACAGTTTCTCCATTCGTTTCATGAATCAGCAGGGCATCTGTTTCCTTCATCAGGAGCATATTCTCATCTGGGTGCTGATTCAATATCTTGCTTAAAAACTCATCGGTCCCTGTCGTTATATACATCTTCATCTCATTCACCTCGTAAATGTATTCTCTCTGTTAATCTTCCCTATTCCGTTCGTTCTGTAACCTACATTTATCGGGATTTTTCAATTGATCATTAAAATCGGCAAATTTATGACATTTTTAGTTGATAACTATACATTTTCCCTGTAAAAGTCTATAGTTTATAAAGGTTACAGTTTGTGCGGTTAAACAATTTTTGAATTTATTTCATTTATAATACAATAGAACTAATGGATTTTTGAAAGGTGGCCGAAAGTATGAAACAACTGAATGATACATTTTTAAAAGCTGCAAGAGGTGAAGAAACGGACTATACACCCGTATGGTATATGAGGCAGGCGGGCAGGTCGCAGCCTGAATATAGAAAAATCAAGGAAAAGTATTCCCTATTTGAAATTACACATCAGCCTGAGCTTTGTGCGTATGTGACAAGACTTCCAGTCGAACAATATGATGTGGATGCTGCAATATTATATAAAGATATCATGTCGCCGCTGCCTGCTATCGGAGTGGACGTTGAAATTAAATCCGGTATCGGACCTGTGATCGACAACCCTATCCGTTCTGTGGCGGATGTTGAAAAACTTGGTGAAATCAATCCAGAACAGGATGTGCCTTATGTGCTGGATACAATCAAGCTTCTGACCAGGGAACAATTATCAGTACCATTGATCGGCTTTGCAGGAGCGCCATTTACGATGGCAAGCTACATGATCGAAGGCGGTCCTTCAAAAAACTATAATAAAACAAAAGCTTTTATGTACTCAGAACCGAAAGCCTGGTTTGCATTGATGGACAAGCTGGCAGATATGACGATTACTTATGGGAAAGCTCAAATCAAGGCAGGTGCCTCTGCTTTCCAAATCTTTGATTCATGGGTGGGTGCCCTGAATGTTCAGGATTACAGAATGTTCATCAAGCCAATCATGGAAAAGATATTCACTGAACTAAAAGAAGAGAATGTTCCATTGATCATGTTTGGTGTCGGTGCCAGCCATCTGGCTAATGAGTGGCACGACCTTCCGCTTGATGTAGTCGGGCTTGACTGGCGCCTGCCGATTTCGGAAGCGAGACAGATGGGTATTACCAAAACTGTTCAGGGAAATCTGGATCCGGCAATCCTTCTTGCTCCATGGGAAGTGATCGAAGAAAGAGCGAAAGCCATTCTTGATCAGGGGATGGAAATACCGGGCTATATCTTTAACTTGGGACATGGTGTTTTTCCTTCAGTTAGTCCGGACACACTGAAACGTTTAACAGCTTTTGTACACGAATACAGTGCAAAATAATCGATCAGATACTATAAGAGGTGAGAATTATGGCAAAAAAGAAGATGGGTCTTTTGGTTATGGCCTATGGGACTCCATATAAGGAAGAAGATATAGAGCGATACTATACTCATATTCGTCATGGCAGGACACCTTCTGAAGAAATGCTTGAAGATTTGCGCGGAAGATACGAAGCGATCGGAGGAATCTCGCCGCTCGCAAAGATCACGCTGGATCAGGCGAAGAGCCTGGAAGAACATTTGAATTCCTTACAGGATGAGATTGAATTTAAGATGTATCTCGGCTTGAAGCATATTGAGCCTTTTGTTGAAGATGCGGTGGAAGAAATGCATAAGGATGGTATAGAAGAAGCAGTTTCTATTGTCCTTGCTCCGCATTTCTCTACGTTCAGTGTCAAATCGTATAATGGAAGAGCGAAAGAAACAGCTGAGAAGTTAGGCGGTCCACACATTACTTCTGTGGAAAGCTGGTATGAAGAGCCGAAATTCATCGGTTACTGGGTGGACAAGGTGAAAGAAACGTACAGCAGCATGAGCGAAGAAGAACGTCAAAATGCTGTTCTCATTGTATCGGCACACAGCCTTCCTGAACGTATCCTGCAGAATGGAGATCCTTATCCTCAGCAGCTTGAAGAGACGGCAAAAATGATTGCTGAGGGTGCAGATGTAGAGCATTATGCCGTTGGCTGGCAGAGTGAAGGCAACACTCCGGATCCATGGCTCGGACCGGACGTTCAGGATTTAACCCGTGAGCTTTATGAGAAGAAAGGATACAAAACGTTCGTTTACACGCCTGTAGGTTTTGTTTCCGACCATTTAGAAGTTCTATATGATAACGATTATGAATGTAAGGTCGTAACCGATGAAATTGGTGCGAATTATTTCCGGCCGGAGATGCCGAATGCAAAGCCGGAATTCATTGACGCTTTGGCAGATGTCGTATTAAAACACGTAAATAAATAGTTCATGGCATTGCATTATTTTGAGTATCAAGGACTGAAGCTGATGAGTTCATTCTCAGGAGCTCAGTCCTTCTTCTTGATAATCAGGGAGGGGTACCTTGATTTAAATATTGTTTTCAGAATAATGAGCCAACTCTGCCGGTGATGAGCAGAGATTATAATTTGTATAAAGAAGGCGATGAATATGAGGGGACAACAAGTAAAAAAGGTTGTAGTAATCGGCGGAGGGATCACTGGGTTGACAGCCGCTTATTATCTGCAAAAAGAAATTCAGGAAAAAAATCTTCCCATCGAGTTGAAATTAGTGGAAGCTTCACACAGGCTGGGTGGCAAGATCCAAACTCTTATTCAAGACGGATACGTCATTGAAAGAGGACCTGATTCATTTGTACCGAGAAACTCCAGTCCCCTAAGACTGGCTGAAGAAATCGGGATAGACGATACAATGGTGGGCAGCAACTGGGGGAAATCCTTCGTCATCGCAGGAGGCGAACTTTACCCGATGCCCGGAGGTTCGATTATCGGGATACCGACTCAAATCGCCCCATTCATCACCACAAATTTATTTTCCCTGACAGGGAAAATGAGGGCGGCAGCTGACTTTATCCTTCCGAGATCAGGAGTAACCGATGACCAATCACTGGGGAAATTCTTCCGGAGAAGAATGGGGGATGAAGTAGTAGAGAATTTAATTGAGCCTTTACTGACAGGGATCTATGCCGGGGACATCGACCAATTGAGTCTGATGTCTACCTTTCCGGAACTTCAGAGGATTGAACAAGAACATCGCAGTTTGATCGCTGGAATAAAAAAAGCTGCGTCTCAGTCAAAAAATCAAGGGGAAAATGGCAGGTTCTTAACGTTCTCAAAGGGGCTGCAGTCACTTGTCGAGGGGGTAGAATCGGCTTTATCCCCAAAGACTGTTCACAAAGGGATGAAAGTATCCCGTATACGTCAGGAAACGGTTAATGGCTATACGATTCATTTTACAAATGGTCATCTTCTGGAGGCAGACAGTGTAGTGATTACAACACCTCATCATTCATTGCAATCCATGTTTCCGGAACTCCCATTCATGGACTTTCTGAAAAAAATGCCGGCCACATCTGTAGCGACCGTTTCAATGGGATTCAATCAGTCGGCGATAACAGAAAATACAAATGGAAATGAATTCATTGTATCCCGTAACAGTGACTTCTCAATTACAGCCTGTACATGGACACATAAAAAATGGCCGCACACAGCTCCTGAAGGAAAAGTATTGATCCGTTGTTATTTGGGGAAATCAGGGGATGAAACCATCGTGGATTTATCAGATGACCAAATTCAGCAAATCGTGCTTGAAGATCTGGAGAAAATAATGAAACTGGATGGAGAGCCTGATTTTACTGTCGTCACCCGTTACAAGGACTCCATGCCTCAATACACGGTCGGGCATCAAGAGCGTACAAACTCCCTTTATCGCTGCTTGGAAGAGGAGCTCCCGGGGGTTTTCATAGCCGGAAGTTCATTTGAGGGTCTTGGAATTCCGGAATGCATCGAACAAGGGGAGAAAGTGGTCCGGAAAGCACTCCAATTTATTCAATGAAGAAAGGACCTCCTTTTCGAGGTCCTTTCCTTTCATCCTATATCATTCTTTTTTTCTACACGATACCCCGAATGCTGCAATACCCAATTTTGAGGAAAAGCACTTCCCAGCGCCCAGTAACTCAATCCCCTCAGTTTATACTCATCCATTGTCTTATGTTTGGCCAATATGCTGCGTGAATCTTCAAACCATACTTCGTGCTGCTGACCGGTTTCATCCCAATAGTTGAAAAACGGTGCTTGATATTCGGTGTTATACTGGATGCGAACACCATATTTTCCCGCCATCTC
>NZ_JABMCR010000540.1 GCF_013179555.1 Bacillus haikouensis
AGTCGGAACAGTCGGTATGATGCTCTGGACAGGATATAAAGCAGTAGGTTCTTTTGATATCATACCGGTATTTGAGAATACGGATGTTACCAAATCATTATTGTACGGCAGTTTATTTTCATTAGCGGTTGCCCTTATTCTTTTCCTCCGTCAAGTAAATTTGAAAGGAGTGCAAGGTAATGCCGTCGGGACTGCGGTGGTGGAAGGAATCAAATCAATGCTTCCTGCAGTGTATATCCTGATCTTTGCATGGGCCATTGTCACATTAATCGATGAACTTCAAACCGGGACGTATTTAGCAGGTCTGGTGGAAAAATCAGACATGCCCGTAGAACTCCTGCCTGTGCTTCTGTTCCTGGTAGCGGCCATCATGGCGTTCTCTACAGGAACTTCATGGGGTTCATTCGGAATCCTTCTGCCGATTGCAGGGGAAATTGCAGCTGCGACAGATGTAAGTGTATTACTTCCTGCGATGGCAGCAGTCTTAGCGGGTTCTGTTCTTGGGGACCATTGTTCACCGATTTCCGATACAACCATCCTTTCTTCTACGGGAGCAGGAAGCAATCATATCGACCATGTACTCACACAGCTTCCATATGCACTCATTGGGGCAGTAGCCGCTGCGATTGGTTATCTCGTACTTGGATTCACTGGAAGCACCCTGCTGGGGTTACTCACAGTGATCGTCCTGGTGGGGGGAATCGGCTTTATAAAAGGAAAGAATACAGAGTCAGCAGTTTCACAATAAATGATACACAAAAAACCAGAGGCAGTCTGCTTCTGGTTTTTTTTTGTGTGTATTGGAACACTCAATGAATCGAAGTTTGAAAAGCGCAGCATGCCAATCGCAGAAGAAATTGATATTGAGTCATTGCCAATATTCTACCATCTCTTTCTTTCTCATATGAATAGGAGGAAAGGGGGGAACTGATTTGTCGACGAAGGTGGAAGGTTTTGACGATTTAAACTATCCAGACGATTTATTGTCAATCATTAGAAATGGATTTCAACACACCTCCAAGCCTAAGCATGTGCTTATTTTAGGAGGAGGCATGGCAGGACTGGTGGCCGCCTCACTGCTTAAAAGAGCAGGTCATGCGGTGACGGTGCTGGAAGGGAACAACCGGATAGGCGGAAGAGTTTATACAGTGAGGGAGCCATTTACTTGCGGAAACTACCTGGACTTTGGTGCCATGAGAATTCCCGGGAGCCATCAATTGGTCTTCGAATATATCAAACAATTCAACCTCCCGGTCAATCGCTTTA
>NZ_JABMCR010000541.1 GCF_013179555.1 Bacillus haikouensis
TTCCACCGTTGTCGTATCAATAGGGTTCAATCCATCTAATATATCTATTTCACCACTTTGCAGAGCTGCTAATCTAGAAGAGTTTTCTGGAATTACCTGGAATACGACTTGATCTAGATAAGGTTTTCCTTCCGTCCAGTAATCAGGATTTTTTGCCAGAGTGATAGAGTTATTTCGTGTCCATTCTTTAAACGTAAAGGGACCTGTACCGACTGGATGTTCATTTAACTTATCTCCGTATTTTTTTATAGCAGCAGGGCTTGCAATTCCGAACATCGAAATGGCTAAGTAACTAAGAAATGGTGCCGTCTTTCTTTTGAGTTTAATTTCAAGCGTATATTCATCCACAGCACTCACATGTTCAATAAGATGGTTTTCATCCCCTTTAAAACCTCCATATAAAAATGGATAATAAACAAAATCCCCTTTATGGTAAGGATTATTGGGATCCATCCACCGTTCAAAGTTAAATACAACTGCTTCGGCATTAAAATCTGTTCCGTCGTGAAACGTTACACCTTCCCGAAGCGAGAAGGTCCAAGTTAAACCATCTTCACTAGTTTTATAGTCTGTTGCCAGTTTTGGTTGAAGTTCAAGGTTATGGTCATATTCAAATAAAGTTTCAAAAATATTGTGTGTCACCCTGATAGACTCACCATCTGTCACGTTAATAGGATCGAGACTGATGGAATCCGCTCCTCTGCCATATATAAGCGTTCCGCCATGTTTCTCTTCCTCTGAAAGATTCTTTTCACCTTCCGTACTGCTGTTTGATTGGCTTCCGCTTGAACAAGCAGAAAGAAATAAGATGGATGCGAGAAATAAATAAAATGTCATTTTGATATGTCGCTTCACCGCTTTACCCCCTTAAAATAGTATAAAGACTATTATATGCGCAAATCGTCTGAATTTAAATACTATTTTGTTATTTATGTCGAATATTGTTAAATATAACCCTAAAATGAAAATAAGCGCTGATCCTTTTTCCAGGATCGCGCTCTTTACTTGAATAATAACTACTTGGTTCAGTGGTAGTACAATTATATTGATTTGATAAGCAGCATAGGCACAGTCCAAACATTTTAAGGCAGCTTCGAAATCAACTCTAAATCAACTCCAAACCATTCATGCTAGCGTTCAATCACTCCCAATGCCTCTCTCGCCATCTGCTCATACTCATCCAAACCTGACGTGATCGCAAACTCAGCAATCGCAACAGGGTATGCTGCTTTAAGCTCAATGATGTGCTCTTTCATGGCTGGCC
>NZ_JABMCR010000542.1 GCF_013179555.1 Bacillus haikouensis
CACAAAAGACATTGTAGATGCCATTAAAACAGCCAAGGCCAATCAGGCAACCATAATCGCATTAACAGCGTACGTGAAATCACCGTTAACCAGGTATTCAGATGTGGTGTTATTGTCTTCAGCTAAAGAAAGTCCCCTCGATAGCGGATCATTAATATCGAAAATCTCACAATTGTATTTAATCGATCTTATTTGTACAGGGTTAACGATGAAAAATTCTGAACAAGCAGAAACAATTAAAATGAAAATATCCGAAAACTTATCAATTAAGCTTTATTAACTTTGTGAATACCTACCTAAGGGGCGAAAAAAATGAATGAAAAAAATATAGTAGAAAGCTTGAAAGGAGGTTTGGTCGTTTCTTGCCAAGCTTTAGAACACGAGCCTCTGCATAGCTCATACATTATGTCAAAAATGGCCCTTGCCGCTAAATTAGGCGGCGCAGCAGGCATCCGGGCAAACAGCTATGAAGATATTGTCGCGATTAAACAAGAGGTTAACCTTCCAGTTATTGGGATTGTAAAACGGAATTTTGAAGATAGTTCCGTATTTATTACAGCCACGATGACTGAAGTCGATGAAGTGGTTCTGGCCGGGGCAGAAATTGTAGCTTTAGATGCGACAGATCGTCCAAGACCAAATCAACAGACACTGGAAAATTTTTATCGTGAAATAAGAGCGAAATACCCTGAAGTCATTTTAATGGCGGATGTCTCAACGTTCAAGGAAGGCATGAATGCAAGCAGGCTTGGATTTGACCTTATTGCAACCACGCTTTCAGGCTACACGGAGTATACGAAGAATGTACATTCGCCGAATATCCAGTTGGTTGAGGAGCTGGCTAAAAGAGTAGATATCCCGATTATGGCTGAAGGCGGGTATTGGAAAGGCGAAGATTTACAGCGTGCTGTATTAGCAGGTGCACATGGGTGTATCGTCGGATCAGCGATTACTAGACCGATGGACATTACCAGGCATTTTGTGGATTGCTTGCAAACAGAAGGAATTAAACGATAAGAGGGAGCGATAGTCATGAATGGAATTTTTACAGCATTAATGGTTTCGTACGACCAGGATGGAACGATCAATGAACAAGGATTGCGTGAGATTATACGCTATAATATCGACGTATGTAAAGTAGATGGGCTCTATGTGAACGGTAGTACTGGAGAGAACTTCATGTTATCAACCGAGGAAAAGAAGGAAGTTTTCCGGATTGCGAAGGATGAAGTGAAGAATCAA
>NZ_JABMCR010000543.1 GCF_013179555.1 Bacillus haikouensis
ATACTCCATGACCTTATCCATATAACTTTGCAAAGGAGGGGTTGTATCTACTGCAAGATATTTATGATCAGTTGGTTTCTTACTGTTTTCAAGGATTCGCCGAAACGCATCTTCGGAGCTGACCCTTTCGATTTGGCTGATCTTCCTTTCCCGGTTTTGCAGGCGGAAATTGATTTCACTCATATTATCAAGATAGCATTCTATGTATTTATATTTGGCCATATATTTTCGGGATAGGTCTGTGCCTTTTTCAATGATTTCATCGTAGAGGCATGGACTGTCAAAGATGACATCCCGACCTTGTGAGAGGTGAAAGTCGATCAGGGACCAGTCGATGTTGTAGGAAATCCTGCCTGCTGACTTATTGTCAATCTGCGCATCTCCCATACTTTCCAGTAAAGCCGTCTTCACAATATCATGGTCGATCAGTACGGCACCTGTTCTCTTGGCAATTTCCCTCGAGAGGGTTGATTTGCCTGAACCGGGGAAACCGGACATTTGGATAAAGAACATTTTATCTCCCCCCTAAATCCTTCAATTCAATCCAACTATTCTTCTATTGCCTTGTTGGAGACCAATGTAAAATTTACACTTAATAAAGTAACTGTAAATCCAAGAAGCGAGATCATCGTCCCGTCTAAATGCATGCCTGTTTCCACTGCGCACACACCTGCAACGCACATCATCACGACACAGGAATACACCCAGATGAACCCTCTTCCTATTCTCTCCCAATTGATCATGATGAAGATTTGTGCAATTGCAAAGAGTAAAAATGCCAGTCTTATATACAAAAAAGGTGCATAGAAAAAGAAGCTGATGAAAATGGCAGCCGCAGCAAAAGTATCGATCAGGATTGCCCAATTGTTATCAGACATAGGATATCACCTTCGTATCATCCTTAGCTGCCACATGATGATCCACCTTTTGGAGAATCCCTTTTACAATCCAGCCTTCTCTTCCGTCTTTTTTTATCAAATCATACCCACTGCAGCTGTCGTCTACCAGGGATATGATGTCTCCTTTTTTTACATTGATTTGCGCACAGGAAATATCGGTTTTTGCATACGTTTGTCCTTCTTCATTCTCATGGATATATTCATTTTTCACATATAATTTATTTATGGTTTCTACTTGTTCACAGAGGGTGAAGTGATCATCTTTATGAACGGGGATGAGCTCATAGGCCGGGTATGAAATCGTACCGTTCATCATTGGGTCACTGTGAAAG
>NZ_JABMCR010000544.1 GCF_013179555.1 Bacillus haikouensis
GTAGCAGACTCGGATCCTGAAAGTGAATTCCGTGAAACGCAAATGAAATTTCGACCGATGCTGAGAGCATTAGGGGGAACCATCAATGGATGAACATCAAAAACGATTAACACATTATTTAGCAGCATATATCGATGAATTAGTTGGAAACGGGGTAGATGAAGTAGTCATCAGCCCGGGATCCCGTTCTACTCCTATGGCACTGTTGTTTACCCATCATCCAGGGGTGAAAACGTATATAAACGTCGATGAACGTTCGGCTGCATTCTTTGGACTCGGAATCGCAAAGGCTAAAAAGAAGCCTGTTGCGATTCTTTGTACGTCCGGCACTGCAGCAGCCAATTATTATCCAGCCGTGATTGAAGCACGTTATGCAAAGGTTCCGCTTATTGTGCTGACAGCCGACCGGCCACATGAGTTACGTGAAGTCGGCGCCCCGCAGGCGATTAACCAGCTAGAACTTTACGGGAAGCACGTGAAATGGAGTGTAGATATGGCACTGCCTGAATCTTTGCCCGAAATCCTGCAGTATGCAAAAGCATCTGCGGCGAGAGGAGTGAGCCTGTCAATCTCAGCTCCGGCAGGACCGGTTCATTTTAACTTTCCAATCAGGGAACCATTGATTCCTGCATTAGAGGAAGTGACGTTTTCAAACAGACGCAGGGAGAAACGGGTTATCGGCGGCCTCCGGGGACTATCTACAGAAATGCGTGATGACCTGCTGAGTGTTCTAAAGGAAAAACAAAAAGGGCTGATTATTTGCGGTACCGGACTGGATGAGTCTGCAATTGAATCGATCATGTTTTTTGCCGAATATCACGGTTTTCCGGTAGTCGCAGATCCTCTTTCACAAATAAGGGGCGGAGAGCATTCTAAGCGGAATGTAATCGAAACATATGATGCTTTCCTGAAAATTGAAGAGGTCAAGGAAGCTTTCAAGCCCGATTTGATCATTCGATTTGGAGCGATGCCCGTGTCTAAACCCCTGACCCTTTTCCTTAAAGGGCTCACCGGTGTTCCTTATTGGGTTGTCAGCAGCGGTGAGGAATGGCAGGATCCAATCGCGAAGGCAACCGAATTTATTTATTGCGATGAAAACTTGTTTTGTATAGACATGAAAACGGGTGCTGAACATAATGCAGCGGGATGGCTGCATCAGTGGAAAAACGTAAATGATGTTTCGAGAAATATCCTGCAGACACGAGATCAGCCCTGGAATGAGGG
>NZ_JABMCR010000545.1 GCF_013179555.1 Bacillus haikouensis
ATAAAGAAATTGTTAGAAAATGTAGGAGGTTGTCTTTTTGAATACTAAACCGAGCAAAGATCAGCATGTTCTCTCTGTCATGCAAAAAGCATTCGACAAAGGGCAGCAGGGGAACATGGATGCGAATAAAATGTTAAGTTGGCTAAAACAAGAACTTCAAAGTGAATATACATTCCATAATGAAAAAGCACTCTAACTTCCTCGGGGAAATAGAGTGCTTTTTTATGTTCATCCAATAGAGAAGGTCATTGACTGCTTTCCAGTCACGACCAAAGTCAAAATTTGATCTTTCATTTTTCTATCTGATCGGTTAAGAATGACAAAGTATGTTTCTCCTTGTGATGATCATTTTAGAAGGTGAATCATCATCCTGTTTCCTGCTCTTCGAATGATTCTCAAAAAAACCATACCATATTCCGTTAATCAGTAGTATGATGGAAAAGTAAATAATTGTCATTTGTTGTTGAAAAAAAGAGAAAGGTGGAGTTCAGATTGATAGAGAAGAAAGAAGGAACGTGGAAGTCGAGTATTGGACAAACAGCAACAATTGATAACATGGAAATTAAAAAGGTGAAAGAAGGTGTCATGTCAGACAAAGATAACCCAGTGCAAAAAGACTATTCTTCAAAAAGGATAAGCTTTCAACTGTCCAACAAAAATGATCGTTATTTCAGAGCTGGAGACTACGGCAAGAAACGGGTGCACTTCTTCTGTCAATCACAAAAAAACGACAAAAATCACATCGATTTATACAACGACCAAACACCTCATGGAGTTCTACACACCAACAAACTCATATGCTACATTAAGGAAAATAAGCGAATCATCTACACGGGGAAGAAAGAAAGGTAAAATAGAGATTCTTCTTCAGGTTCATCTGTTCGCTGCCTCACTGCTGACAGCGGTGAGGTTCTATCAAATCCCTTCTTAATCCACACGATTACATCTTGGAAAAAACAAAAAACGTTATCTACAAAAAAACCATAAAAAAATAAATTATTTACAGGAAAATGGAAAATGATGTCGAATTGTAAAATTATAGGAAGATATTCCTAGAGAAACATGTCGAAAATAAGAGTTAAAAAAGGAGGAAGTAATGAACAAAGAATTCATTTTGGTTTTCGAGGATATCCACGTATCAAGAAAGATCGTGACTTCACCCAAAAAACACTTCGTTTTATTCCAGGGTCAGCAATACCGCAA
>NZ_JABMCR010000546.1 GCF_013179555.1 Bacillus haikouensis
TAAATTATAAAATATCATTTGAAAAGGTTTATCAATATAGCAATAAGGGAATTTCCTCTAAAAAATTTTAGTTAAGAAGGGAAGGGAAGACATGTCTGGAAGCAGTTTGTTATTTACTGTTGGTTCCTGTGCATTTTTTATGGCATTGGTGGGGTGGATTTCTTACATCAAAACGAAAGGATCAATCAATGATTCCACCGGCTATTTTTTAGCGGGGAGGGGACTTACAGGAACATTCATTGCTCAGCTCGTTCAACTCATTGCGAACAGCGCTGCCACTTTATTCGCCCTCGATATATATAAACCTCAGTTTAATCCAAATGTCAGTGATGAAAAACTGATCTCAATCAGTAAATGGTTCGGGGCGGTCTTGGCGGTGGTGTCAATGTGCATCTCGCCATTATTGATTCATGCGACGGATGGATTATGGGATTTGATCCGTCAGTTTACGGTTTCTTCAATATCCCGATCATCGTCATCCTGCTGGTGGGGATATTTTCAAAGCGAATCCCTGCAATTGCAGCAAAGACGGTCATTATCCTCCGTGTGTTCACCTACTATATGCTTGTTTGGGGAACCGGTCATTTATTCTGCTTCGCAATAGAGATTAACTTCATCCATATATATGGCATTCTTTTTGCAGCTGAAACAGCACTGATGGTGCTGGTCGGTATCTGGAAGCCGATGGTAAAGCCGTACGAATACCGCTACAATCCAAAGGTGGATATGATGCCGTGGAAATGGAGCATTCCGTCTTGCGTGTTTCTACTCGCATGTGTGGCAGTCACATATTTCTTATTTTCGCCAATCGGGCTGGCATATGAAGCGGGCATCATTTCCCCGTGGTTCTGGCCGGCAGCAGGTGCGGTCCTGCTAGTAACAGTCATTTTGATTTACACAGCACTTAAAAGTTGGAACCGGAAATATGCAGCCTATCTATTAAGAAATAGATTTTACAAACTGAAACGGAAAAAGAACACTTTGAAAAGTCTGCAGCCAAGCTATTACAAAATTGAATCCAAATAAAAAAAGGACGGTCCTTTCAATATAAAGTGTACCCTTTGTAAAGGACATTTTTAAAAAGCCTAAGCTACTTCTAAAAGATGATCTCTGTATTGAACAGGGGTCATCTTTTTTCGATTCCATTGATATCTATGGTGGTTATAGTAAGTAA
>NZ_JABMCR010000547.1 GCF_013179555.1 Bacillus haikouensis
AATCAGAAAGCTCACGAGCTATCATCAAGGGAAAAAGCTTCAGAATGAGATTCAGGTGGATTCATCTATTAAGAGTGAAAGTCCATTTATCAGGCTTGCGATTCATGACCTTCATCAGGCCATTTCCGAACGGCGGATGATCACATTTCAATATGGAAGGTACGACATCGATAGACATTTCAATCTTAGCCATGAGGGAAGTCTATATAAAGTGAAGCCTTATGCTTTAACCTGGGCCAATGATTTCTATTATTTGATCGCTTATTATTACCACGCCGGGGAAATCCGTCATTACCGGGTTGACCGTCTGCGCAACGTTGACATCCTGAATGAATCTTTCCCATACGAACCTTTTGATGTATCCAAATATGTCCAGTCTACCTTCCATATGTTTGCCGGCGATGAAGAATGGATCAAGATAAAATTTAAAAATAATCTCATCAATGTGATCATTGACAAGTTCGGCAAGAATGTGGATATCAAGAAGCATGACGAGAATCATTTCATCTTATCAGTCAAAGCCCGGGTAAGCGGAGGCTTGATTAATTGGATACTTAACTTCGGATCTCAAGCAAAGGTCATATCGCCTGCTTCATTATACGATACGGTCAAAGAAGAAGTCTCAAACATGAATAAACTGTACGAATCATAAAGAGGAGTCTGGGACAAATGTATACTAGTTTTGTTCCAGACTGTTTAGGTTTGGAATACCACCTGATCCTGCTTGGTGGAAATTTCATCAATCATCATGAAGGTTATCCCTTACTCGAAAAGAAGGTATTTTTCCTATAAAACAAACATATTATGATAGTGATTCGTGGAAAGGACGAGCATTTCATGAACCTCTATCATATTTATAAGAATGAACAAAATACCCTCCTTTTTCATAGTGTGATGTACTTCATGATGGGAGTGGGGATGTTATTTGTCGTAAAACCTCTCTATTACTTTCCGCTCCTGTTATTCATTCCTGCAATGACCAACCTGTATCTAAGCTTTAGTATGAATAAAGAAATCGAGAAGGCACGGAGGTTGTTTTACGAAAACATTCCCGCTTCAAGCCACTCATTGATCGGCATCAATACTAAAGAGGGCTTCTTTTATTTAAGGTCGAATGGATGGTCGAAATACTCGCTTCAACGGCATTCATTAATCAACAGCC
>NZ_JABMCR010000548.1 GCF_013179555.1 Bacillus haikouensis
CCACCCGTTGGACTGAAACATCGGGGGTTAAAAATGTTTAAAGTTAAAATAAAAAAGTCCCCTATAAACACAGATTACATGTGTTTATAGAGGACGATGCTGACCGCGGTGCCACCTCAGGTTGGAGTAAGAAACTTACTCCCTCTTTATTTCGAATACAAGGGTTAAAACCCGATATTCTATCCATATAACGGTGGAATCCCGTATGACCCTACTTTATTGTTTCAAGTCATCTCTCCTAAGTCCATTCGACTTAAGCTATCCTGCCAAGGTCTCACCATTCCCCGACTCTCTGTAAAGCATCACTTAAGTGTACTCTTCTTATTCAACGATTTACGATTATTTAATTTTTTTAAATAAAAAAGGGCATCTCTGTTCCTTATAAAAAGGACGAGATACCCGTGGTGCCACCTTTGTTGACTGACTAACAGTCCACTTTACCGCATCGAAGCATTGTGCTTGAATGCGTGTCTTTTGTAACGATAAGACATTCGCCAAAGCCTAATCCCCATCAGGGTTCGGTTTGGAGGCTCGGAAGTCCATTCGCCAATGCATCCACACTAGTTCACAGCAGCCACTAGCTCTCTTAAGTGTTTGCAAAGGGTACTCCTCTTCGTCAAAGCCATTCGCTCATTTATTTATTGTTTATTATACTAATTTGTTTCTGAAAAGATGTCAATACAAAAGTTGATTTTTTTTAATTGTTTACATCGATCATCAGGGAATCGCAGACTGGCTTATACCCTATCTTCTTGTAAATTTTATTGGAGGTCGGGTTATCAAGGTCGGTGTACAGGGTACAGAAATCAAATTCATTCAGTAAGATATCGCTTATTTTTGCGACAACAGCGGATGCATATCCTTTTTTTCTGTACTGCTTCGGTGTATAGACAAAATTCACGGTTATCCCGTTATCTGTCCATCTCCCGCCTCTCGCCATCGATACAGGGCATCCATCCACTTCCCAGAAATAAATGTAATTTTCATTTGAAATCATATCTTTAGCTCTTTCGAGTGCATCATGGCCGAATAAAGTGTTGACACCTGTTTCTTCTGTAAAACCTATTATCCACTCTGCCAAAAGTTGGATATCATTATCTCTTACTTTTACGAGCCGCCCGTCAGGAATCGGAATGTCATTTACGTGATCCAGCTTGT
>NZ_JABMCR010000549.1 GCF_013179555.1 Bacillus haikouensis
TTCTTTTGTTCGTTAACCGTCAGCGTTCCCCATCCTGCTTCTTCAAAAAATGATGTGCATTCTTCGATTGATTGAAGGGGGAATTTTCTGGAGAGCTGTTTGCCTCCCCAATATAAAATGTCAGGAGTGTGCTTTCCAAGGATATCCGGGAGCAGGATATCGCGAATCAATTCATAACCGAAAATTGGGACGGCCGGTTCATAGATTTCTTCTTTTTTCTGTTCCAAGTAAATCCCCTCTTTCTATAAAACTATTATATACATGTGATGACGATTTATCATCCCAAACATGTAAAACGAAAGATGGGATATTTTGGTGATATAATATTGTTTGTGATTTATTAGAATTTTCTAACTATTAAAAGCGGATTTAGAACGATTTTACCGTTCACTTCCTGTTAAAAATATTTTAGCGATATTGTCGAAATTATGTATCCGTTTTCTTGACGCTTCCACTTCAGGGGAGTAAAATGAGACTTGTCATATTATTGTTACAACATAAAATATGTATCGTAGTCTAATGAAAATTGATTAGAAAACGGCCTCATATTTTATGATTAAGGGGGGTAAATCATGGCTGGAAATCGAGAATTTAATTATCGCAGGCTTCATTCATTACTAGGTGTTATTCCAGTTGGATTATTTTTAACTCAACATTTAGTCGTGAACCATTTTGCCACAGGCGGGGAAGAGTCATTCAATCAAGCGGCACATTTTATGGAAAGTCTGCCTTTCCGTTATTTCCTTGAAATCTTTATCATCTTCCTACCATTGTATTTCCATGCGATCTATGGAATTTACATTGCGTTCACTTCTAAGAATAATGCCACTAAATTTGGCTATTTCCGTAACTGGATGTTCCTTCTTCAGCGTATTTCAGGGGTAATTACATTTATCTTTGTTACATGGCATGTGTGGGAGACAAGGGTGGCTGCCGCATTTGGAGCGGAAGTGAACTTTCAGATGATGGAAAACATTTTATCGAATCCATTGATGCTTGTGTTTTATGTAATTGGTGTACTTTCTACGATCTTCCACTTTGCTAATGGCTTATGGTCATTCTGTGTAAGCTGGGGAATCACGGTATCACCACGTTCTCAATTAATAGCTACATATGTAACGATCGGAATTTTTGTTGCGTTATC
>NZ_JABMCR010000055.1:0-5013 GCF_013179555.1 Bacillus haikouensis
ACGACATAAAGACGAACAATTTCAGTGTATTCTTAATACCGCTAATGATTTCCGTGCAAGACTTCGCTTTCCGCGGGTAGCCCGTGAGTCTCCTCGGCAAGCTGTGTTGCTCCCCTATTGTTGGACACCCCAACCAACAATAGGAGGTGCCCGCACAAATGGCTAAGTTTACACTGGAATATAAATTACAAGTTGCCAAACGTTTTCTAAATGAATTAGTCAGTTATCGAGAACTAGCGAATCAAGTTGGCGTAGATGAGTCCATTCTCCGTTACTGGGTGATGTTAGTTCGTTACCATGGGGATCAAGCTTTCGCCTTTCCCTATACAAACTATCCTTCTGCCTTTAAACTGAGGGTAATTCAATTTATTACGGAAAAGAATTACTCCATTCGAGAGGCATCAGCCATTTTTCATATCCCAGATCCATGTATGGTTCGCAGGTGGAAGAAAAAGTGGGAGACAGCTGGAGAAGATGCCCTTGAACCAAAAGAAAAGGGGCTTTCTACAATGACTTCCAATCAGAATAAAAAGGGCAAAGATAACTCTTCCAACCAGTCGGCAGAAGATATGAAAAAAGAACTTGAATACCTTCGTATGGAGAATGCGTATTTAAAAAAGCTGAAATCCTTAGTTCAGGAAGAACAATCACCAACGAAATCAAAGCGAAAGTAGTATATGAACTAAGGAACGAGTTTCCGGTGACTAGAACGATAAAAGTAGCTAAGATGGCCAAAAGCACTTACTACAACCTCATAAAAAAATGGAACCGACCAGACCCTGACCGCAAATGGAAAAGAAGGATTAAATTCATTTACCATAGACACTCAGGGCGATTTGGATACCGTCGCATTACCGACGTCCTTCAGGAAAAAGGATTTACGGTCAATAAAAAGAAAGTACTTCGAATTATGAGAGATCTAGGACTAAAATGCATTGTGCGTATGAAAAAGTACAAATCGTATAAAGGGGAAATCGGAAAAGCGGCTCCAAACATCCTGAACCGTAACTTTAGAGCCCAGAAACCTAACCAAAAGTGGGTGACGGACATTACGGAATTTAAATTGTTCGGACAGAAGCTCTATCTGTCCCCGATTTTGGACCTGTTTAACGGTGAAATCATTACCTATACGCTCCAATCAAGACCGACGTTTGATTTGGTCGAGACGATGTTGGCACAAGGATTAAAATACGTAAATGAAGGCGATGAGCTCTTGATTCATTCCGATCAGGGCTGGCACTATCGAATGGCCCAGTACCGAAGGGCACTGAAAGAACATAACATCACACAAAGCATGTCTCGAAAAGGAAACTGTCATGACAACTCTGTCATGGAAAACTTTTTTGGGATACTTAAATCCGAATTCCTTTATTTACAGGAATTTGATAGTATCGAGACTTTCAAGACGAACTAGAAGAATACATGCATTACTACAATCATTTGAGAATTAAATCAAGATTGAAACGGAAAAGTCCAGTAGCTTATCGAAACAGTATCATTCAATTAGCTGCTTAATAAATATGTGTTCAACTTTATGGGTCCAGTGCACAAGCCTGCGGGGTCTCACTTGTCTAGCTGCAGGGCTTAGAGGCACATGACATAAGCCAAACCGACCAAGAAGGCAAAGTGCCCCTTCCAGGACGATTCGTCTTATGCCACCCGCCTCTGAGCAAAGCCCTTCCGCTTTTCTAATAAGCTACTTTTCCCGCAGGAGTCTTCGTCTTGCACTCCAATCAACCACTGGAAAGAGCTAAAATCTAAATGTACATTGAACAAAATAAAAACCCGAACTAATTTGCCTGTAAGAAGGCAGTTTAGTTCGGGTTTTTCTTAAGCTAAGATACTTTTGTCCCAGCCCCTTTTTCTATTATTTATCTTCTTTTATTTTTCCTTTGTTCTTTAATATTTCAAAGATTAACTGTGCCTGATTTGTATTGTCAATCATCCCTGCAAATTTCTCTTTCTGAGGCCCAAATGCATAAACAGGAACATCATCCCCAGTATGACCGCCCGTTGTCCAGCCTGTACCTGAACGTTTGTCGAAGATTTTTTCAATCGCTTGATCAATTTCAACTTTGTCCTTTGTAACTGCAGCATCTTGTACAGAAGCCATTTCTTCACCTGTCAGTTCCAGATTTACATATTGAGACAGGGTATCTTCCACTGAAGCTCCATTCGCAATCGCTTCTGCCATAAAGTCAGGCGTACGCTTCGCTGCATCGATTACATCCGGATTCCAGCTATACTCACCATCTGAACCGATGGAGAATCCTCCTGTAGAATGGTCTGCAGTAACAACCACCAATGTTTCTCCGTTTTCTTTTGCAAAGTCACGGACTTCTTCAAATGCTTTTTCAAAATCTCTCATTTCACTCATGGCTCCGACCACATCATTATCATGGCCTGCCCAATCGATTTGACTTCCTTCCACCATTAAGAAGAACCCGTCCTTGTCACCATTCAGACGATTGAGCGCAGAAGTCGTCATGTCAGCCAGGCTTGGCTGTTTCTCATCGCGGTCGATCACCTTGTCCATTCCCTCTTCGGCAAAAAGACCAAGTATCTGTTCGTTATCGTCTTTCTTCATTTCTTCAGCAGACGTCACATAGCTGTATCCGTCATTCTTGAACTCTTCTGCAAGGTTGCGATCTTCTCGTTCAAAGAAATCCGTCCCGCCGCCAAGCATAACGTCCATCTTATGTTGACCTTTAATCATTTCGTCGAAATAATCATTCGCGATTTCATTTTCATTGTCACGATGTTCATCATGAGCACCGTATGAAGCAGGAGTGGCATGCGTGATCTGCGACGTTGATACGATCCCAGTAGCCATACCATTTTCTTTAGCCTGCTCCAGAACTGTCTTCACTCTGGATTTATCATTTTCAACTGCGATTGCATTATTATATGTTTTAACTCCGCCGCTCATTGCTGTCGCTGCAGCTGCTGAGTCCGTTACATTTTCGTGTTCATCTTCCGGATAGGTGGATTGCAGTCCGACAAGATAAGGATCGAATGCCGTCTTTTCAAACTCCGGTGTTTCAGGATTGTCATTCATATAACGGAGAGCTGTTGTATAGGGAACTCCCATACCGTCACCAATCATAAAAATAACATTCTTGGCTTTGCCATTTTTTGATTCTTCGGCTTCTGCTTCCGTATTATCCTGATTCATTCCGATCACACTGCCTATCGCTAAAGATGAGACCACTGCAAGTGGAATAATTTTTTTCATTGACTTCTTCATTTCCTTACCTCCTAGTTTTTCAATACAGTTACTAGAATAGTAGAAGATTATAAAGAAGCTTTTTCAAAGAAGCTACAATCGTGTAAAACCTTTGTAAACAATGCCTGAAACCACATCCCGCAGCAAAGACCCGCCCCTACGCTGCATTAAAGCACTTCGGGACGGGCCATGATTTTTAATCTCTTATGATCGGCAGTGTACAGCATCTGAAGGAGCCGCCTGATTTAATGATTTCAGAGAAGTCTGTCTCAATGACAGTAAAGCCTTCTTCCCTGATTCTCTCATTCAATTGTTTGTTTTGGGGAAGGCTGATGATTTTCTTATTTCCGATCGCCAGCACATTCGGACCCATCTGGAATTGTTCCCTTTCACTCACTTCAATAATAGTGTAGTGCTCCTTAATTTTTTCCAGATCCTTTTTCGCGAAAGCAGGCGGATACACGATCGCAGTTTCTTCTGAGATGATTGTGAATACACAATCCAGGTGAAGGATATCATTCCTTAACGGAAGGGCGTGGACGGTGTAGTCAGGAAGAAGTTTTTTTAGGGATTGAACTGCAAGGCGATTTGTACGTCCGCTCAGTCCCACCCATATATCTTTCCCGTCTACAAGCACATCCCCGCCTTCAATCGAGTGCGCTGCCAAATGCGCATGGGGGATATTGTTCTCCTCGAGCCAATGAAGGAGCACCTTCACTTCCCCCTCCCTTAAGCTGGTATTCATGGACGAAACAACGAATTCATTTCCTACGCAAAATCCGATATCCCTTGTGAACACCTGCTCATTCAGCTCTTCACGAGGTTCGAGATGATCCACTGCGGCTCCATTTCCCTCAAGGATCCTGACAAATTCCTCATGCTGGTTAACGGCTTTCTTTATGTTTATGTTGTCTTTTAAATAATGTTTTTGGGTTTCATTGATTACTTCGGTGATTCTCATGTTCTGAGGTGAAACCACCACCACCTTCTTCAACTCTCCATATTCGGTAGAACAATCTACGTTCTTGTCCTCGACTGCTTTCCTAGTCAGGCTCATAGGGTTTAACCTCCCGATAATTTCTTTACGAAAAGATTATTCCCCGTTTGTTTTAGAATAAAACCTGTGCAGCCAGTTTTTTTGGGTCCGGCGGTCTCCAGACACCGGTGCTTCTCCCAATCCCTTCACACCCGGAAACTTCACTCTATAGCCGGAAGCATTCCTGGCATACTTAAAGAAGAGGCTGGGACAAAACAAATAAACCACGACATAAAGACGAACAATTTCAGCGTATATTCTTAATACCGCTAATGATTTCCGTGCAAGACTTCGCTTTCCGCAGGAGTCTCCTTCTTGCACTCCAATCAACCGCTGGAAAGTGCTAAAACTTAAGTGTACATTGAATAAAATAATAACCCGAACTAATTTGCCTGTTAGAAGGCAGTTTAGTTCGGGTTTTTCTTAGGCTAAAACACTTTTGTCCCAGCCCCTTCTTATTGTTACCATTAAATTATCCGTTGTTATTTGAGTTGTTGCTTCTTGAACGGCTGGAGTTGTTGGAATTACCGGAATTACTGGAGTTTCTGCCGCCTTTTTCACCGATTTCCTGATAGAATTCCTTATCGTGATTGCTGGCAGTCGCTTCTCCGCCTTTTTCTCCAATCTCCTGATAGAATTCTTTATCGTGATTACTGGCGGTCGCTTCTCCGCCTTTTTCTCCGATCTCCTGATAGAATTCTTTATCATGATTTTGGGATGTGGCTTTCCCGCCTTTACGTCCAGCTTCTTC
>NZ_JABMCR010000055.1:5112-19526 GCF_013179555.1 Bacillus haikouensis
TATTGTTTTTGTTATTATTGTTAGCCATTTTGTTTCCTCTCCTTTAAGTGAAATTGTATTTTGCAATGACGCTTTCCAGAAATGACGTTTCCAATGGACGATTTTAATAGCTGATCGTTTAGCTGTTATTTGAGCTGTTGTTGGAACCTGAGTTCGAGCTGCTGCTTCTTGAACGGTTTGCGTTGTTGGAATTACCGGAATTACTGGAGTTTCTGCCGCCCTTTTCACCGATCTCCTGATAGAATTCCTTATCGTGATTGCTGGCAGTCGCTTCTCCGCCTTTTTCTCCGATTTCCTGATAGAATTCTTTATCATGATTTTGGGATGTGGCTTTCCCGCCTTTACGTCCAGCTTCTTCATGACTCATTTTGCTGTTGTTATTGTTTTTGTTATTATTGTTTGCCATTTTGTTTCCTCTCCTTTAAGTGAAATTGTATTTACCAATGACGCTTTCCAGAAATGACGTTTCCAATGGACGATTTTAAAAGCTGATCGTTTAGCTGTTGTTTGAGCTGTTGTTGGAACCTGAGTTCGAGTTGCTGCTTCTTGAACGGTTTGAGTTGTTGGAATTACCGGAATTACTGGAGTTTCTGCCGCCTTTTTCACCGATTTCCTGATAGAATTCTTTATCATGATTTTGGGATGTGGCTTTCCCGCCTTTACGTCCAGCTTCTTCATGACTCATTTTGCTGTTATTATTGTTTTTGTTATTATTGTTTGCCATTTTGTTTCCTCTCCTTTAAGTGAAATTGTATTTAGCAATGACGCTTTTCAGAAATGACGTTTCCAATGACTTTCTTTAAATCGAAGCAGAATTCAAGTTACTCTATAGCTTGTCTTTTCTTTTTGAAATGAACGCCATACCGTATGATCCTCCTTTGATTTTTGATGTTACATTTGCTTGTTTACCATCTTTTCAGAGAGATAAACACCGATATGTACAATTCATTTATTTGTAAAGATTTTGTCATTTTACAAATAAAGTTGTTGTTTCAGAGTGGATGCTTAAATGTAAGGAAATCAGGACGAGAAAAAAGACATGCAGGCATCACACGTCTTTTTCGTACCCAGTATTATTTTTAATGAATCATTCGGTCATGGTCTTTCCAGAATTCTTTCCGGATGATGACCTTCTGGATTTTGCCCGAAGCGGTTTTGGGCAGCTCATTTGCAAATGTGATCCCTTTTGGCGCTTTAAAGCCGGCCAATTTTTCTCCGCAGAATCTGAAGAGTTCTTCTTCAGTCAGACTGTGTCCATCACGCTGAACTACGACTGCATGAGGGACTTCCCCCCATTTCTCATGAGGGACTGCAATCACTGCCGCTTCGAGGATACCAGGATGATCATAAAGCACACCTTCGACTTCGATGGAAGAAATGTTCTCACCGCCGCTAATAATGACATCTTTCATCCGATCTACGATTTCGATATACCCGTCCCCGTCAACGACAGCCATATCACCTGTATGGAGCCAGCCATCCCGTATCGTTGCATTCGTGGCTTCAGGATTTTTAAAATATCCCTCCATTACCGTGTTTGTTCTTGTTACGATTTCTCCAATTGTCTTACCGTCTTTCGGGATTTCACCCCCTGACTCATCAACTACTTTCACCTTCGCACCGATCATGCTGTATCCCGCCTTTGCCTTTAATCGGTATTTCTCTTCTTTCGGCTTTTCAAGCTCCGTTGATCGAATCGTCGAAACCGTGATGAGCGGCGAAATCTCCGTCATCCCATAAACCTGGATAAACTCCCACTTCAAATTTTCTTCCACCTTCCTCACAAAAGCCGGAGGAGGTGCCGAGCCTGCGATGACGACCCTAAGCTGCTGATTAATCTCAGGTTTGTCAGATTCATATTGTTCAAGAATCATATTCAGGACGGTCGGGGCCATATGCATGACTGATACCCCATACTTCTTTACTTTTTCCAAAATGACGTTAGGATCTGCTTTCCTGAGCATCACTTGTGTGGCACCGTTGGCAGTATAGTAAAACGGTGAACCCCACCCGTTCACGTGGAACATCGGAAGCACATGGAGGAGGGTATCCTGATCGGACACTCTCAAATGATGCATGGAAGAGAGGGCATGGAGATAATTGGACCGGTGGGTTAACAGCACACCCTTTGGATCTCCGGTCGTACCGCTCGTGTAAAGCAGTGATGCTATATCCGTTTCCTCGAGAGGCACACGGTCAAATTCCTCCCGACTGAATTTGTTCCGCCACTCGTCATAACCCGGATATCCATCCTGGGAATTCCCATGAATGATGACATGTTTCAACTTTGGAACCTTTGACAATATCCGTTGAACGAGCGGGTACAGCTCTTCATCAACAAATAATGCCTTGCTTTCACTATGAGTCAAGATAAATTCATAATCTGCAGGCTTCAGCCGTGTATTCAATGGAGTCATCACCCCGCCGACTCCGAACACTCCATAAAATCCCTCAAGCATTTCCGTCGTATTCGGTGCGAGATAAGCGACTTTATCACCCTTTTCAATACCGATTTCGCGGAGCCCCCGGGATAATTGATTGACCCGCGCATATAACTGTTTGTAGGTCAGCCTCTTTTCATCATCGATGATCGCAGCCTTGTTCCCATACTGCTCGACGGCCCGGTCCAAAAAATCTGTTAACACTAAAGGTACATGCATTCCCTCATTCCATCCCCTTTCTGAAATAATAAAGCGTTTATTCTATTTATAAGGGAATGATGAATAGATATCAAGACAGTTGTTTTAATCTTCTGATAAATATAGTGTGGTTACAGTGATTGTGTGTAAGTATCGGATAAGGATACGCTTATTTGGTAAGAAAACTTCGTAATTTGGTCTTCAGGAAATCTTCCATAATTAAGTGTCCATGCTGAAAATAAATCTATCGGTTTCTGGTTATCTTTCATCAAAAATTCTGCGAGATTCACCTGATAATCTTCGAATTTCCCCGGTCATTCAGCCAATTTAATAAATAATGTAAAACCAACCAAAAAAGCATGGATGCGCACTAACCACGCACCATGCTCGTTACTATATTAATTACGGCCTCTTCTGCCGCCTGAACCTGAACTGCTGCTTCGTCTTCCGCTTCTTTCCCTGTTCCCGCTGCCGCTCCTTCTGCTTGCCGATGAAGAACCACTGCCGTCGGAACTTCTGTTTTCGGATTTGGCAGTTGAACGCCCGCTGGATGCACTTCTGTCCCCGGGTTTACCGGATGAATTCCTGCCCCCTGAACCTCTGCCTGATGAGCTTACTCGTCCAGGTCCGCCTGACGATCGTCTGCCGCGGCCGCCTTTTGAACTGCGTTCACGGCTTGCCTGAATGTTTTTCTCTCTTCTTTCTTTGATGCTTTCACTTTTTTCTTTGCTTCGGGAAGAGTTAGTAGCGCCGGCTCCCGGCGGCACGTCAACTTCGCGTCTCTGAAGCGAACGGTCTATACCTTTTTCAATCACTTCGAGAGCCTGCTTGTCTTTCAAAGCAGCAAATGTGATGGCAAGCCCGTCTTTTCCAGCGCGCCCTGTCCTGCCGATCCGGTGAATATAACTTTCAACGTCTAGTGGGATATCATAGTTGAAGACATGTGTGACACCTTCCACATCAAGACCGCGGGCAGCTACATCTGTTGCAATCAATAGCTGCAGCTTAGCTTCACGGAATTTCTTCATGACGGCTTCCCGCTTCGCCTGGGAAAGGTCCCCGTGAAGCTCATCGACAAGGAAGCCCCTTGCTTTCAAGTCCACGTGCAGCTTGCTGACCCGTCTTTTTGTGCGGCAGAAAATGATGCCGAGAAACGGCTGGACGTCAAGGATTGTTTGACTAAGGGCGTCCAGCTTCCCGCGGTCAGTCGTTTCAACGACTTCCTGATGGATTTCCTCTACGATCTTTTCCTTTTCGCGTATTTGAACGTTATGAGGGTTATTCATATAACGTTTGCCGATTTTACGGATATCCTTTGACATCGTCGCTGAGAACAATGCGGTCTGTCTTGTATATGGAGTTTCCCGAATAATCGCTTCCACCTCATCGAAGAAACCGATATGCAGCATTTGGTCGGCTTCATCCAGCACAAGGAAAGACACTTCTGAAAAATCAATCGTGCGTCGGCGCAGGTGATCAAGGATCCGACCCGGGGTCCCGATGACAATGTGGATCGCCCGGTTTCGCAAGCGGTTGATTTGTTTTTCAACGTCCTGCCCCCCGTAAACGGCAAGTACGTTGATGTCTTCTTTTGAAGCGGTCAGAAGCTGATTGAGCTCCGCCGTCACCTGAATCGCCAGTTCCCTTGTCGGGGTGACGATAAGTGATTGGATGCTTTCTTTCTCTTTATCGATTTTATCAAGCATCGGCAGAAGGAAGGCCATTGTTTTTCCCGTGCCTGTCTGTGCCTGTCCAATCACGTCTTCGCCATTTAATAAAACAGGTATCGTCTCAACCTGGATTGGTGTCGGTTCTGTAATGGATTGTTCTTTTAATGCGTCAGTATACTTAGGCTGAATCCCTAAGGATGAGAAATCGTTCAATGCAGTCACCTCTTTCCCCTCATTATACCCCTAACCTTTCTTTAAAAATAGTGGACTATGCTATAATGAAAAAATCGTTGAAATAGAAATGAGGAATAACATGCTGACATTTCAGGAAAAACTCGACATCATCGAAACATTTGATGAACTTACAAAAAAAGATGTGTCGCTGAACCGGGTTAATTTTCACTTTGAAGACAGTCTTTATGATAAAACCATCGTTGTCTACCATCTGCATCCCAACGGGAACGGATTTGTTTATACAGGAGATCTTTCCCAATATGATTCGAACGCAAAAGGACTTGTCAATATCCGCGACTTTAATGCTCATGAGTTACGTGGCATCATCACGGCTTCCATTTCATACTTGTCCGAGGAGGAAGAAATCCAGCCTGCCTTGGAGCAGACGTGGAAAGATTCTGAAGGACACACCCTTCTTCTCATGGAGGAGGACGACCGCTGGAATATTTACGCCGGTGAAAATCTGGAGGACAGCTTCGGCGGCTATGATGAAGCTGCCATGTATTTAAGAGAAGAAGGATTTAAGATCCGATAAATTTTTTCAAGAGACTCTGGCCCTTGTGAAATGGACGAAAGACAACCCCTGCGCCACCCGTGCCCATTCCCTGTTTGCCTATGGGTGAATATACTAAAGATAACAGCTGATCTATTTAAGAAGGAGAGTTAAAGATGAAAGTATTAGCCTTGCTGGGAAGTACGAGAAAAGACGGGAATTCTGAATACCTTGCAAAGAAAATCGTTGAAGGGACTGACCATACGATTGTGTCCCTTGCCGATATGGATATCAGGCCAATAGTGGATATGAGACATTCTGAAGGAGGTTTCTCACCAGTCGAGGATGATTATGAAGAACTTGTTCAGATGATCCAGGATCACGACATCCTGCTGTTTGCCACTCCACTTTACTGGTACGGAATGAGCGGTCCCATGAAGAACTTCTTTGACCGATGGAGTCAATATTTGCGAGATGAACGGTTCAATCTAAAAGAAGAGCTGACCAGGAAGAAAGCGTACGTGGTCATCACCGGAGGCACGAGCGCATGCATCAAAGGGCTGCCTCTTGTACAGCAATTCAATTACATTTTTGAATTTGTGAACATGGAATTCTCAGACTACCTGATCGGGGCCGGCGTACGCCCCGGTGAAGTGGTCAATGATATTGCAGCCCTTGAAAAGGCTGAGCGCTGGAATGCATTATTCAGATAATCTTATGGATGATCCTGACGGGTCATCCTTTTTTTATTTTTCGAAACTCCTGCGAAAACATATTGACTCTCAAAATCACCGCAGACACACCAGTATTTAGCAGCAATCCATACCAGCACCGGGATGCCGTCGTCGTCATTCCCGCCACCTTCCTGCTCAACCAGGTCATTATGCTGCCCTCTTGCCCTTGCCCGCCAGTTCCCTTCTTGGCCGGACCACTGATACTCATTTGGATCTCAATTCTCATTGGCTTTTTTTAGATGCTGATCATCGTCCATTATGCTTCGTAAAAACGGGATTATCGGAGAACAGCGAAAATTTATTAGCGGATAGCACATCAAAATGTTTAGTCCCCCGCTTTATTGTAAAAAGTAACAATGTGCAAAATTTTAAAAGAGGAGTGAACAAGATGGATGCATTATATACAGCTAAAGCAACCGCAAAAGGCGGACGCGCCGGAAAGGTAAAAAGCAGTGACGGTGTATTGGACCTCGATCTTGCAATGCCAAAATCACTCGGGGGAGACGGTTCTGAAGGAGCAACGAATCCGGAGCAATTATTCGCAGCCGGATATGCAGCCTGTTTCGACAGCGCTTTAAACCTCGTTGCCGGCAAGGAAAAAAAGAAAATCGAATCTGAAGTTTCTGCCGAAGTCTCTATCGGAAAAGACACAGACGGCGGCTTCAAACTCGGGGTCGCCCTCTCAGTTTCCGTGAGCGGCGTTGAGCTCGATGAAGCGAAACAGCTGGTCGAGAAAGCTCATGGAGTATGCCCTTATTCGAAAGCAACGGATGGGAATATAGAGGTGACATTGAATACTGACACGTTTTAGGTTGGATGATGGATCGGCTGGTTTTTTGGCCGGTCCGTTATTTTGCAACAAAAAAACTGGAAAACATGATTCAAAATATTTTAGATGGTAAAATCGGAATTTCATATTTTCTATTTTTTGTGGATCCAGTAGAGGTGAATTTCATTTTCTTTAAGAGTTTTGAAGCAGTATTTATGGAGTTAATATTTAAAAATTTCCGCATCTCACCGTTTGATATAGTTGGTTTATAGAGGAGAGCATAGTCTGTTAAAGCCTCTATATGAGCGTATTTATCAGAGTGTTTACATAATTTACAGCGCCAACTGCCTGACACGCGTTCCACTGAGAATTTCTTGCATACCGAACAATATACTCCAGTTTGAATATCGTCTTCAGTAAGACCGAACAGTGATAATATGTCTTGATTATGAGGTTGATGATGTTTAATTATTTTTTTTGATAGCTTAATGAGTACCTTTTTAGAAAAAACTTCATCAGAATATTTTCTGCAATAATGAAATATCCTGCCTGTTAGTTTCGTGTTACGGATTAGTCTGCGATAAACATCCTGATCATTGGAAGTATTTTTTATTAGTGTTTTGGAGTTTGTAAAAACAACGAGAAACTCGATCGGGATAGGCGGTAACTTATTCTCTTCAAGCCACTTTTTCAATTCGCCTGCTTGTTTATTTGCCTGGAGAATCGGGTCGGGGAAAACATCTGTTTGACCATCCTTGGTCCGGATCATTTGGTTGTATTTTGAATCTATATAGATTTCACCAGAGATATTCTTGACTTCGAGGACTAGTATATAACATGAATGAAGGATGAGGGTATCAATTTGAAAATAATGAGAACCCATTTTGAGACGTATATCATGAAGAATGATGAAATCTTTCTGTGGAAGTAAACTTAAATAATAATCTAATGAAATTTCCCCCTTGTATCCTGCCAGAACCCTTTTATATTTACTTTCTATTTCAGGTATTTTGTAGTGATTCTCATGAATTCGTTTTAATAAAGCTAGTAGCTGGAGTAATAGTTTAGGTGGTAGATGTTCTTTACCCTTCAAAATGGTCACTCCTTAGTATTTTTTTGGAGAAATGAACGAGGTGATGTGATGTAGAAGCGATGAATGAAATAATTTTGCCGGTTTTTTAAAAATTCTTGCCGATACTTCCAATAATCTTGCCATTTCAAACAATATTCTTGCCACTATTAACAATATTCTTGCCAAAATTAGATTTATTTTAGCTTTTTTACAATTAACGGAAAATAATCTCCTCCTCCAAAGTTATACTATGTACCAAATTATACCAAACTCACACCCCAATCAACTAACAATTTCCCAAAATATCACCCACACGATTCATTACCCCTTCCCAAAGGGAATGACATAGAAGCATAGTCTAGTAACTTTTACTCATTGGAGGATCACTAAGTAATTGAATTACACCACGGTAAATTGTTTTGGCCCACTACGTATAACGGTTGGATACTCATTACGATGTTGCTATCATCGCAGGCGGACTGGATGAAGACCTGACAGAAGCACCGTAAAATATGGAAATATGAATAAACAGGGAAAGCAGATTCAAAAAGAAGTGCAGAAACTGTTTCCAGGTTTAAGCGTCGAAATGGAATATGCCTGGGGGCTAGCTTCGGGGAATTACTCGACCACCTGCGGTATATGGGAGGCACCCAGATAAGGAAAGAATCTTTTACCTGCTGGGATACGGTGGGACCGGTACGGTATACAGCATGCTTGGTTCAAGTATTCTCAGAGACCTGATACTTGATCGTCCGAATAAAGATGCAGACATAGTGAAGCTGGACAGATGAGAAGAACGCAAGCATCTTTGCCATTCCGATAAATGTTGGATCGGCCGGTAGTCGCTTTTGGACTCCAACAGTCGGACCGAAATCCCCTAAACGGTCTGCTTGAAAGATAAAAAAAAAACAGAAAACAACCACAGTTCATCTGCCTTAATGCTGGTATACGGATTAACCATCCCGCCCTCTTTTGTATACACTATCCTAGAACTTAAAGAGTAGGCGATTTACATGGGTAATGCGTTCAAAGCCACATTTGGAGCCTGGATACAGGCGGTCGGAACTGTCCTCTCTGCCATTGGTAATACTCCGAACAAGTCTTTGTCGGAAGATACCCTCGACAACCTTGATATTGTTGGAAACGAGCTGCAGGCGACAGGGAATGCCCTTGAAGCTGATGCAATCGTTGATCCCGCCAGCTTGACTAAGATCGGCAATCAAATTCAAACCATTGGAAATTTGACCGTGCTGGCCGGTTTGATCATGGACTTCAGTGAAGTGACGGAGCAAGAACTTACCATAAAAGGGAACCTCCTGCAGGCATTGGGCGGATCTGCCGCGGTAGCAGATTCCCTTGACGATGAACGGACACTCGATGAGCTGCTCTCCATTTATGGAAACGGTCTGCAGGTCATCGGGAACACCCTTCAGGCGATATCTGGAATCCTTGAATTGAATAATGAAGATAGCGGGGAACTGAACACAGCCGGGAGCTGGATCCAGGCTGTCGGGGCGGTCCTCTCCGCCCTGGTGCAAAGTCAATCCACTCCTTCCAGCAGTACTTCCGCAAGCAATTCGTAGGATCTCACTTTGTCTTCAAAATCTGATACATTGGTGATGATCATGAATTCATCCGTTTGATAGATTTCACTGAGCAGCCGTAACTCTTCCTTCACTTTTTCCGGAGTGCCCACAATGGTACGTTTTCGATTTTCTGCGACTTTCTCCTTTTCCCTGGCCGTGAGTTTTCGATTTTCCGCTTCTTTCTTTGAAGGGATGCGGGTATCGATTCCTCTTTCAACTTCAAGCAGCCATATGTCCTGACTGCGGGCAATCTTCTCTGCTTCTTCCTGGGTCGGTGCACATACGACAAAAATGCAGACGTTGCTGACGGGTTCCTTTAAACCTTCAGATGGCTGAAAATGGGTGTGATAATCATCCATTGCCCTTTTTCCGTTACTCGAATTGATGAAGTGGCCATAGGTAAAAGCGGTTCCATTCTCGGCAGCAACCCTGGCCCCCCGAGGCGTGATCCCGAGTATCCAGGTCATCGGCGGCTGTTGAACGGCCGGATATGCTTTTACCGTTGACCCTTCGTGGAGAAAATTCTGCAGATTTCCCACCTGTCTTGGAAACTCATTCAAACTTTTATTGAGTCCATCCGTCAACGCCATTCGTGTTTCATATGATCCTCCCGGCGAACGGCCGATTCCCAAATCGATCCGTCCTGGAAAAAGTGTTTCCAGCACCTTGAAATCCTCGGCTATTTTATACGGACTGTACTGAGGAAGAAGGACACCTCCCGATCCGATCTTGATGTGCTGTGTGATGGATGCCAGATGCGAAATCAGCACTTGAGGTGCAGTACCCGCGAGCCCGTTCGTATTATGATGCTCCGCCACCCAAAAACGGGTAAAGCCGAGTTTTTCAGTACGCTGAGCAAGTCTCGCCGTTTCTTCAAAAGCCGTTCTTGCGTCCTGTCCTTTTGTAATGACCGACTGGTCAAGTACACTCAATTTCATGTTGAAACCTCCACACTTCACCTTTTAGCATGTATTATCCCACTCTTACGCACTCTTTCAAAAAAAGATGCTTATCCGGCATAGTTTCCATTTTTCCATTCACAATAAGGAAAGATTCCATAATAGGAGGAACTTTCATGAAAAAGAGAAACCCTAATCAATCAGTAGAACGTAAGGTGGCTCCCACTTATGATGAAGAACAATCCTTTGGTGAAGATGCGACAGATGAGGATGTAAAACATGGAGACGCAACGATGGTCACTCGTCTTGTATACGATAAGTACGATCCAAGTGAAGGATAACATTTAATAAAACCGCCTCTTATCACGATACGAGGCGGCTTTATTAATTAAATCGTTAGATACAGTTTGTTTCCTGAAGGATCTTCTGTTGAGATTTTTCCGTTTTGTTCATAGTTCACTTGTGTCCCAAGTGTTTTCAACCGGCTGATTGCCGTGTTTCTTTTTTCTTCGCTTGGAAAATGAACGTCGAATGAACTTAGTCCCACACTATTCCGGGCAGGTCTCGGTGCCCCCACTCCGTTCCACGTATTCAATCCAATGTGATGATGGTAGCCGCCCGTGGAGATAAACAGAGCCTGATTCCCAAATTTCGATACGACTTCGAAGCCGAGTCCATTCGTATAAAATTCTGCTGTTTCATTTAGTTCGCCAGCATGCAGATGAATGTGGCCCATCATCGTTTGCGGCGGGAGACCTGTCCAAGGCTCTCCTTTTCCCTCCGCTAAAATGGCTTTTGCATCGATCGGATCGACGGCCATTTCCACCTGATCTCCATTCCACTTCCAAGTGGATGCGGGTTTATCCCAATAGACTTCGATTCCATTTCCATCCGGATCGTTCAGGTAAAGCGCTTCACTCACCAGATGATCGGATGATCCTAATGGGATATTCAATTGAGCGAAGTGGTTTAAAATCCGTCCTAAGTCCGCTCGCTCCGGTAATAATATCGCAAAATGGTAAAGTCCTGTCGTGCGAGGCTGTTTTCGTGTAACGTTCTCCGGCTGCTCGATCGTGAGCAGCGTTGAGTGACCATCCGCAGTCAAACGTGCTCTGTTTGGTGATTGATCGAGTATTCTAAAGCCGATGACCTCTTGATAGTAATTCAGTGACCGCTTGATGTTTTCTACTTTTATTTTGACTTGGCTAACATGTGTATGAGGATGTTGGTGAAAGTTCATTTTATTTGCTCCTTCCATTATTGACTGGCATTTGATTGAAAAATCCTGGAGTCTAATGAAAATGATGCCGGTTTATCAAATATGAAAAAGACAGACATGGCCAAAAGAACAAAGTCAAGTTCATAGCCTGTCCCTTGTCCGTTTCCTAAAAAACCGGCAGCGAGCTTCACTTTAAAGATTGCGCCTGCCATAATAATAGCAAACAAGGCTGCAACTACCTTTGTTCCAAACCCCAGGATCATCGCAATTCCCCCGATTAATTCAATAAACGCAACTACATACGCCGAAAAACCGGGCAGTCCCAATGTCTCGAAAAAACCAGCCGTATTTTCAATGCCTCCTTGAAACTTTACAAAACCGTGAATGAAAAATGTTAAACCTAATGCAAACCTTAAGATTAGTGCCCCTATGTGCTGAGAGTTCATTTTTATTGATTCCTTTCTCTTTTGGTATATTTAATTTAGTCACTTAGTTACTTTATGTAACTTATAATATTTTAGTAACTTATTTTTGTCAAGTAACTAATTTATATATAGTTAGTACTTATGATATACTAAAGGTATAGCTAAAGGAGTGGTAAAGGTGAATACATCCGAAATTTGCCCGCGGTTCGAAAAAGCAATCAGCATCCTGAGCCAGCGATGGACCGCACTCATCATTTATCAATTGCTTTCCGGTCCGCAGCGGAACTCCACCATTAAGGATGGCATCGGCATCAGTGGAAGACTATTATCAGAACGCCTTAAAGATCTTGAAGAAGAAGGCATCATCGAGCGGAAAGTGTACCCGGAAACCCCGGTCAGAATCGAATATTCCCTCACTGAAAAAGGATATTCATTGGAACCGCTGATGAAACATATAGAAAAATGGTCCCAGGAATGGATCGAGAAGGAATGAAGGGCTCGTCACTTATTTGTGACGGGTTTTTGTTTGGGTGGTAATTTGATTTGTGAGATCGGTGAGGTCGTATGTTGCGCCTTTTTTGGTGCCGGGTGTTGGGAGTTGAGGGATTTAGGAGTTTTTTAGCAACATACCTTGATTCGATATGAAGAAAAATTCCCGTTCTTCCATTTGTTATGTTGGGCTAATCAGCAACTGGTAATCCAACCAAGCTTCAATATGATTATTTGTATTTCCCTTTTGCATTGTTTACAGAACCTGAGCCCCTGTTCCCTTACAATGGACTATGATTAGGCGTTTAAGTATGACGATATATTGAAATAAGTGGACTATGTTAAATTCAAGGGTGAACCTTGATTAACAACTTACTCCAGTCATCTCCCCTGGCCCATCTTCAAAAATTAAACTCCTGCATGAATAAGAATGATAATTATTATCAATACTATCTAAAAACAGGCAACCACGCCAATGGTTGCCTGCCGGATCTTTCTTCGATCACGAATAGAGATCCTTCTCACATATTTTTAACGTATCCGTTACATACCCGGGTCGAATGTCTTACAATCTGTTTCTTCGCTGTTATGAGCCTTATTCCCCTTGTGGCTGACGACGAAGATTTGGTCTGCTGAGCACTTTTTGCCTTCTTTGTTGTATTTGCAGTTGCTTACTTCACATAGTACATCTTGTGCCATGTTTCTTCACCTCCTCAGTTATTATTAGATTTCACTAATTTTCATCTGTTCATACCTTGAGGTGTTATAAATCCTATACCCGGTTGTTCGTTATCATAACCCCTTCTCTTTGGCCATATAATCAATATGGATACTACACAAAGGGGGATTTTTGATGGAGCAGAGACGTTTGTATCATGTTCAAAATCTTGCTTTTGAAATCATGGATGAAATGAATGCTGATAACGAGCTGGAGAATAGAGTGAATCTGAAGCATGTCGTCGATCACTTATCGAGGGCTATCGGAAGTCTTGCAGATCCTTCCGGTACGTTTTCGATGGATTATGTCGAGGAAAAAATTGCTGCTGCCCATTACTCGGTATTTCAAAATGAAAAGAAGCTTGCATGCCTGAAAATTAAATCACCTGCTATTAAGTAACACATGAAAAGCTGCCTAAGCTGGTTACGCATTAACCGGTTTGGGCAGCTTTTTTCGTAAAACGAAAAGAGGATTTTCCCCGATGATTCAGAAGTCTTTAATATAGAGTCTATAAACGAAAGGCAGGTTACATAATGAAACGAATTCCCATCGCACTGCAAATGTACACTCTTCGAAACGAATCCGCAGACGATTTTACAGGAACATTGGAAAAAGTTGCACAGCTCGGCTACGAAGGAGTGGAGTTGGCAGGCTACGGTGATTTAAAGGCAAAAGAGTTAAGACAAGTGCTTGACGATCTGGGGCTGAAAGCAGCTTCCAGCCATATCCCGCTTTCTGAACTAAGAAATGATGCGGCAAAGGCGATCAACGATCAAAAGGAATTGGGCAGCAAGTATGTAGTTTGCCCATATCTGGAACCAGAGAAAAGAACGGATAATGACTATTTCAGATTGATTGATGATTTGAATGAGATTGGCGAAAAATGTGCAGCAGAAGGCCTCACCCTTTGTTATCACAATCATGATTTTGAATTAACGACGTTACGCAATGGACGTTCTGCATTAGAGACCATCCTTCAGGAAACCAATCCGGAATGGGTGAAAGCAGAATTTGATATATATTGGCTGACGTTCGCAGGAGAAAGACCCGCTGATTGGCTCGAACGTTATAAGGGCCGTTCCCCTCTTGTTCATCTGAAGGATATGACGATGGATGGAGAACGATTCTTTGCTGAGCTCGGGACAGGCGGGATAGACCTTGATTCGGTGCTGGACTTAGGGGAAGACGGGGGTGTCGACTGGTGGATTGTCGAACAGGATGAATGCAGGGAATCTCCTATCCAAAGTGTTCAGAGAAGCATTGAGTATTTGAAGGGTAAGCAACTATAGCATGATCCAAAAAAGGGGCAGGGACAAAACTAATAAACCACGACATATAGTCGAACAATTTCAGTGTATGTTCTTAATACCGCTAATGATTTCCGTGCAAGACTTCGCTTTCCGCGGGTAGCCCGTGAGTCTCCTCGGCAAGCCTGCGGGGTCTCACTTGTCTAGCTGCAGGGCTTAG
>NZ_JABMCR010000550.1 GCF_013179555.1 Bacillus haikouensis
CTGACGGAGGCAGGGTAATGTTGATTGCTGCCGAAGCAGACACAGTGGAAAAAGCCCATGCATCCGTTTATGAACACTTAAAAAAGCTTCAATGGTTAGGTCTCTTTTACAGAAGTGATATAGGCAAAAAGGCTATCGAACGCGTCTCTTCCTAGTTCTGCGGATAAACACATACGCAATCGCAATAATTCCGCCGATCAGCGAAAATAACACATAAGACATATCAGTCAGATACTCGAAAAACATAATTAGCATCTCCTTAGAATATAATAGAATACTTAAGTGACGGGGACGGGTCTTTAGTGAATAAAGTCCCGTCCCCCAAGCTTAAATTTGTGTGAATCCCTGGTTATTGAAGCTGCTTGTTTTACTTGATGATTTGCCAAGGTCGCCATTCAGTGCTTCTTGAACTTCCTTGTTGGACAGATCTTCCGGGTTAAAGTCGGTGTTTTTCTTTGCTGACGTTGTTCCGGTTGTATTGTTTTCGGTGTCGTGACTGCTGGAGCCGGTGGATTCATTTTTCTTCTTGCTTGATTTCAACATGTCCTTAACATTGAACATATCCATACCTTTCAAGCCTCCGAGACCTCGGGTGCTTTTCTTGTCATCGTTGTCCCCGCTTTTGTCCAGGAGATCTGTGACAGGGCAGTACCTCAGGATTCCTTCGGCCACCTTCATGGCCCCGATCATCGCCATAACGAGATAAGAATCTCTCCATGGACGTTTAACAAGTTTGGCCGTAGTCCAAGACAGAATCGTTAAGCCTAATGTGATGCGAATTAAAGCATTGATGATCCCAATGTTTGATGAAACTTTCATTTGTAAACTCCTCCTTAATCGAAAATTCACATTATTGTTGTAAACCTTTACTGCGTTAAAAGACAAAATATGTTAACATAAATGTAAGCCCTTTCTTTTGGAAAACAAAACGCAATAAACGAATAGTATCGGGCGATTACTAAGCTTTTTGCACAAAAATGACCTTTAAAGAAAGAACTTAAATAAAACTGACAATACCATTCCACCAGAGGAGTGTTCGCTTTGGAACAACGCTACAGATGGAAGAATAAACAACTTCGGGAACATGTACAAGTTCTCGATGGAGAGCGATCTCCAACC
>NZ_JABMCR010000551.1 GCF_013179555.1 Bacillus haikouensis
ATGCGCTGAACCGTGCCTTCAAGTACAGCACCTGATTCAATGTCAGTAAGGAGCTTCTTCTTTTGCTGTTGTTTCTCCGCTTCCACTACCGCACGATGAGAAAGGATCAGACGGTTTTTCTCCTGGTCCAACTCTACAATCTTAAATGAAAGCACCTTATCTTTGTAGTCGGCGAAATCTTCCACAAAGTAATCTTCCACTAACGAGGCAGGCACAAACCCTCTCACGCCAAGGTCTACAACAAGTCCGCCTTTTACGACATCCTTGACTTCGGCTTCAAAGACATCCCCTTTTTCGAAACGGTTCTTCATTTCTTCCCACGCTTTTTCCGCATCGACTTTACGCTTAGAAAGAACTAGCAGTTCTTCTTCCACTTTTGTCACGATTAACTCCAGTACATCCCCTTCACTAACAACGTCAGAAGCTTTTTCAATGTGAAGGCTTGAGAGTTCACTAATTGGAATGATGCCATCCACTTTACTATCTTGAACATCAACTAGGACTTGTTTTTCTTCGACCTTAGTGACGGTACCCTTAACTTTTTCACCAATTTCGAGATTTTTCACTTCAATTCCATTCATGTCTTCCATTATGTACTCCTCCTTAATCCATGACTGCAAAGATTTTATTTTTGTGAATTTTTCCACAATTTAAATAAATTAGTCTTTCTAATAACTTCTAATAAATAGGACTATTTGTCAAGCAAGAAAGTCCGGTTATACCATCAGTTTTTCAATATGCTGCATGATAATTTCCGTCGTTTTTTCAGCATTTAGTTTTTGTTCTTTTACTTCATTCATCGGAATAGGCGGACCATAAACCACTTTTAACTTCCTGAAAGGCTTATAGGGGCCGATGATAGCACACGGAACCACTTTCGCATCAGAGCGCAGGGCAAAGAATCCCGCACCTGCCAGACCTTTACCGACCTGACCTGTTTTACTTCTAGTACCCTCCGGAAACAAACCTAAAACATTTCCGTCACTCAAAACCTTCAACCCTTTTCGAAGAGCTTCACGATCACTCATGCCGCGTTTAACAGGAAAAGCATGGACCCCCGGCAGAATCTTTCCGAGTATCGGTACCCTGAACAATTCCTCTTTCGCCATGAAC
>NZ_JABMCR010000552.1 GCF_013179555.1 Bacillus haikouensis
CGCCCGAACAGGAATGGGTCTTCTCGACCGGCCTCATCCTGGGCTGCAATCGCACCAGCTTCGCATCGCTTGTTGACTTGAATGGGCCGGCTTTCACCGCGCCCGCAGACAATGCCAAGCATGGAGCCCCATCATGGACCCGAACACCGCACAAATCCAGTTCGCTTTGGGATTTGACGTCTCCAAAGCAACAATCACATTCTTCGATACCCGTACCGGAAAGATCGGCACCGTCGAAAACAGCAAGGTCGCGCTCAGGGCCGCCTTGAAGCCATATGCCGGACGTGGCGATATGCTCGCCATCTGCGAAGCCACCGGTGGCTACGAGGACGATCTGCTGGATGTCCTTGAAGACCTTGCCATCCCCGCCCACCGCCGCAGACGCGGTCAGGGTCAAAGCCTTCATCCGCGCCTGCGGCGCAAATGCCAAGACAGACCCCATCGATGCACGCCATATCGCACAATATGGTCTGTCACGGGCGCAATCCCTCCCACGCTGGCGGCCAAGCCCTCCACATGAAGCCAAGGTCAAACTGCTGGTCTTGCGCCGCACCGATCTCGTGTCCATGCGCGTGCAAGAGGAAAACCGGTTGAAGGCGCCGCGCAATAAGCCGATCGCTCGCGAGATTGCCGGCCATATTGCCGAAATCAAGCGCCGTATCGAGGCCATCGACAAACAGATCGAAACGATCATCAGCCTCGATAAACGCCTGAAAGATCGCAAGGCCATCCTGCAAACCGTTCCGGGCATTGGCAAGGTGATCGCGCCGATGCTGTTGGCGCTCATGCCGGAACTCGGACACATCGATCGCAAGCAGGCAGCAAGCCTCGCCGGATGCGCCCCTCACCCCCGGGACAGCGGCGCGCACAAAGGCCGTCGCTTTACCACGGGCGGACGACGGCAGTTACGACCGCTGCTCTTTACCGCAGCTATGGCTGCAAGCCACAGCAAGAGCCACCTTGCTGCGACGTATAGGCGATTACTCCATGCCGGAAAGTCAAAGCTAACAGCTCTTGGTGCAATCATGCGACACATCATCGTCATCGCAAACGCAAGATTGAAAGAATATCAAAACGAGAAAATACGACTGACTTGATGAGG
>NZ_JABMCR010000553.1 GCF_013179555.1 Bacillus haikouensis
GGAGTGAATATTTTATCAACCGTTCCCGCTTATGTTCAAAATAAAGAAGATTCTACGGATTATTCGCATGCCTATCAACGCCTATCTGGTACATCGATGGCGTCACCTCAAGTGGCTGGTATTGCAGCATTGCTACTTCAGGCACATCCCGGATACACGCCAAGTGATATTAAATCTGTGTTAATGAATACCGCCGATCCATTGAAAAATCAATATAGCGTATTTGAAGTGGGGGCTGGAAGAGTAGACCCAATGCAGGCAATCCACTCAGATACAATGATTTCTGTTCTGGATGAAACGCCATTTATTGAAAATGGGGAAGAAATCATCATCCCGGAACAAACCGGTGCCCTAAGCTACGGTTTCATACCGATGGGGGATGAACACATCACCAAAACAACGAATCTATCAATCACAAATAAAAGTGATAAAAACAATAAATATGACATCTCCGTTGAGTATAATATCGGAGCGGAAGCATCAGGATCACTCGATGCGGAGAAAAACGGAGTAAGGTTGAATGTTCCCGACTCGATTAAAGTAAAGAAAAATAAAGAGGAACGCTTCAATGCATTCCTTACGATTCCGAAATCAGCCCAAAAAGGGACATACGAAGGATATATTGTGATCAAGAACGCAAAGAATCCGGAAGAAATCTACCGTATTCCATTTGGAGCAAAGGTAGTGGAAGAAGGAATTGGGCACTTTGAAGTCTATACACCTAGTATTTCGACAAACCGTGTAAAAAATCCTTACAGCAGGAAGGCGACTGATCTTGATTTCAGATTAAACTCGCCAATGGAAAGGTTGGACTGGGTACTAGTTGATCCAGAAACAAAAGAGGATCTAGGCTGGATTACAGGGGTGAATGCAACAGGAGCGGCAATTGACTATGATTATTTCATTGATGATGGATTTGCAGGGTATTATTACCCGCTAACGGGACATGAAAAGAAGCCAATCAGCTATACAAGAATAAGGGCAGAAGATGGCATATATGAAGTCAAAATGATCGGTACGACGAAAGATGGCAGACAGTTTGCTAAAACGTCGACTATTAGCCTTGATAATGACGCGCCGAAGATTACTTTTGAT
>NZ_JABMCR010000554.1 GCF_013179555.1 Bacillus haikouensis
AACATTTCCAGACCTATTCAGAGGATCAGGTCCGAGAAGCGTATGAAGTGGCCCACGAACTGCAAATGAAACTTTCGATCAATAGACAGTTGGAAAAGCAGCTGCGCGACCGGCGGGATGAGCTTCAAAGACGATTGCAGTCGCTGGGCGATACCATTGACCGGGCTGAACACCTATGTACGCAGATTTCAGTGGTTCTCAATTACCTGAATAGTGATTTGAGACAAGTGAACGAAGCGCTTGAGGACGCGAAGCAGCGCCAGGATTTCGGGCTCCAGATCATTGAGGCACAAGAGGATGAACGAAAGCGTTTATCCCGTGAAATTCATGACGGCCCTGCGCAGATGATGGCCAACGTCCTGATGCGGTCTGACCTGATCGATCGGGTGTACAGAGAAAGAGGATCGGAAGAAGCGATCAAAGAGATCCGCGACTTGAAAAAAATGGTCCGGTCCGCACTTTATGAGGTCCGTCGAATCATTTACGATTTGAGACCGATGGCACTGGATGATCTCGGATTGATTCCGACTCTTAGAAAATACTTAAGCACCATCGAAGAGTATAACCAGGGGACCAGTATACAATTTGTGAATATCGGCCTGGATATCAGACTTCCTTCTAAATATGAAGTAGCCTTGTTCCGGCTCGTCCAAGAATGTGTCCAGAATGCGCTGAAGCATGCTGAATCGTCACATATACAAGTGAAAGTAGAAGTAAAGAAAGACAAAATAACCGTTGTCGTCAAAGACAACGGCAAAGGATTCGATAAAGAACAACAGAAAACAGGATCCTTTGGCATCATGGGGATGAAAGAACGTGTCGACCTTCTCGAAGGAGACATCACGATTGACTCAAAAATTGGGGCAGGAACCGTTGTAATCGTGCAGGTACCGCTCAATAAGTAAATTTTTTTCGAAGGATTAGGGAGGCGAATGACATGGCAACAAATATTGTTATCATTGACGATCACCAGTTATTCAGAGAAGGAGTTAAACGCATTCTTGAATTTGAACCTTCTTTTAATGTAGTAGCTGAAGGAGATGACGGTTCAGAAGCCGTCAACTTGATTGAAAGC
>NZ_JABMCR010000555.1 GCF_013179555.1 Bacillus haikouensis
CCGTGACAGTACCAAGGATCAGGCCGTTATTGAGTATGGAGGCAGCTACAACGGGAACATCTTTGAAAGCGGCCGGCGGTACGAACATGGCTCCTACCCCGACAATCAATGAGATACCCGCGACAAATTGAGTCCGTTCAAGGTTTTTCACTTTGTGATATTCTTCCAATGCCAGGCCAACCATCTTTATAAAAATAACCGTCGTGACGGCGTACCCGACCGGAGCAGGCAAACTGGCAAAGATATTCATTACTTTAGGGACCAGGCTGATCACGATGATGATTGTGCTTCCGGCGATGAACGGCAGAATGCTGTACATTCTTGTAGAGGCCACAAATCCGGCTGCCCCGGAAATAGGAACAGGTCCAATGGCTGAAAATACCCCTCCCAAGAGTTGATTGATCCCGGAAGCAAAACCGCTTTTCGTAAACCTTTCATATGTTGGTTGACCCTGGGACTTCATCACTTCCTCTGTGACCCTTATCGATGCGATCATATTGGTCGTCAGCAGAAAGGTTATAAATACAGAGGTGATGACTACGCCCGTATCAAATGAAGGTGCTCCGAATACGAATAATTCAGGTAAGGCAAACCATGAGCTGGATACTGTTACATGACCTCCGAGACCCATCATCATAAAGATGATCCACCCGGCTATCAGAGCGAGAATGATTGAATATTGCTGTATCCACTTTATTTTGTGACTGGAGAAATACAGCGCTGCAAGGATTGTCAATACACTCCCTGCCAAAACCAGAGGCTGAATAGTCACATGATCACCGCTGACCCCGAACATTCCTTTAATAAAGGAACCACTAAGCTGTAAAATCAACAACATCAAATATATAAATGTGATGGCAGGGGTAAATAACGAAGTCAGTTTCTTTAACAGGCCAGTTGCAGCTAAAATGAAAAATATGACACCACTGACGATCATCCCGCCTTGTAAAACGGTTAATACTTCAATGTGGCTGCTGTAAAGAGTTCCTGCAAACCCTGCATAAATGGCAAATACTCCCCACCAAAGACCGGCTGGCCCTTCATTGATTGGCAGTTTATGTCCAATCAATGCCT
>NZ_JABMCR010000556.1 GCF_013179555.1 Bacillus haikouensis
GAAGACCGTTCATTTACATTCATCACAAAAACTCCGCCTGCAGCTGTTCTACTTAAGAAAGCGGCTGGTATCGAGTCTGGTTCAGGCGAACCGAACAGCAAGAAAGTGGCAACACTTAAACGCGATAAAGTACGTGAAATTGCTGAAACAAAAATGCCTGACTTAAATGCAGCTAGCGTTGAATCAGCTATGCGCATGGTAGAAGGAACTGCGCGCAGCATGGGTATCGTCATCGAAGACTAATCCAGCTTCGCTTATTTGAATGTTCCTGTTGAACGAGGTTGCGATGATGAAATGTATTGTTTCACTCTCGCAACCTTATTTCGTGGGAGGTTATTCCGCTAAAACCACATCAAGGAGGAAATTATAAAATGGCAAAAAAAGGTAAAAAGTTTCTTGAAGCTCAAAAGCTTGTAGACCGTACTACAGCTTACTCAGTTGAAGAAGCAATCGAATTAGTAAAGAAAACAAACATCGCTAAGTTTGACGCAACTGTAGAAGTAGCGTTCCGCTTAGGTGTAGATACTCGTAAGAATGACCAGCAAATCCGTGGAGCGGTAGTACTTCCGCACGGTACTGGTAAAACTCAAAAAGTTCTTGTATTCGCTAAAGGCGATAAAGCAAAAGAAGCAGAAGCTGCTGGCGCTGACTTCGTTGGTGATGCAGACATGATCACTAAAATCAACCAAGGCTGGTTCGAGTTCGACGTAATCGTTGCAACTCCGGACATGATGGGTGAAGTTGGTAAACTTGGACGTGTGTTAGGACCTAAAGGTTTAATGCCAAACCCTAAAACTGGAACAGTGACTTTCGATGTCGAAAAAGCTGTTAACGAAATTAAAGCTGGTAAAGTTGAATACCGTGCTGATAAAGCTGGTAACGTACACGTTCCTGTTGGAAAGATTTCTTTCGACAGCGAGAAATTAGTTGAGAACTTCACGACTATGTACGACACAATGCTTAAAGCTAAACCTTCTGCAGCTAAAGGGACATACATGAAGAACGTTGCTGTTACTTCTACTATGGGTCCTGGCGTTAAAGTTGATCCTTCAACTTTTGCAGTTAAGG
>NZ_JABMCR010000557.1 GCF_013179555.1 Bacillus haikouensis
GCATAAGATTGATCATCAACATCTGAAAAATACATATTTTCATGATAATGGTGCCAGTGGCCTGATTGCTCCCATAATTCCTGTTTCATCATAATCGGAGTCTTAATTTCCTGATATCCTGCTTTTCTATGCTCTTCCTTCCAAAACTTCTCAAGCTCATTTCTGATGACCATACCATTTGGCAGGAAAAAAGGCATCCCCGGTGCTTCCTCCATCGAAATAAACAATTCCATCTCTGCTCCGAGTTTTCGATGGTTTCTTTTTTCTGAATCAAATTGAACTGACATATTTCATTCCTCCTAATCTAATTATAAAAAAGACCGCACTCATCCCTATGCAAGGGACGTGTACGGTCGTGGTTCCACCCTAATTCCGAAAGGAGTCAATCGAATCTTTTCGCTTTAAGTAAGATAACGGTTTTACCCGATCATGGATACTGCATGGTTCACCATGATAGCTCCAAGGCGGTAAATCATTCTCTTTTCTTCAGGGTTCACAGCCTAAGACCCCGTTCTCTGGAAAGTAATTAAGAATCATTCATGTCCTTCTCATTGCTCTTTTAACTATTTTTTTCGTTTTTGTTTTGTGGAGATCAATCCTTGATTTATTAGCAGTTTAATAAACAAAAGACCGCACTCATCCCTGTTCAAGGGACGCGTGCGGTCGTGGTTCCACCCTAATTCCGAAAGGAGTCAATCGACTCTCTTCGCTCTAAGTAAGATAACGGTTTTACCCGATCATGAATACTGAATCGTTCACCATGATAGCTCCAAGGCGGTAAATCATTCTCATTTCTTCAGGGCTCACAGCCTAAGACCCTGTTCTCTGGAAAGTAATTAAGAATTATTCATGTCCTCTTCATTGCATTACACCAGTATACTCAACATTTCTGGTAACTGTTAAAAGAATTATATGGAAAAATCATCTATATGTCAAGGCAGCTATTATGACAATTCGCAACTCTTTTCAAACACAAAAGAGCATAAACAAGAATAAAGTTAATTAATATATTGATTAAAACGGAATAAACAAGTACTATATATGTTAAAGGAGGAATAATATGGTAT
>NZ_JABMCR010000558.1 GCF_013179555.1 Bacillus haikouensis
GAGCTGATTGATCTCGAGGATCAGTACCCTGAATTCAAGACCTCAGACTCGCCTTCTCAAAGGGTGGGCGGGGCGATTCTCGACGCGTTTGAAAAAGTTGAGCACAGGAGTCAGATGCTGAGCTTGGGGAATGCCTTCAATGAAGAGGACCTCCGTGATTTTGACCGCCGTGTCAGACAGGCAGTGGGCGATGATTTCTCATACGTGTGTGAACTCAAGATTGACGGTTTGGCAGTTTCCCTCCGTTATGAAAACGGTGTATTCGTTCAAGGTGCTACCCGCGGAGACGGTTCGATCGGGGAGGATATTACATCCAACTTGAAAACGATCCGTTCGATTCCGTTGAAAATTAAAGAACTCCTTTCGTTTGAAGTGCGCGGGGAAGCCTTCATGCCTAAGCGTTCGTTTGAAGCATTGAATAAAGTGAAGGAAGAAAAGGGTGAAGAGCCTTTCGCAAACCCTCGGAATGCTGCTGCAGGTTCGCTTCGTCAATTGGACCCTAAGATAGCCGCCTCCCGAAACCTTGATATCTTCCTGTATGCCCTTGCCGACATTGGTGACACAGGCATAGACTCACACAGTGAAGGCCTGAATCGATTGGACAGGCTAGGATTCAAAACGAATCCTGAACGCAAGCGTTGTGCTACTATAGAAGAAGTACTCGAATATGTGGAAAGCTGGACGGGGAAACGTCCGGATCTTTCGTATGATATCGATGGGATCGTCATCAAAGTTGATTCACTGGAACAGCAGCAAGCCCTCGGATTCACCGCCAAAAGCCCGCGCTGGGCAATAGCTTTCAAGTTTCCTGCTGAAGAAGTAGTCACGATCCTAAAAGAAATCGAACTGAGTGTCGGGCGGACCGGAGTGGTGACACCCACCGCAATACTTGAACCTGTAAGGGTTGCCGGTACCACCGTTCAAAGGGCCTCCCTGCACAATGAAGATCTCATCAGGGAAAAAGACATCAAGATCGGTGATCATGTTGTCATCAAAAAGGCTGGTGATATCATTCCTGAAGTGGTAAACGTGCTCGAAGAAAAGA
>NZ_JABMCR010000559.1 GCF_013179555.1 Bacillus haikouensis
AAAAAGGGATCAAGGCAATCATTACCGATCTGGATAATACACTTGTTGAGTGGGACAGGCCCAATGCTACTCCTAAGTTGATTCAGTGGTTTAAGGAAATGCAGGAACAAGGGATCCTGGTCACGATTGTTTCCAATAATAATGAAAGACGCGTTGGCGCATTTTCGGACCCCCTTGGCGTGCCATTTATTTTCCAGGCCAGAAAGCCGATGGGGCGTGCATTCAGACGTGCAATTAAACAAATGGGAGTAAAGAAGGAAGAAGCGGTAGTCATTGGAGATCAGCTTTTGACTGACGTTCTTGGCGGTAACAGAAACGGATTTCATACGATCCTTGTGGTACCGGTGGCCCAATCAGACGGTTTCATCACAAAGTTCAATCGTAGAGTGGAAAGAAGGATCATGAAGTTTTTCAAGCGGAAAGGTCTGCTTGAGTGGGAGGAAAAGAAGTGAGTGAAGTAGTTTGTGTTGGCTGTGGTGTAGGAATTCAGACGCAAGACAAAGAAGGTATGGGCTATGCCCCCCCTTCTGCACTTGAAAAGGAAGAAATCATCTGTCAAAGATGTTTCCGGTTAAAACACTATAATGAGGTTCAGGACGTTCCGTTGACTGATGACGATTTTCTTAAGATCCTGAATGAAATCGGAAATTCAGAGGGTTTAATCGTGAAAATAGTCGATATCTTTGATTTCAACGGCAGCTGGCTGCCCGGACTTCACCGGTTTGTCGGTTCGAATCCAATTCTGCTGATCGGTAATAAAGTAGATTTATTGCCGAAGTCTGTCAAGCAATCCAAGATGATCCACTGGATGAAGCATGAAGCAAGTCAATTGGGGCTTAAGCCTGTTGATGTCCAATTGGTGAGTGCCGCAAAAGGACCTGGTATACAGGAAGCGATCCATGCGATCGAAAAATACCGCAATGGAAAAGATGTGTACGTAGTTGGCTGTACAAATGTCGGGAAGTCAACTTTCATTAACCGGATCATCAGGAACGTCTCAGGGGAAGAGGATGTCATTACGACTTCACATTTTCCTGGAACTA
>NZ_JABMCR010000056.1 GCF_013179555.1 Bacillus haikouensis
CAGGCATTATTTTATTATTTAAAAATGGTTTTCCCTAAAATAGATGGGGGTTTTGCCTATAATCCCGACACCAAAGAGAGTGTGGACATTTATCTATCAACTAAATATGCACCACTCCTTGACCCAATCGCCGGTATAGCAATAGAATACGACGGTTTCTATTATCATAAGGATAGAGTGGAATCGGATCAGCTTAAAAATGATTATTTACTTTCTAAGAATATCGTCATCATTCGAATTAGAGAATCTGGATTACCTGGTCTGAGCCAACATGAAAAATATATAGAAATCCACAGAAATCTGAAAGAACCTTATTCAGATGTCATCCGCCTGTGTCTGAAAGCACTGGCATCGTTCACGAAAAAGGACGCCGGTTCTAAGCTAAAAACACTCGACATTGATGTTGATCGTGACGAACTGAAAATCATTGAGATGTACAAACAGAAAATTGAAGAACAAAGTATTGCCTCTCATGAGGTATTGGCTGATCAATGGCATGAAGCGAAAAATGAGAACATTGATCCAAGAGCCATCAAATTAGGTTCCCAGCTGCGTGTTTGGTGGCAATGTGACAATGGCCATGAATGGCAAACCAGAGTGTCTCACCGTGCTGCCGGGCGGGGATGTCCTTACTGCAATAGCTTTAGCGTTGGAGAAGACAATAACCTCGAAGTGTTAATGCCTGACCTGGCAAATGAGTGGCACCCGACGAAGAATCATGGTTTATTGCCAACCGATGTGTCTCCAGGATCAGGGAAATATGCATGGTGGATCTGTGATAAAAAACACGAATGGGAAGCCAGAATTGGAAGCCGTGCCGAAGGTGTAGGCTGTCCATACTGCGCAGGAAAAAGGGTAAGCAGCGATAATTGCCTTGCAGCGATGCGACCGGATATTGCAGCTGAATGGCATCCTTCGAAAAATGGGGAACTAACACCGCAGCAAGTTGTACCAGGATCGAGTAAAATGGTTTACTGGCAATGCACGAATGAACATGAGTGGAAAGCGAAAATCCATCATAGAAATGAAGGCAGAGCCGGCTGTTCCCAATGTAAAGAGGAGGCAAACTCGCTAGAGACCCTTCATCCGGATATCGCCTCCTTCTGGGATCAACAGCAAAACAAACCGCTTCTTCCCCATAAGGTATCTCCCGGTATGAACAAAGCAGTCTGGTGGTCATGCCGCTGCGGTCATTCCTGGCAAGCCGGGATCAGGAATATGGTTCGTCGGAAACATAAGTGTCCGGAATGTAAAAGTATTGATAATAGAATGTAAGAATTTTTTATTTAGGAATAAGCGAAAAGCCCGTTAATCCGCTCTAACCAATTAGCATATCTGCAATATGTGAATTTTTCTTAAAGATAATTAAAAGGGATGATTCCCTTGCTTTGTGCAGCAGGAGAATCATCCCTTTCATTTCTAAGTATCTTCTATTTTAGAAAAAATTCAGAAACTTTGAGTACACTTCGACCTTTTTATTTTGAAAAAACCGAGAAGCCTGTCCCCAAAAATTTAACCTAGAGACGTCAAAAAGTCTTGAAGTCATTGGGGGAACCGTTGGACGGAATGTTGATGATGGCGGGGATGATTGCATAACCTGTTAAGAAATTAGAAAGCATGTGACCATTTTGTTTACAGGCTTTGTTTGTTATAGACTATAACGGAAACACTCTATACTTCAATATCCACCACCTCTTCAAACTCTACATCAATAATCTCAGGAAATTCTTTACGTAACTAATAAAATTCTTCTTTGACTTCATTTTCTGTCATGAATCGGCCAATTCTCGTACGATTCTCATGCCTATCCATAAAATTGATTGACATCCCCTGGGATCATCCCTGCCATGGCGAGAGACCCGCGGGGGGTCTTTTTTTTACATTTTTATAATTCGTAAATCTCAATTTTCTCATTAGTTTGTGCTACAAATTCAGCGTTCTTATTATCCACAAAAATTGAACGGTGGTAATCATTCGATTTGAAGGAATGACTCTTCAATACTTTACCATCCTTGTTGATAGCAGCTACAATCTTCTCTACATTACTAGAAACTACCCAAACAAATACAGCCTTATCCTCGACCCAAACAAGACTTGTGCAACTCCCCTTTGGAATAGAAGCATATCGCCAGATAAGTTCTCCTTTGAAATTGTATCCTCTTAATTCATTTTTCGTTGCCACTGCAATAGTCGATTCACCAGGAACCATAGATAAAATATTTTCTGATTCTTTTATATCCAGTACCTTATTTAAATCTTTATTGAATATCGAAATCAATCTTGTTCCGCTTCGTGTAATTAATAGATTATCCCTCGTCTCAACAGCTTCATACATCGCAGCAGTTAACTTGACTTCTTTACTATTATCATCGTTCTCCAAGAGATACTTCTTCTTATCTATTCTGGTAATTTTGAAACTGTTTGTTACAAGGTCATACAATCCCGCTCCAAATGATTTTTGTTCATCTTGTTTTTCCTTATCAGCATAGGAGAAATCCCACTTACCTTTTTCATTTCGGAATAATACTCCCTCTTCCCCTTTCTCACCCTTTTCAGACGAGAATTTTACTAGAGCTTTATCAGAAGAAACAAATTCGAGGTCAAAACCATGAGCGTTCACTTTGAATTTATTAAGTTGCTTTCCTTCTTTATTAAAGACAAACAAATGACCAGGTAAATAAGTAATTTCACTTCCAGAAGGAGCACTTGTGAAGAGATACTCTTTATCAGGAGACAAATACATAGACCACATTGTTGAATACATGTGATTTCTCCATTGAATATTACCTTCTTTATCATAGCAGGATAAGTAATGACTTAATCGGTCTTTCTCTCTCTGCCTATCGGTCATATTCCTACTTTCTTCATATGTCTTCTCCGGACCCTTCTCTACTAAGTAAACATGCTCATTAATTAAATCCACTTCTCTACTTCCAAACCAATCATCTTCACTTTCCAAAGACCACAATTTTTTAAACTTATTCGTTTCAGTGATTTCTAACGCAACATCGCTTTTTACATCCATTTCCGCACTTAAAAGATCTTTTGCTTCAAAATGCTCCCACTGATGGTTTTCAGGTGCCAACCAGAAATATCCTTGTGTATTGGTTGGTCCATCGAAGAATATATTATGACCAGACACATTAAACAATTCCATTCCCGGATGTCCCTCTGAACCAGTAATTAAATTCCCTGTATTCTTTTCTAATTCATATAAACGATTATCTTCAGAAACAACTAAGTACTTGTTTTGATCCGGAATCAGAGAAATAGTTGAAGCTTGTTTAGGAAGTTTTGCCCCATAGATGAACTTCCCTTCTCTGCTTAACCAGAATGTTTCACCTGATTTAAAAGAAACAATTAGTTTTTCATCTAACCACTTAATAAATCGACCTTCATTTTTAAAGGAATTAAGCCAAATCAGTTCGCCCTTATTACTCCAAGCAGATATTCTCCCCTTTTCTTCTAGGATGAATAACATATCTGTATATGAGTCATGTGCAAATCCAGCATAGGGAGAGTTGAATGTCATTCGCTCAAACCCCATAATAAATTGGTTTGCTAGCTGCTTTGCGTATGCACTAATCGCTTCCTCTTCGGTCTTAGGTGGTTCTGACAAAGAGCTCTGTAATTCGTTGTACTTTTCTTGAAGTTCATGTTCCTTTAATTCCGAAATGGCAATCCTTGCTTCAAGGTTTCCGGATACATCAAAACGGTACAATCTATCCATGCTTCCAACTAAAATATCCGAAGAATCAGCAGAAATATCTAACAAATATGGCATAAAGGCAATTTCCCCGAACATAGTCTGCATTTTTTCTTTAAAGTAAACTCCCCATTTAAAATTACCATCGTACCCAAAACAATATAATTCACCTGGTCCGTCGTATGTTTCCCTTGTTCCCACCAACCAGAAATCTTTGCCCATCGCAAAGTTAAAAGGTTGCCAAGTGAATTCAAATAAAAGGTATGTATTACTGTGAAAGTCTAAAAAAGCAACAGTTTCTTTGTTATTTAAAATGATACCCTTATCACTAGCCGCGGCGATACTCATTTTTTCTAACTTTGTGTCCTTTAATGAAATAACTTTCGTACTTTCTTTCGACACGATTTCAATACTTTTAACAGCTTCTGTGATAATGATTTTATCAGAATGATATAAATGCCTGAACTTTCTTCTCGACCTCTTTTCAAACCCAATTAACTTAGGGTTTGTTTTGTCTGTTTTGAAAAATTCGTCCCACGATTCATATGAATTGGCAACAATACTTTCAATTCTTCCTTTGTTAAATCGTGGAACAATTATATTTTTAACAAAAGCATTATTTTTAAGCTTTACTCTATTATCTGAGTGTTCTTTTTCAACTTTTGTCCCACTAAATAGGTTCTTAATAGATTTAAATATACTCACATTCAATCTCCCATCATTTCTTGATAATTCCATTATAAAGCACAGATTCACGAGTGTCTTTTGAATGACACTATATCCAAATTATCCCTAAAGTTTGATAATTCAATTTTTTATAGAATTATTCAGAGAAAAGGAGAAGGTTTATATAGGATGATTAATATTAAATTATTTTTTTAAGAAAACACTAAAAAGAATGGGGAGGGTTCCCAGTGATTAAATCGGAACCCTCCCCACTTAATATAAGATAGGTGAATAGGAGGAAAAAGCTAAACCCTTTATTTCGGTTAAGACCTGTAATTTCCTGTACCACTCTACTAATCTCTTTTTATAAATGGTGAATTCAAAATAAATTTCAAAATAAATTTACATTCTTCATCATAAACATAAATTTAGATAAATTCGGCATCTAGAAATCACCAAAATTTAACTATATAATAGGAATTAAGTAATATTCAAATAATGGAGGAAAAAAATGATAAAAAAGGTTCTTGCTATTACTTTATTATTATCTTTAGTTTTTGGATCAATTGCTTTTGCCCATAGCGGAAGAACAGACTCTAGTGGTGGTCATAATTGTAGTGATAAATCAAAGGCAAAAGGACTCTGCACTGGTTATCATTATCACAATGGTGGGGAAACATCTACTGATAGTAGTGGCTCTTCTACAACTACACAACCTGCAGCGACAAGAAATGATAAAGATTGTTCTGAATTTGGCAGCTATGATGAAGTAGTAGATTACTGGAATTCTAAGGGATATTCAGCTACATATGACCCAGAAAACCTTGATGGTTGGGGAAACGGGGTAGTCGATGACGGCATACCGTGCGAAGCTCCAGGCGGTTATGATAAAACAAAGATTAATAACAGTCCTGAACAAGCACAACAACAACAGGATCAAGCAGATCAAGCAATCGGAGACGAACAAGGGTATGCTCAGGGATTAAAAGACGGTTATAATGAGGCAGCTTCTAATAGTTCAACATCAGAAGGATCTGATGCTTTTAATGAGGGATATGCCACAGGTTATGACAAGGGTTATAACGAAGGAAAGTCCAAAATTGAAAAAGAAAAGAAACAAGCTTCAGAGGCAGGTTACTCCCTTGGTCAACAGCAAGATAAATTATCATTACCTGAAAAATACGCTTCCCATAAAGGTTTGAAAAAGTCCTATGAGGATGGTTTCAATAAAGCGTTAAAAGAACGACTTGAAGCAAAGAAGCAAGAGTTCACAAAAAAAGGCTACAATGATGGGAAAAAGGATCAACATTCTCCACCTTCAGGGCAGGATGATACACTAGTCGATGCCTATGAAACTGGTTATAAAAAAGCTCAGGAGGAACTAAAACAAGAGTATTATGACAAAGGATATGAAGCTGCCTTTTCATTGATTAAATACGAAAATCCAGGTTACGAGAATGATAAATTCAACTCTTGGTTTAAAGATGGCTTTGATTCCAACAAAGAAGTTAAAACCATTAAAGAAGCTGGATTATCTTTAGGACAACAAGGGGAAAAGTTATCAATTCCAAATGAATTTGCCAAAGGGGAAAAAATATTCAAGCATTATTATGAGCTGGGATATAAAGAGCATGAAGAACAACAAAAAAATGCAAGATCAACTGCTGCCGGTGGGTTTGGATTAGCAGCATTAGGATGGTTAGGAAGAAGGCTATACGTTGCCAAGAAAATGATAAGTTAAGAGGTGAAAAAAATGGGCGTTTATCAAAAGCTATGTTTTAAAGTCGAAGATTTCTTCGTCAAGACACTCACAAAAAAACAAGATGAGTCCATGGTTAAAGAAAAAGTAGCTAGTTATCGAACTAAAAATGAGAATCGTCGTCTCCAATTAAAAGAAGAAAAGAAGATAAATGCTGAAGAGCAACAACGCGTACGTACTCTACAGCAACAAGAAAGAGAACGAGTACGGATAGAAAAGGAAGCAGAAGAAAAACGGGTAATTGAAAATCTGCTTTCTCAAGTTATGGATACTCAATAGCTCATATACCACTTATGAATTTAATGAGATTAAGAAGAACAAAGCTTTCTTCCAATCCCTATTAACCAACGTATTTGAACCGAACGAAAAAGCACTGACCTTTATTCACTGTGAGTACGATAAAACGAAGAAACAAGAAATCAAGGGTTATTTAATCCCCACGAACAAGAGAATGTTGTTTTTAAATAAAAACCTGACATTCATGGATAAATTCAGATATCAGACAGTAATCAACGTCAATTGGTTTAAAGACGGGTTGTTTGAAAAAGGGTTGAAAATACAATATGGGAAAAGAAGATTGGAATTTGATGAAATCTTTGATCAAGACCAAATGCAGCGGGTTGGCGATATTATCTTAAACAAGTCTAATAAAAGGGTAATTAACAGTTGATAAGAAACAGAGTTGAAGACATGATATGCCTTCAACTCTGTTTCTTATTTATAAATAATGAAGTATGGAAATTCCCAAACCGCCAGCTGAATATTTAAGTGAGATGCACTCAGCACTTACTAAAGTATTTTACTGTGAACTTAAGGTCATACCCTAAATTACTTCACTAATAACCTTTGACAATAAATCCTTCAGTCGTTCATTTTCACCCCCAGGCACCATTTGAATAGCCCCCATTTTATAACGTTCATGATACCAGTCCTGAAAGTACCTCATCGACTCCGCGAAATCTTCATTAGTCGGGGTCAAAATATACACATCCTGGACGGCTCTTCTTTCTGTCTCCCTATGTAAGATTCCATCCCTGTACTTATGCATCTCACCAAGTGCCGTCCCCAGATTCCCTGGCACTCTGTATTTTGGATCGAATATGATGATCCCCTCCTCATACTCCAGTACGATATCCGGTATCATCCTTTGGGTGAAAGTATGGAATTCCTCAGAATTATATTGATAGTTACGCTGAAAATAGAGGGACATACCATCCCGAAGTCCAATCCGGCTTTCCTTGTTTAGGGACAAGTCCAAGAATAGTCCACTATCGGTGGTTCTATATAAGTCGCGGGTATCCTCAACCAAGTCCAGTTCCCTCAACATCCCCACTATTTTCATGAAACACCACATCTCATATAATTCGAACGTATCCTTCATGGCAATGGGATAGTCGAATCCGATTCCTTCCCTATCATGCCGATAAAGTTGTTCGAACCATTGGTACCACTGTCTGTACACCGGATGTTTCCTGAATTTCTGAGTGATTGTATACGGACCTTGATGCATGGAAACCTCCTGGATAAATGGAGCGTTCAACCATCTCCTGGTGATGGAATGATATTTCATGGCAGCCTTAGCCACCCCTGTCCTTTCCACTTCCATATAGGAACGTAAAAGAGTACTTAAGTCGAACAGCTGTTTTTTCAGTACCTGATTTTCATACATGTCAACCGTCTCAAACGTTTTGGCTGTCTCAACATGGAGGGGTATCTGTTCCCCGTACCCACTTTTATCAAGCCAGTGCAGTGTCTTCTGTTCGACGCGCTGCACCCGTTCCCTCTTTTGATTGATTGGAAGTTTGATGAGACTGCTGAATAGCTGTTTCTCAATACGGGTATAGATCCTGCGGAGCTGCTTGAATGACCTTTCGATATATATCCACTGTGTCCATGAAGCTCCCCGGTTCCATCCCGATGCACTTACTTCCCTCTCCAATCCATTCAGTTGAAAGCATGTATTACTTTCTTCTAAAATCTCCTTGATCATCAAATCAAACTGCTGTTCCGTCAGCTTACGGGAATCAGGATAGATGAATGTTTCACGTACTTGGCCATTCAAGGACACCTTAATGCTACCGCTTTGAAAAGGGGCAATGAAGGTGACGTAGAGGAAGTCGCCATCTCGATGGAAAGGCAGCGGCACCCCTTGTACTCTCAAGTCGATTACTTCCCCTTCATACCTTAGTTTGTACTCCGAAGCCTCTGTTAAAAAGGCATTCATAAATGGCTTCCAACCTTCAGCAGGCAGCCAGATTTCCAATTGGTTATCTCCAGAACTGAGTCGCACCATAATACTCCAGCTCCTTCTGCATCCTTTTCACATGATGCAAGGAAACATGGCTTCCTTCCAAGTTAACGGACAACCATCGATTCAGCTCCCCTAGCATATCGGATATCCGTTCATCCCCCCGTATCTTGGTGAGTACTTTTTCTGTTATCACACCGTCTAAAGACTCCATGGCGTCCATTGCATGCTCAGTTCCCAACTGATGATTCGCATATAGCTTTTGCAACATCTCCCCCATTGTCCTGTAACCAAAATGAAGGTCATAGGCAGCTAAAGTGGAATGCAGTTCTTTCAGCAAGTCGAATTCCCTTGATAGGACACTCTTAATATCCGCGTCGATCCTTTCCCAGAAGGTCGTGAAGTCCACGTCCGACAAAGTCATCACAAATGCCCGGTCCAACACTTTATCAGATATGGAATGAGTGGTCTCGTCCACATTGATGGTGCCGAGAATATATATATTCGGCGGGATGGTCAGTTTTTGAGGTACATCCTTCACATAATCATCACTATGTAGCGGGATTTCCTTCCTCGATTCCACCGCACTTAGATAATCGCTCAAATAATATTCCACCCGCGCCAAGTTCATTTCATCAAGCAGGATGAAATGAGGCTTTTCACGTTCCTTCAACGCATTCAATATCACGTTCAGGAATTCAGTTTTCACATACCTCTTCTCGAAGGAACTGTAGTAGCCGAACAAGGAACTCGCATCCGTCCAATCAGGGCGAACCGGTATGATGCTGAAATAAGGATTTTCACTTTCATAATCCAGCCCATATACAGCATTGGCATAAAGGCGGCATATCTGTGTTTTTCCGGTCCCCGAAATCCCGCTCAATACCACGAAATGCTTGTCATCGAGTGCGGTCAGATTGAGATGCAGATCACGTACAATCGCCTTGGAAAAAGTGAATTGACTGTTCTCTATCATGTCCAGTATTTCTCCGAATCTGAAATTCGGTTCGAGCGTGCCTATCTCTTCGGGATCTTCCCTATCTTCGATTTCAGATTCCTCTTCCTCGTGATCAAAAGGTAATTCAACCGCTTTCCTGGCATGGGCAAATAGCAGAGCTGCATCGATGAAGTTCTTCTTCACCTGATGCGCCCCTTCAATGAACATTTCGGTATCATTATCATAGGTACCAACATAATAGGAGGTATCGTCCACTTTGATTCCATGCTCCTGTAGCAAGCGCATGGCTTCCGCCTTAATTTCCTGATTATCCATACTTTGAGTAGCAAATAACTTCTTGATCCACCATTCTTTTGTACCCTCAGAGAGGATTTCCCGCACATTGGTGAAAATCTGGTTGCCTCCAGCCACCCGGACGACAATCGTTTGGAATGGGGAGTTTTTGTCGTTATAATCAAGATAGTCAATATTGCCCTTGGTAATCATCTGATCTCCATCATTTATTTGAAAAGATTGTCTGTTTCCTTGGGATTTAAGTTTTTCAACTGAGGAAATCTCTACTGAATATGGTCTGCCGAGTAACTGGGTTTCTTCTATATCCCGTATGGTAGACAATAGTTGCAAAGCCTTCCATGCCCTTTGCCCATTCTTTATTTCATCATTAAAGTAATATCTGAACTCACTTAAGCCGTCCCAAACTTCTTGTAAATGTCTCCTCAGTTCTTGCTCGTTCATCTGACCATCCAGAGCAAAACCTTTACCAACTAGGAAGGATGGCCTCTTTCTTGGCTTTATACAGCTTTTTACATACCCTTCGATTTCACCTTTTGGCAACTTCTTCTTTTCTTTCCAACCAGTGAATATCGAATATTCTGCAGGTATGGAGGACAACACTCTTTCGATAACATCACTCCTGACCCAGGACCAAAAAGGTATGAAGCTTACTTCTGTATGTATTAATAATGAACGATCGATTCCGTTCAATTCCAAGGTGAATAGGTTATATTCCTTTCCGGAAGATTTCATATATAGACCAACAAAGTACTTCCTGCCCATATCAGAATTCTTTTTCTTTTCTGCATAAGTAGGATTTCGAGAATCATGATAAGTTGTCGTCAATGTCATATCATAGTTACGTATATATAACTCATCCCCCAATGGAATATCCTTTGAATCTATAAATCTTTCAAATATCCCAGTTAAGTTGGGAGCCACTTCATCAAGCACCCTCCGGCACCTGACCTCTGTATTATCTTCATCAAATAAAGATTGATAGTGAGTAAGGTTCAACATGTTTTCACCTTCTAATTTGTTATTTTCTGATTCTAGACTAGCATACTAATGGGAGGAAACGGGAAAGATTCTTCTTGCTCGGTTCAAACCATATACATAATTTTACTTTTCTAGTAAACTAAAAACCAAGTAAACAAAACATTCGCTCAAAGGATAAGGAGAATATGATGATATATGAAACCATAGAAGAACTGATGATCAAAGCACAAGCAGCGGAAGGAAAAACTTTTGGTGAAATAGACAATACGGGTAGGATTAAAAACCTCCGTTCAAAAGGGACACTAGGTAATATCATCGAGGAAAGTTATTTCGGCTATGAGATAAACTCGGTATCCAAACCGGATTTCGAAAACTTGGGTGTGGAACTGAAGGTCACCCCTTTCAAGAAAAATAAGAATGGTACATATTCTTCAAAGGAACGATTGGTCCTCAACATCATCGATTATATGAAAGAGTTCAAATTCACATTCGAGACGTCCTCTTTCATGAGCAAGGCAGCCAAGATGCTGATTATGTTATATCAGCACGAGCCGGATGTGGAGATAAATGATTACCGTATTTTCAAAGCATTCCTGAATGAGTTCTCCGAAGAAGATCTGGCGGTGATGCGTCGGGATTGGGAAACCATCGTGACAAAAATAAGAAATGGCGAGGCGCATCTGATTTCGGAAGCAGATACAATGTATTTGTCCGCTTGTACCAAAGGCGTAAATAAATCCAGTGTCCGCCGGCAACCTTTTTCGCCAATCGAGGCTAAACAACGTGCTTTTTCACTAAAGGCCTCGTACATGACAGGCTTGATTGCCAAATACCTGACTCCGGAACACATGGAATCCATCTCAAAACCTGGGGAATTGAATACCAAGACGCTGGATGAAATCCTGAACGAAAGATTCATGCCTCATTACGGGAAAAGGGTGGATGTACTGTGCCAGGAAGTCGGCCTAAAATATAATCCTGAAAACAAATCCATGATTCCACATCTGATGACAAGATTACTTGGTGTCACCAGGAATGACATTGATCAAATCGAGGAATTTTCAAAGGCGAATATCAAATTCAAAACCATACGCCGTGAACCGGATGGAAAAATACGTGAGCACATGTCATTTACAAACATAGATTTCGATACGTTGATAGAAGAAGAGTGGGAAGATAGTGATTTGTTCAACATGTTCTCGGAGCAAAAATATCTTTTCTTGGTATTCAGATTCACTGAAAATTATCAAAAAGGATTAAAACGGGTCCCTTATTTCGAAGGAATCAAGCTTTGGAACATGCCCCAGGAAACGATTGAAGGCGAATCATATGACTTATGGGCGGAGACACGCAGGATTGTGAGAGAAGGTGTTGAATTGGTCCAAAAAGGTAATCGGGTAAATAATAATCTCCCTGGTTCCAAGTTCAATCGAATTTGTCATGTAAGATCAAAAGCACAAGACGGTGATGATAAAGTCATGCTTCCTGACGGCCAATGGATAACTAAGCAAGGCTATTGGCTGGATAAAGAGTATATACAAAAAATATTGGATAAAAGATAAATTGTAAGCCGCAAGGTCCTTCTTGTGGTTTTTTCTTATGAGCCCAGAAGTATCTTTATGTAGAAGCCTTTTGTATGGCAATGTTTATCTATCTCCAAAGCTAGGTAGTATAAACATATACCATCAAAAGGAGTTCGTTAAAATGAAGAACCCTAAAACAACAGAGGAAAGAAGCAAAATCATGGGGTCCATCAAAGCTGTCTCGAAATTGGAAAACATGGTGACCGAAGAATTGTGGAGCCGTGGTTACAGGATTCGGAGAAATGTAAGGTCATTAAAAGGAACACCCGATATCGCCATAAAGAAGTATAAAGTAGTGGTCTTCATCGACTCCTGCTTTTGGCATCTTTGCCCCATCCATGGTAAGATACCTAAATCCAACGTCGAGTTCTGGACAGAAAAGTTGACTAGGAATCAAGAACGCGACAAAGAAGTGATGGAATATTATAAGGAAAAAGGCTGGAATATCCTACGCCTCTGGGAACATGAGATACGCGGGGAGTTCGAAAGTGCTATCCAGAAGATATGTGACTTCATTGATGAAGCAAAAGCGGAATACAAATAAAGGACTCTCCTGAATCAATCCAGGAAAGTCCTTTATTTATTGTGAATCCGTATCCGAAAACACCAAATCAAGTTCAACTTGATTCCCATCGATATTTTCTTTCTCGATTTCCGATATGCGCTTACCAATACGCTCTATCAAACCGACGACCAATGCATTCCCCATACAGAAGTACCTCATCCTCTCAGTCATACCTTCCGTCCACTCATCGGGGAATCCATTCAGGCGTTCACACTCGACCGGTGTCAGGATACGCAGCCTTTTCGTCTGTGGATCTTCCACCACATGAGTGCTTCGGTTGACTGTGCCTTCGCTCGTCAACATCGTCCTTCCAGGCTTGTCCAATGGCTCAGGGAAAGCCATGCCACCTTCGGAAAATGTGTATTTATGCCCTGTGGCTGAAGTCCTTTCAATCCTTTTAGGACCTTTTAGATATGTGAACTTTTCAACGGCCGCTTCTGACAAATAATATCTATCGTCAACATCTGATTGAAGGATATCCTTCAATGGAGTCGGTGATTCTTCAACAGGTGTGACTTCTTCCGTATAGACCAAATCGTCCCTCATGATGCCGGCATTATAGTAATTCATCGAAAATTCATCTGAGATTTCCACAAGATCCTTCTTCATGATGAAGGATTGAGGCTTTTTCTTCTCAGAAATACCTTCCTTCACCGGGAAAGCCTTCGCAAAGAAGCCTTCCTCGTGTATCATCTGGGTTTCATCGAATCCCCTTCTATTAACGACATAAGGGGTTTCATTCTTCGTGGCAAAGATGAATACCCTCCTTCTTCTCTGGGCTTGTCCATATTCAGCTGCATTGATGACTCTCCACTCCACTGAATATCCCAAGTCCCGTAAGCTTGCCAACATAATGGAGAAATCCCTTCCCCGTTGCTTGGAAGGTGACTTCAGCAATCGATCAACATTTTCAAGCAAGACATATCTTGGACTCGTCTCCCTCATCAGTCGGGTGATTTCCCAAAAGAGGACCCCTTTCTTTCCTTGAAGCCCTTTTTCCCCATTCAGACTCCTCGCCACTGAATAATCCTGGCAAGGGAATCCACCAACAATCATGTCGATATCCTGGTTCTTGAAAGTCTCTCCATCCACCGAGCTGATATCTTCGTTGGAGTGTTCACCTTGACCTTCAAATCGACGTGCATAACAATCGAATGCATGCTGCGCCTTTTTCGAAGGCTCCCATTGGTTCCCCCATACAACATCGAAACCGCCTGCAGCTTCCAACCCGATACGGAAGCCGCCAACTCCGGCAAATAATTCTATAACATTCATCAAAACCGAACATCCTTTCGGTATATATTTAAGTTAATTATAATAAATATTGACTAAAAGATCAACTATTTATGCTAAATAATTTAATATTAATCAAAAGTTAATTATAACAGATAAAGCATCACTCAATATATAGGCAGATATTGATAATATATTAATTCGTATTATAGAAATTTTCTTATTTCTATATAATAGGTCCGTTGAAATTTCAATGAATCAATCCTTAACCTCAATTTAACATTTTAATAAGGATTCCATGAATCATAGATAGTCAAACCACCCGTTTTCTATCAAATTTTCAGTTGAACACCGAGTAGTGTTTCCAACTGAAAAAGTATAGTTTCAAAAAAACTTTTATTTTTTTACATATTTAGGAATAAAGGAACCAACTGTGCGTGGTGGACGTTTTTCCCCGATTCGATAATGGTTGTAAAAAGGGGAGAAACCTTTGGTAAACCACAAAAAATTGAGTTATGCGGAAATCGTAGGGATTCATTTAAAGCGAAGAAGACAGGAATTCGGGATGACACAGGCGGAATTCGCTGAGACAATTGGTCTATCTGAAAAAGGGTATGCAAAAATCGAACGTGGTAAAAATGCCCCTACATGCAGAACACTATCCAAAATACTTATAAAGGCAAAAATCAGTATAGATCGGCTTCTACAGGATGTAGAAGAAGATAAACATTTATTAGAAGATTGACTTGCCATCATCAATAAGTTGTAAACGAGGGGATTAACATCGCAAAACAAGAATTGATCCTATTAAAAGATAAGCATACATACAATTTTATGATTCTCGGCTTTAGCCGTAAAAATGATTATGGGGAGATTTATTTTACCGATCATAATAAGAGGACTTTTGTTTATAGGGGTTCCGATTTGAAGACAGTAATAAAAGTAGCTAAGAGAGAAAGCAGCTTACTGCGGGAGTAAGCTGCTGCTTTTCATCAATTCTGAACTACTTTTCTTTACTTCCTTCCTTCATAACCTGCAGGAGGAGTTTTAATATCTGGAAAGGCTTGTGGTTTAGAAGTTCCTTTAAATATAGAAGGATCAATTTCAAAAATACTAATCGCTATTTGTTGATTTCCATGAACATGTGCAATAGTACGTTGATGCTTTGAAAAAGGAGCTTGAACTGTTGAACCTCCAAATTCACCAGTATTGGCCAAAATAATTGGTTGATACATATGGTAGTGTAGATAACTAACCATATTATCAAAGGTTTGAATATCTTTATTTAGTGCAGAAATTATAAAGACATCTGACACCCCTCTTAAATCTGCAGCAATACCTAAGTCGGTAGCATCATAACAAATTGCACCTGCTAATCGAATAGGATCTCCATTAACTCCCTGTAATTCAATTAAGACTTGGTATGGCCGATGGGGACTGATTCCCATGGTTTTCTCTGGTTTAGTCATATGGTGTTTTCCTTGATAGACATGAATAAATTCTCTGCCAGAACTGTGTTCTGACCTTAAAAGCCATAGTGCTTGATTTATTGGCTTTGAGTAAGTATTCGATTGCATAAATGTAAGGCCAGTAAAAATGTGAGCTTTGGTTTTATCTGAAAGGCTTCTTAAAATTGGAATATCATCTGGATGGACTGATAATTCAGGAAAAACTATCACATCAACCCCTTCAAAAGCCTCTTTATCCTTGTCATGCAAATCTTTTCTAGCACGAATGGTAGACTGAACTTGCTTGTTAACTAAGTGACAAATAGACGCTAAATGATCGCGATGTTTATTTCTAAATGATTCGTTCCATTTAGATGGATCTTTCTCATTGAAATCTTTTAGTTGAGGAAGAAGTGGTTGTACTATAGCAAATCTCAATTTATTATTTTTATCTTTCAATCTACTTGAAATAGGTAAGGTGTACATAGGTGTTTGGGATAGTTTTCCATAGATGTTTCTCTGGTGATTAATTCTCATATCTATTATTCTTTGCAAATCTCCTAAACTTGATATGTCATTCCATTTTTCAATTGCCTCATCCCACTGAGTAATGCCTGGCCACTGTAGCAGTTTATATAAAAATTCACTTAACCATGGTGTAACTGGCATTGAGTCATCCAGTAAACCTTTACCTTGATTAATCATTGCAAACTGACGAGTATAAACTGTTGATTTTATCCCTTTATATTTCCCTAGATCTTCAGAATAGAGAAATGTATGACTTGTAAAATCATATCCTCCAACAATAGCCGCTCTTAATATAGTCCCAAGTGTATACATCCATTTAAACTTTTTCTCAATCCACCTTGGAGGGGTAACTAAATTGAATGTATGCTTATCCTTCTTTAAATCCCAACTTATTTTCAAACCATTAAAGTGAGGATTTTGTATCTGTCCCCAATCTCTACAAGAGACTTTCAGATTTTCAATTCCCTTACCATCATTTAGATAATCAATTGAATTCGGGTCATCTAAAATGTTTTTAGTAAGTAAAAGTAATGCATTTTCTTGTATAAAAGGATTATTCTTACTTTGAATTACATTTAATAAGAACATTGAATCTGTTAGGTTAGTATTAAACTCATTATTTTTATTATGATTAACACTTAGCCTAATATAGGATGGCACTAACAATTTCCATTTTTCATTCTTAATACGTTGGGATGTAAGAATTTCGATGAATAAGTCAGATCGACTAATTGCAAGAGTTCTAATTACACTCTTCCTTATATTTTCATTTTTTATTTTATTCATTAATTCTATAAACCAAGAAACGTATTTCTTTTTATTTGGATGAATTTGTTGAGCAATAATAGATGTAGCTAGTCTGTCCTTTAAATTTTTTTGAGGATTTGAACTTATTTTATATAGGGCTGCTTCTTGTAAAAATCTATATTCGGTTAATTCTTTTTCATTTTCATCAATCGTAAACCCTAAATCGTTATTAGTTAATAAAAATAAGATAGCCTGCTGCTTAACAAACCAAGGAAATTTTTTCTCCCCATTTAGTAACCTTTTGGCAAATGCAGCAAGTTCTTCGCGGAATGCTATTAGGTCTATAGATTTTGGATATACATTACCTGATTGGTACCCAATGCTTATTGAAGCTGAACGCAATAGATCTGAAATAACGTATTCTGCACTCTTTCTTTCTGCGGAATCGGAAAATAGTTTTAATTTTAACGCCTCAAGAACAGGAGTTAATAAATTTACATCTGGAAATAATTCAAATCCACATTTTAATAGTAAAGAAAGAGAAGGATTATAAGACCACACTGATATTAAATTCCTTGCAACAGTTTCAAACTCATGATCTAGCATTTGACCTGCTGTAAGAGAGCTTAGATCTGTTTCATTATTTACCAATTCACTATGTACAGTCATACTTTTCTTCTCTCGTAATGTATTTACTAATCTTGTTGCACTGAACCTCTTTAATGTGTCATCCTTTACATCTATATGGGGGATAGAAATTCTTGAAAGCTCAAGTAGATTCCCTTTTTTCCTTTTAGTCTCTTCAAAAACATCAGATACTTTAAGTAAACCAACCAATTCACTAATAATCTGATGAAGTGAATCCATATCAGGAGTTCCACTTATTCTGTGTTGAAGGGAGTTCATCACTGAAGACATATTGTTTTCATTGGAAAATTGGTGATAAGAGATAATGTTAGTCTTTTTCTCATTTAATTTAATCTTCTTATTTACACTGCTTTTTATCACTTTTAAATGTTGTACCATTTTACTATTAATAAAATCATGAATGTCCTTCTTAATCTTTTCTAATTCAATTTCATTTGGTGCTTCCACTACAATCCGAATGTCATCAACATAACGGCAATAATCTAGTATTTTTAGATTTTTTTTTACTATTTCCTTTATAGATTTTCCTACCATCCTATCAAATCTTACTAGATAAGCATTGGCTAAAAATCCGCTGGCAACTAATCCTTGGGGCAATCCCAGTGCGGATTTAGCGCTATTTAAAATCTTGTCATCTTCACTATAATCATTTTCGCTCCATTCCCAATTGAAGATTTCTTTGGTTTTCTTCCAGAATGCTTCGTCACTTTTATATTCTTGGAGGGGGTGGTATTGAGAATAATAGTTTTCATATAAATATTTCAGCTCATCAATTAATGCCTCTGAATCTATCGAATTATAATATTTACTTAAATCAAGCGATATTACATACAACTCTTTACTCGAGTCTAAAATTGAAGAATAGTAATTACACACCTCTTTTGGTCTCTTCAAAAACCCTTTATAATCCTCATAGTATTGTCTATAACACTTAGAGTTCCCCCAACTAAATTTAGCCTGTTGCTTTTTGTTTGAATGGTCGATCCATTGACAGTGTAATCGATTACCGTAACTATAAACTTCATGCCGCTGAGCTTTTAGGAAATCGTAGGCATCTGTTGGTCCCTGAGCAGTTTCTATAGCATCTGCTAAACATAGCATAACTGTTGTCGCTAATGTTTGATCCCGAATAGATATATGGGCTAATGGTCTTAAATCTTGCTTGCATCTTTCACCATTTTCATCTATTGGATACCACGAATTTTCATCCTCTGGGAAATTCCATTGTTGATTCTTTGGAGCATATACTACCCTTAGAGGACTTGGCTTGAATGTTTCATCCTCCATTTTATCTGCCCAGTTCTTTAGTTTTTCCTCCAAATCTACAATTGAACAATCTAATTCCAAAATGTCTACATACCAATTATGCCTTCGAATATACGTATGTGATTTTTTCCATGCTTGAGCTAGAATAATCTCATCTTTTAAATATTCTATTTTCGGGGCGATATTATCATAATCTTTGATTAGCAAATTCAACATTTATCACCTTTCTACTTTTCATTTAGGAGATTAAGGCGTGGTTAAAATTTCCACCTTCAGTTACGATAATAAGTATATCAAACAACCAAGGAGAAATTCATGCTATTATTCATAAACTATTAACAATGTTATCTATCCCCACAGCTCCCTCATCCACCACCAACGTAACATCCCCATGCCCCTTCAACACAGAAGCAGGAAAACCCTCATCAGGATCACACTCTAACAGGGTTTTCACTGCATTTGCCTTATGACTGCCCGAAGCCAGCAGCAGGATCCGTTTACTTTTCAATATCGATTTGATCCCCATCGTAATCGCATACTGAGGAACTTCATCCAAAGAAGAGAAATATCTGGCGTTTGCTCTTCTAGTCGATTCTGCAAGTTCCACGATGTGAGTTTCGCTTTGAAATGAGGTCCCGGGTTCATTAAACCCGATATGGCCATTCGAACCGATCCCCAAAATCTGCAGGTCTGGGGGTCCGATTTCTTCTATCAACCTTTCATATCGGTGACATTCTAATTCCAATCCTTCTCCGTTTCCAATGGGAATATGAATATGATCCGGGGAAACATTGATATGGTTGAAAAGGTTATTCATCATATAAGCGTAATAGCTCTGTGGATGC
>NZ_JABMCR010000560.1 GCF_013179555.1 Bacillus haikouensis
GCTTGCAAAATGAAAAGAATTTTGTTCCAACTGACACGAAGAAAGAATTTATCTTGCGCCTGAAGGAATCAGGCATTAAGGAAATGGAACTGACCTCTTTTGTATCACCAAAGTGGGTGCCGCAAATGCAGGATGCCAGTGATATCGTCGACTCTTGCTTAACAAATGACTCGCGTGATTTCGTCCTTGCACCAAATGAAAAGGGGCTCAAGCGCGTATATGAAACAGGCTGCAGGGCAGTAGCTGTATTTGTAGGGGTCAGCAGCACGTTCAACCAAAGGAATATCAATAAAACAACAGAAGACGCGCTCTCAGATCTTGAACCGCTCATTACTCAGTTAAAGGAGCGGGGATATTTTGTCAGAGCCTGTATTTCAACCGCTTTTTATTGTCCTTATGAAGGAAAAATCGATCCCGGGGATTCACTTTCACTTTGTAAAAAGTTCGTTGAAATGGGAGCAGACGAGTTAAGTGTTGCGGATACTGTCGGGCGTGCAAATCCTCTTGAAGCGTATAATTTATTCACTCTACTAAAAGAAGAACTTCCTGACACACTCATTACTGCCCATTTCCATGACACTAGGAAGATGGCTCTTGCCAATATCCTCGCTTCCATGCAGGCTGGAGTGGACCGGTTCGACACATCAGCCGGCGGACTTGGAGGATGTCCGTTTGCCCCGGGGGCTACAGGGAATGTGGCAACGGAAGACGTAGTGTTCCTGGCTGAAGAAATGGGTGTGTCAACCGGTATCGACTTAGAAAAGCTTTCGCAGGCGATCGATGTAGTGAAGCCACACATCAGCCGTCCGATTGAAAGCGGGTATTACCGGCTTTACGATCTCAACAAATAAGTTTGGATGAATATCCCCCTTTACCCCCGAGCATTCTAAGACTAATCTGAATGCTTAAGGAGATGATACTATGAGTCAAAAACGTGATAAAGGTATGAGTCAGAAGGGAAAGCCGAACAGTGACACTGTTTCGAATACACTCTCTGCTGAAGAGCTCGATAAAGCGATTCATCCTACTAAACGCCAAAA
>NZ_JABMCR010000561.1 GCF_013179555.1 Bacillus haikouensis
AAGCTGTCATCCAGTTCAATGAATCTGAATTCCTCGGTCGACCAGAGGATGAACTCTTCCGCCAGTCGCGACAGATGTGTCATCAACAGTGCACTGTTACTGAGGAATTCCACGATGAAGTCACGATCGCTTACTGCATCAAGGCTGTTTTCGTAATAAGAGCCGAATCCGAGGAGATCTGCGGAATACATTCTGTCGATCGGAAACGTAGTACCGGCAAGCGCACCCGCTCCGAGCGGAGAGATATCGATGCGCTTCAGCGAGTCGGTTAAGCGTTCTTTATCACGCTGCAGCATCCAGAAATAACACATGAGATGATGCGCAAATGATATCGGCTGTGCCCGCTGCAGGTGTGTGTATCCGGGAATGAGCGTTTCAACATTCTCTTCCGATTGATGGACGATTGCCGCTTGCAGGTCTTCGATAAGATCAATGATCTCTTGAACTCTTCGCTTTAAAAACAGGTGCATATCGGTAGCGATTTGATCATTTCGGCTTCTCCCTGTGTGAAGCTTACCTCCGACTTCACCTATTTCGTCAATCAGGAGTTTCTCCAGGTTCAAGTGGATATCTTCATATTCCACCGAGTACTCAAGTTCATCTGATAAAGCTTTCTGATAAAGTGTCTGCAGCCCATTAAGGATTTTATCCCCATCTTTTTCAGAAAGGATTTCACATTTTTTCAGCATGGTTACATGAGCCAGGCTGCCCTCGATGTCTTCAAGGACTAATTCCTGATCAAAAGAGATAGATGCGTTGAACTCATCTACCCATTCCTCCGGCTTTTTCGTGAATCTTCCGCCCCAAAGCTTACTCATAGAGTCAATTTCTCCTTCTTCTCGCTATTAATGACTGAAGAAACCTTTGTCGGCAAACCCCAAAGTTTAATGAAACCAACGGCTGCGTCGTGATCAAATTCATCCGCTTTCGTATAAGTAGCCAGATTTTCATCATATAAAGAATTAGAAGATTTTCTGCCTTCCACAATAGCATGGCCCTTAAACAATTTCACACGAGCCACTCCATTTACATATA
>NZ_JABMCR010000562.1 GCF_013179555.1 Bacillus haikouensis
GCCGGCTGTTATCACGGCCATTCCGATTTAGTGCTGGTCGCTGCAGGATCAGGTCCTTCCACCCTTGGAACACCAGATTCTGCAGGAGTTCCCAAGAGCATTGCCCAGGAAGTTATCACCGTCCCTTTCAATGATATCGAACCTTTCAGGGAAGCAATGGAAAAGTGGGGAGATCAAATTGCGGGCGTACTCGTTGAACCGATTGTCGGGAATTTCGGAATCGTCGAGCCGAAAGAAGGCTTTCTGGAGCAAGTGAATGATATCGCTCACAGTGCAGGCAGCCTGGTCATTTATGACGAAGTGATTACCGCTTTTCGTTTCACGTATGGCGGAGCACAGGACATGTTAAAGGTGAAGCCTGATTTGACCGCTCTTGGCAAAATCATCGGCGGCGGCCTTCCAATCGGTGCTTACGGCGGTAAGTTGGAAATCATGGAGCAGGTAGCACCGCTCGGACCTGCCTATCAGGCTGGAACGATGGCCGGAAATCCTGCTTCCATTCTTTCAGGAATCGCATGTCTTGAAGTCCTTAAGCAAGATGGAGTTTATGAGAAAATGGATGAGCTGGGTCAGATGCTTGAAGAGGGTATTATTGCTGCAGCTGAAAAGCATGATACCCCGATTTCGATTAACCGCTTAAAAGGAGCGCTCACGCTTTATTTCACAAAAGAAAAAGTCGAAAACTACGACCAGGCAGAAGCAACAGACGGTGACATGTTCGCCAGGTTCTTCAAACTCATGCTCAACCAGGGCATCAATCTGGCACCTTCTAAATACGAAGCATGGTTCCTTACGACAGAACACACAGAAGACGATATCAACGTAACACTCGATGCAGTCAATAAAGCTTTTGCACAACTATAAAGTGTAATTTTATGCCCCCGTTCATCCACAATGAGCGGGGGCATTCATCATATTTGAACGATTTCCAGCTGTTGATTGGAGTGTAAGAGGAAGACTACTCAGGGAGAAGTGTGATCAACGCGAGACTTGTCCAGCTGCGGCGGCTAGCCCCTCGAGACGTTTCAGT
>NZ_JABMCR010000563.1 GCF_013179555.1 Bacillus haikouensis
CCTTCGCTGTATCGCCGGGGCACTCGTCCTGCTGCCGATCTTCTTCATCCAGCGGCGAAAAGGGGAGAAAAAGCCTCTGCCGATCTGGAAGTTGATCGTAGTCGGCATCGGGAACGCAGCACTTCCTTGGACACTGATCGCCTTGAGTGAAACCCAGATTAATAGTAATACGGCGTCGATCTTGAACGCGACAACCCCGATCTGGACAGGGTTAATTGGTTTTCTGCTGTTTTCTGCCGTGTTGACGAGTTTTCAATGGATCGGGATCGTGGTCGGCTTCCTTGGGATTTTAGTCTTGATGAACTTTGAAGTGAGCGGCATATTCACCTCTGACTTTGTCGGGGTCGGAACGATGATCCTGGCGACCGTGAGCTATGCGTTTTCTTCTCATTTCACAAAAAAATATCTGGCCGGAACGACTGTGGTCACAATCTCCACGTTCCAATTGCTGATCGGAGCTGGGATCGGATTGATCGGTACGCTGGTGACCCAGCCGATATCAATCGGAAGCTTGATGTCAGCCGAAGTCCTGCTTGGAATCATCGGACTGGGCTGCTTCGGTTCAGGAATCGCCACGCTCCTGTATTTCTACATCATGACAAAAGGAAGCCCGGAATTCGCTTCTACTGTCACCTATTTAATACCTGGGACAGCGATGATCTGGGGATTTGTCCTGTTGGATGAGCCTGTAACACATAACCTGCTCCTTGGACTTCTCATCATTTTTGCAGGCGTGTTCCTATCATCGAGAAAATCGAAAAAGACCCTTTCATCGCTTACTGCAGAGGCGCGGTGAGAATTTAAACAAACGTTTGATTAAGGTTTGAAACCCCAACAATGACGGGGATTCATGTACTTAAACAAACGTTTGTTTTATTTTTAAGAAACAGGATTTTTACTCGCAGTGGTGCAAACCAATCTACTTTCATATAAAATAAAAAGGATACATAGGTTAGAATAGTACATGTTGCCGGCAGACCATACCAGCGTATGCATGGGCTGCCGATCGGCAAATAAAGAATAAGAGGG
>NZ_JABMCR010000564.1 GCF_013179555.1 Bacillus haikouensis
ATACTCTTCAGAAAAGTGGCGTTCGCTGTCTCTCAAAGAAAAAGGTGGAGCGATTACTTCAAGTGGCTGAGTATTCAATTGGTCTTCGGGACAGTCCTGAGATGGCACGTGCTGAAATCACGATGTTGATTCAGCAGATGGACCTGTATGATTCACAAATTGACTCATTAACCGAAGATCTAGTGGACCTTGCCAGACAACTGACGGATTTTGAGTTTCTTACGTCCATTCCAGGAATCAGTGAAAACACTGTCTTGGAGCTTCTTTCCGAAACCGGCTCATTGAAACGATATAAGAATCCACGCCAATTATTCAAACTTGCGGGACTCACTCTCATCACGAATTCATCCGGTAAATCTGAAGGAAAGAAAAGAATTTCCAAACGAGGACGCAGAAGGCTAAGAGCGCTATTATACAAAGCCGTGATTCCTTTACTTCATGCGAATCCGGCATTTCGTTCACTTTATGAGTTTTACAGTTCCAATCGAGAGAATCCGGTATCTAAAAAAGAAGCGTTGGTCATCCTGTGTCGAAAACTCCTTCAGATTTTTCATGGTCTAAGCCACCAAGAATCTACTTTTGATTTAGATCGCATGATGCGGGATATGCCTTTTCTCACCTATCAACAAGCAGCTTAAACTTTAATGAAGAAATACTAACAACCCAGACACTGAGAAGCCGGCCCAAAGAAGACTTTCGACGATCAATTGATCAGTCCATGCAGGAGCGTATGCCGGCCTCTGCGTTAGGAAGAGACCCAACGAAGGAATGTAGGCACAAGATGCCAAGAGATATGGGAGGGTAAGTCCCCTAAAAAAGCAGAGACAATATGTGCCCATAAAATAAAAAAACGGGAGACCCTTCCAGTCTCTTGACGCAACGCGTAACCAAAGATTCCTATATTTTGAACAAATTAAAAATATAGGAATTAATTCAGACTAGGTATCATGATAAAAAATTTTCAAAAACAGATTAAGTGGTTTGAATACCCGTCATAATAACTTTTTCCGAGGGAGTCTTCGTCTT
>NZ_JABMCR010000565.1 GCF_013179555.1 Bacillus haikouensis
TCCTCGTTGTCGATGCCATGACAGGTCAAGATGCTGTAAATGTTGCTCAAAGCTTCAACGAGGCGCTTGGCATTTCCGGTGTTGTATTAACCAAACTTGATGGTGATACACGAGGCGGGGCAGCTTTGTCGATCCGTTCGGTCACTGATAAACCGATTAAGTATGTCGGTATGGGTGAAAAAATGGATGCACTTGAACCTTTCCATCCGGAACGAATGGCTTCGAGAATTCTCGGGATGGGTGATGTCTTGTCACTGATCGAGAAAGCTCAGGCCAATGTCGATGAGGAAAAAGCCAAAGAGCTGGAACAAAAAATGCGCACCATGTCTTTCACATTTGACGATTTCCTGGAGCAATTGGGTCAGGTAAGGCAAATGGGTCCTCTCGATGAATTATTGAAAATGATGCCGGGAGCGAACAAAATGAAAGGCCTGGATAAGCTCCAGGTGGACGACAAACAGATCAGTCATGTTGAAGCAATCATTCAATCGATGACGAAGAATGAGAAGGTTCACCCGGAAACAATCAATGCAGGGCGCCGAAAACGGATTGCAAAAGGAAGCGGGACATCTATTCAAGAAGTGAATCGACTTCTTAAACAATTCGAAGATATGAAAAAAATGATGAAACAAATGAGCGGCATGCAGGGTAAAGGGAAGAAAAAAGGGATGAAACTCCCATTCATGTAAAGTAATTCGTTCAATTTTAATAAAAAAAATTGAACTGTTAAGAAAAAACACTTTACAAACAAATTATACATTTGATATCATACTAACTTGTGTGAAACTATTCGGAGGTGCTTTAATAATGGCAGTAAAAATCAGATTAAAACGTATGGGAGCAAAAAAATCTCCTTTCTATCGTATCGTAGTAGCAGATTCCCGTTCACCACGTGATGGACGTCAAATCGAAACAGTTGGAACTTACAACCCGGTTGCTAAGCCAGCTGAAGTGAAAATCGACGAAGAGCTTGCTCTTAAATGGTTATCAAATGGTGCGAAGCCATCTGACACAGTTCG
>NZ_JABMCR010000566.1 GCF_013179555.1 Bacillus haikouensis
TACAGTCGAAAAGACAAGCTGTGTGGAAATGCAAATCGATGGTAAAACCGTTACGATCGGGGGAGCGGCCAAAGGTTCCGGCATGATTCATCCGAATATGGGTACGATGCTCGGTTTTATCACAACGGATGCAAACATTTCCTCTCCTGTCTTGCAAAGTACCTTGAAAAAAGCAATCGGGACAACTTTTAACCAAATTACAGTGGACGGTGAGACGTCAACGAATGACATGGTCATTGTGATGGCAAACGGTGCAGCGGATAATCTGCCACTGAATGAAAATCATCCTGAGTGGGTGCTGTTCCAGGAGGGACTGACCCTTTTATGTGAGGATTTGGCGAAACAGATCGCGAGGGATGGTGAGGGAGCGACAAAGCTTGTGGAAGTCGGGGTGGAAGGAGCCAATTCAGCTGAAGAAGCAAACATCATTGCCAAGAAGATCGTCGGTTCCAATCTTGTGAAGACAGCCATTTATGGAGCAGATCCCAATTGGGGAAGGATCGTCTGTGCAATGGGGCACAGCAATGTAATCCTTCAGCCTCAGGCATGCGACATTTACATTGGTGAAGAACTTGTCTTCTCAAACGGAACACCCCAAGTTTTTAATGAGCAAAATGTAAGTGACTATATGCAGCATGAAGAACACGTGGTGATCAACGTTTCTTTACAAGATGGCAATGGCCAAGGAAAAGCCTGGGGGTGCGATTTAACATATGACTATGTCAAAATCAATGCAAGCTACAGAACGTGACAAGCTCGTTCTCAAATTAGGGGGGAGCATCCTATACAGTCTATCCTCCGCTTTTTTTGAAAGTCTGATAGAAATGATGAAGGAATATAACGTTGTGATTGTTCATGGGGGCGGACCGGAAATTACGGATATGCTCAAAAAGCTCAATATCGAAACAACATTCATCAATGGACATCGAAAGACAACGGAATCCGTATTGGAAGTGGCGGAAATGATTTTAAAAGGGAAAGTGAACAGCTACCTCACGAACCGGC
>NZ_JABMCR010000567.1 GCF_013179555.1 Bacillus haikouensis
ATCTCACAAATATTCGAGGAAGACACCGAGCTGATTCATACGGTGAAAGCGTTTCTTGAGAATCAATCAAATATCAGCCAAACTGCAAAAAAATTGTTTATGCACCGGAATAGCGTACAGTATCGAATCGACAAATTCATCGAAAAGACTTCTATTGATATAAAATCGTTTCAGGGAGCACTGCTTGCCTATCTCGCACTCCTGGCCTTCGAATCAGACAACCTGCATAAAAAGTGAACGGCAATTTTGTGCACGTTGACCATACCGTTTTGAATCCGCTTTCTTTACAATGTTCATATAGAATAAAACGTTTTCAAATCGGGAGGAGAAACGAAATTGGCTGAATTAAAATTAGATAATATTTATAAGGTCTACGATAGTAAAGTTACGGCTGTAAATGATTTCAACCTGCATATTCATGATAAGGAGTTTATCGTATTTGTAGGTCCATCAGGATGCGGAAAGTCGACAACACTTCGGATGATCGCCGGGTTGGAGGAAATTTCGAAAGGTGATTTTTCCATCGATGGAAAACGCGTAAACGATGTAGCTCCTAAAGATCGTGATATTGCAATGGTATTCCAGAACTACGCACTTTACCCTCATATGAGCGTGTATGACAATATGGCATTCGGACTTAAGCTTCGTAAATTCGATAAAAAAGAAATCGACCGCCGCGTTCAGGAAGCTGCAAAAATCCTTGGTCTTGAAGCATTGTTAGACCGTAAGCCCAAAGCCTTATCAGGCGGTCAGCGTCAGCGTGTTGCCCTTGGCCGTGCAATCGTCCGCGATGCAAAGGTATTCTTGATGGATGAGCCATTATCGAACCTTGACGCGAAGCTGCGTGTCCAGATGCGTGCTGAAATCGCGAAGCTTCACCAACGCCTGCAAACAACGACAATTTATGTAACTCACGATCAGACTGAAGCGATGACAATGGCCAGCAGGATCGTTGTCATGAAAGATGGAGTCAT
>NZ_JABMCR010000568.1 GCF_013179555.1 Bacillus haikouensis
TTGAATACTCGCTGAAGAAATAGCTGGATAGGATTCCTTGGCGTATTCTATTATTTGACTTGCCTTCTGTTTAGCACGATTTTCTGAAATTCTTTTCGTGGTACTTTTTTTCAAAAGGTTCTTGATTTTTGTTTGGCTCTTTTCCAAAACAAAGTCTGGATGAGGAAATAGGTCCATCAATGTTAAGGAGTAGGGTGTCATTTTACTCGAGAAAAAGTGTTCAAGCTCTGGAAAACTTAATTGTAGTGCATTATGCAAGTACATTCGCATACGTTTTTTTTCTTCCTCTATTTCCTGATAAAAGCGAGAAAGATCCCGGAGTCGACTATATATTTCTGGTTGTTGGATTTTTTCTACTCGGCAATTTTGTTGATGAACTTGCGCCAATTTGTGAGCATCATGCTTGTCCGTTTTCCAGCTTCTTAGAGTCCCTTGTTCTAGTTGTTTTTTTGCCTCAAGAGGGTTTAATAAAGAGTAGTGCAATTGGTTCTTTTGACAAAAGGTTTCAACTGGTTTTGAATAAATACCTGTTGATTCAAAAACAAGAATAGGTTCTTCAGAAAGGTTTCCGATCTCATCAAGCAGCGCTTGAAAACCAAACTTATTATGAAGAAATTCCCCTTCCGAAAGACAAGTTTGACCATCGTAAATCACTTTGTAGCTTTTCCCCATAGAAATATCTAAAGCAATTACTAATTCCAAATATTTTCCCTCTCTTCGTTGTCCTTTTGAAAGATCTTCACTTATTCATTTTGATTCTAATTTCCTATACACGAGCTCATGGCCCCAACATACTTAAACCTGATTCAAAAATGAAAGTGAAGAGGCTCGGTTTTTGATACGGATTCGAAATCCTTGAGGCTTTGGTCGAGCTTTCTTTCACTTCTCACTATAACTCTAAAAAGAAAAATAGTGGGTAAAGACATCCGTCGATGACTTTACCCACTAATCTTAGTATGTTT
>NZ_JABMCR010000569.1 GCF_013179555.1 Bacillus haikouensis
AGTGAGAGTAATGTTTCAATTAATCAAGTCTGATTACAGGGCCTATGGCTTTACTTATAAGGGGTTGTTTGTCAGTATCCTGAATTTCTCCCCCTTCTGGCTGGTTGTTCTTTATAGGTTTTCTCATGGATTGTATAGAAAGAAAGTGCCGCTGCTACCCCGTATTCTGCGCTCAGTCGGAATTATTTGCTTTGGCGCAGAAATCTCCCCTGGAGCGGAAATTGGTCCTGGTTTCCGCATTGCTCATTCTGTTGGAATCGTTATTGGACCAGGTGTAAAGGCAGGTGCAAACCTGGAAGTGTTTCAAAATGTGACAATCGGTGGCCGTGACAGGGAGCGGAACGGTGTCATTAAACCTGTGATCAGGGATAACGTATCAATCTTTACAGGGGCGGCGGTATTGGGTCCTGTGAGAGTTGGAAACAACGTGTCTATAGGTGCGAACTCTGTGGTGACAAAAGATGTGGAGGAAAACCTGATTGTAGCTGGCGTACCTGCGGTGAAAATTGGAGAAATCAATATCCCACATTCTTTGCGGAGTATGGGAAAGGTGATTTAAGCAGCCTGAATCAGTGTCAAGAATCGGTGCCAGGCACAATCTAGACGTTTTGTGCCTGGCACAAACCATCCAGATTATCCTTAGCGTATTTTTCCTCATTAGTGCCCGGCACCAAAACCTTAGTTTCAATCCACTAATTCTATTTCCATTCCTATTCAATCTAAAACCCCTGAAACGGTTTACATCAAATCACTAGACCTATATACTTATAAAATGGATAAAATATGAAAATATGAATTAATCTTCAATTTGCAAGAAAACGGACGAGATAACGATTAGAGAAAATTTACGCGGGGGTGAATAATATTGAGGATGTTAGCTGCTATTCTAGTATTAATTGTGATTTTACCTGTTCCAACATTCGCCGAGGGGTCAACTGGTGTTTGTGAAATGACCAT
>NZ_JABMCR010000057.1 GCF_013179555.1 Bacillus haikouensis
GGTATGCCGAGGATATTATACGCAAATGCCCAGAACAGGTTTTGTTTGATGTTCCGAATGGTCGCTTTACTTAATTCGATGGCCGTCGGGACGTCCATCAGGTCGCTTCTCATCAGGACGATGTCGGCTGATTCCATGGCAACGTCCGTTCCGGAGCCGATTGCGATCCCGATTTCTGCCTGCGCCAGGGCTGGTGCGTCATTGATACCATCGCCTACCATTGCAACTTTACGCCCTTCTCCCTGAAGCTTTTTGACTTCATTGGCTTTATCTTCCGGAAGCACTTCACTCAGTACGCGGTCGATGCCCACCTGCCCAGCGATTGCTTCAGCCGTACGCTTGTTGTCTCCCGTAATCATCGCTACTTCGATGCCCATTTTATGGAGCTTTTCAATTGCCTTGAAACTGGTTTCCTTTACCGTGTCTGCGACAGCTATGATGCCGGCGATTTCTTCTTCCACCGCAATGTACATCGGTGTTTTCCCTTCTGATGCAAGACGGTCTGAAGTATCCGCAAGATCTCCTACATTCACATCATTTGTGTCCATGAGTTTGCGATTTCCAAGCAGTAAATCCTTTCCGTCAACCGTCACTTCAAGTCCCTGCCCTGTGATGGCATCAAAAAATTCTGTTCTTAAAAAGGAAACCCCTCTTTCCTCAGCTTCCTTGACAATCGCTTCCCCAAGGGGATGCTCGGATCCTTTTTCAGCTGAAGCGGCAAGGGTCAACAGCTCTGCCTCTGAGAACCCTTCAATCGTCACGATATCAGTGACGACAGGTTTCCCTTCTGTGATCGTCCCTGTTTTATCAAACACGATTGTGTCTATCTTATGCGTCATTTCGAGTGCACCGCCGCTTTTTATCAGCACGCCATTTTCAGCACCCTTCCCAGTACCGACCATAATCGCCGTCGGGGTCGCGAGTCCAAGGGCACAAGGGCAGGCGATGACAAGGATTGAAATCGCAATCGTAAAAGCGAACAGTCCTGTTTCCCCTGCAAAATACCAGACTAGACCTGTTATGATGGCAATCCCTATGACGATCGGAACAAAATACCCCGAAATGATGTCGGCCATTTTGGCAATCGGGGCTTTGGAACCTTGCGCATCTTCGACTAGCTTGATAATTTGAGAAAGTGCCGTATCCTTTCCGACCTTGGTCGTTTCATAACGAATCGTTCCGTTTTTATTGATGCTCGCACCGATGATGGAAGATCCCGCTTTCTTTTCAACCGGAATGCTTTCTCCTGTCAGCATTGATTCATCAACAGAAGTAGTTCCTTCGACCACTACACCGTCAACCGGCATCTTTTCACCAGGCTTTACGATAATGATATCTCCGACTTCGACTAACTCAATGGGAATCTCTACTTCTTTTCCATCCCTTACGGCGGTAGCTGTTTTAGGGGCAAGCCCCATCAGCTTCTTTATCGCTTCTGATGTTTTCCCTTTTGAAAGAGCTTCGAAATATTTCCCTAATGTAATCAATGTCAGTATGACAGCTGCTGATTCGTAATAGAGATTCTGCGAGTAGCTTGCATTTCCCATAACGATGAAAATCGTGGCAATCAAGCTGTAAACAAATGCGGCACTGGTACCAAGCGCAACCAATGAATCCATATTTGGATGACGCTTAATCAATGTCTTGAAGCCCACAGTGAAAAATGGCCTCCCCATCACCATCACCGGAATTGTCAAGACGAGTTGAATGAATGCGAATCCTGACGAGTTCAACATCGGATCGATCACTTCCGGCAGCGGCATGCCGAACATATGGCCCATGGAAACGAGCAGGAGCGGAATCGTGAAGACGGCCGAAACCCAGAAACGCTTCCACATATGCTTGATGTGCCGCTCTTTCTTTTCTCTGTCTTCATCGACTGCATCCGCTGTTTCCACATCTTCTATGGCTTCATATCCTGCATCAGATATCGCTTTTTTAATGCCGGCAGCCGACAATATGGACGAATCATATTGGATGACCATTTTTTCGGTAGTCAGATTGACGCTTGATTCTTTAACGCCTTCAAGCTTCTGAGTCGCCTTTTCAACTGACTGCACACATGAAGCACATGTCATGCCGGAAACCTTGAATGTTTTCTTTTCCATTTCTGAGACGGCTTTGTATCCTGCATCGTCTACAGCATTTTTTATCTCATCCAGCGTAACTTCATTTTCATCAAATCGTATATTCAGTTTTTCAGTTGCCAGATTCACATTGGCTTCCTGAACACCAGACAGTTTTCCTGCAGCTTTTTCAACTGCCTGCGAACACGACGCACAAGTCATCCCTTCGATGCTTAACGTTTTTTCCGTCATCGTGTGAGACCACCTTTTTTTATTTGATTGGTTCAGATTCGTATCCTGCTTCAGTAACGGCTTTGCTTAAACTCTCCGGGGATTGCTTTGCTTCGTCGTACTTCACTTTTGCAGAAGCATTCTCCAGATCGACTTTTGCTTTTTCCACTCCGTCAAGTTCATTAAGTTTAGTTTCTACTTTCTTCACGCAGTTTCCGCACGTCATCCCTGTTACTTTCAATAATGTTTTTTCCATGTGTGAACACTCCTTAAATTTTGTTGTTTGGATAAATTTCCAGTGTTTTTAATACCGCTGTTGATTGGTGCCGAAGACTCAGAGTCTACATCTTTCACTCCAATCAACTGCTGGAACAAGCTGAAATCACTAGAACCTTCAACGTTTAATGCTGGCAGTTCATGCCGTGATCTTTTTTGCAGGTGCACTGGCCGGGAACGCAGTTGCATGCAATTTCGTCAACAGCGTCTTTTTTCTTGTTATTTAAAACTTCTTCAAGCAAAGCGATATCATCATGACTAAGTGCTGCCTCTCCAATAAGGTCGGCAATCGTCTTGCCGACTGCCCGGCTGCAGATATGATGGAATAGTCCTGCCTTCAGTGTTTTAAGACTCTCTTCCTCGCTGACGGCAGCCGTGTAGATGAAACGGTTTCCGGACTTTTCTGTATGAAGCATTCCTTTTTTGACCAGTCTCCCAATAAATGTCTTGGTCGTCGCCGGTTTCCATTCTTTTTTCTCTTTGAGGACTTTACTGATCTCTTTACTGGTTACCTCGTTGAGCGTCCAAACGACCCTCATCACTTCCCATTCGGAATCCGTGATTTCCGGCTTTTCTTCATTGGGCAAAAGATGTCACCTCCTTATTGTTTACAATTGTAATCACTTTATATTTATAGTTTACAATTGTAATCGATTTTAGTCAACATTTTTGGTTTATTTGTTTTTCTCCATGATTTTTTTGTAACATCAAGCAGGCGTTTGCTTCCTTCCGGCAGGATTTTATCTCTCCAGTTTCTTGGCTGGCACAATACAAATTCCCAAAAAAATAGAGGCACGTCTTTTTAGACAGCCTCTGCTTTTCCATTTTCATTTTTCAACATTTAATAGTACTTCTATAAACTCATTAATTGCTCCGTTAAGTACTCCGCCATGACCTGTACACCTTACACCTGCATCAAAGCCATGGATGATTTTCAGACCATCAAGGAAATCAGGCAATTCCGAGTCTGCCACTCCCCCTCCTTGGAGATACTCTACCCAGGCCTGTCTAAGTTCGTCCCCTTTTGAAACCAGAGCTTCCTTTGATAACGGGTCTCCAAAGAAGCAAAGAAAGTCTCCTGTAAAAATAACGTTGGATTGCCGGTAATAGAAAATCACAGATCCCGGCGAGTGATAACCGACTCGGGCAATAGTCAAATCCTTTATTGTTCCTAGATCAGCTAATTCAGGATCAAACTGATTTAGCCCCTTGCAATCCTCTTCAGGATGAATCACTTTCTTAGCTTTCCTGAACATATTTGCCCCTTCGATAAGATCCTCGTGACCATAAGTGGCTAAAACAAGTTTAACATCCTCAACTGGCTTTCCAAATTCATTCAATGCTTGCTAAAGTAAGTGTGAATGTTTTTCTTTACACGTATCGACCAAGGTCACTCCGTCTTTGAGCTTAGAGAAATCCTGGAAGAAGTATAGGTATTCAAAAAAGAAAAAAAGGACTCTCGGGATGAGAGTCCTTTTCCGGTAAAGCGATTATGCTTTAACTACGTTAGTCGCTTGAAGTCCACGTTGACCTTGCTCAGTGTCAAACGTTACTTTTTGACCTTCGTCTAAAGATTTAAAACCTTCGCCTTGGATAGCTGAGAAATGTACGAATACATCTTCTCCACCTTCGATTTCGATGAAACCGAAACCTTTTTCTGCGTTAAACCATTTTACTGTACCTTCTTGCATAATTGTTTCCTCCTGCCGTGGATTCAAGTCCACATTTTATTACTATTATTGCTCAATTAGATATCAAAGGCGAAAAGTTTAAATACTTTCATTCCTTACAGACCGAACAAAAATAATTCTTTATTAGAATAACAGGTTCGAAAAGGAAAAGCAAACATTCAAAAGTCCTATTTTTCCAGGTAATGCTAATTCATTCTTGCAATAGCTGTATATATTGAAAAATTCCGTCCTAAAATTGGCATTTAAAGGGGAACGCGTCATTTATGTCGAATATAAAATGAAAGGGGATGGCCCAATGGATAAAAATCAATTACTAATGGAATTTAATCATGTCAGCCGTGGAAACTTCTTTTCCATAGAGATTCCTTCGAATATGCATGGTGAAAGTATTGAACAAATGGCGAGGGAACTGGAGAAAGAGGGGAAGATTAAGATCAGGGAATGTGTACAGAATGAAACTGTAGTGTATGTTCAGGGAATCATCAAGTATAGTGCTACTTAATTGAAGTGTGTGCCGTCAGTTCAATATATGTATAAGCTGGCGGCACTGAAAAAGCAAAAAAGAGATGCTCATCACTAGCCTCTCCATTAGAACCGGCATAATGTTTGAAAAAGCAAAAGGACTCTCGGGATGAGAGTCCTTTCTTAATTAAAGCGAAATTATGCTTTAACTACGTTAGTCGCTTGAAGTCCACGTTGACCTTGCTCAGTATCAAACGTTACTTTTTGACCTTCGTCTAAAGATTTGAAACCTTCGCCTTGGATAGCTGAGAAATGTACGAATACATCTTCTCCACCTTCGATTTCGATGAAACCGAAACCTTTTTCTGCGTTAAACCATTTTACTGTACCTTCTTGCATAATTGTTTCCTCCTGCGTGGATTCGAGTCCACATTTTATTACTATTATTGCTCAATTAGATATCAAAGGCGAAAAGTTTAAATACTTTCATTCCTTACAGACCGAACAAAAATAATTCTTACTTAGATTAACAGGTATTGATGCAAAAAGCAAACTTTATTTTACGGAAATTCGTTTTATCGTTGATTACTGTTGGATGACAAGGAGCTCTCAACCAGAGTCAGACGAGTCTCGCAATGGCCACTTCTTCCGAATGTGTCTTCGCAAATAACAATATGTTTTAACCGACCCTTTAGAAAGGATCACCCTCAATAATAAAGTGATTCCCTTCAACACCCTTTATATAGCTTTTTCGTTATCTCGTTCTGCAGTACTTTCTGTGTTGGCCATAGGTTGAAATCTTAGATAAGTAAATGATCTCCACAACCATTCAAATGGTCCGAAACGAAATCTTTTCAGCCACCAGGTGCTGAATGCGAGTTGAAGGGAGAAGATGACAAGGCAGATGACCGTACCCAGCCAGAGACTTATATCTCCGTATAGCCCGATTCCTACAAAAAGTCCGACAGAAACGATCGTTTGCATCAAGTAATTGGTCAGCGCCATCCTGCCTGTGTATCCAAGCGGACGAAGCTTTCGCCGCCACCTTTCTTTCCTCAGCAACAGAGTGAGGGATGAAATGTAAAAGAAGCATAGTGTTAACCCGCTTAAGCTCGTGAATACCTGGACGGCAAATTCCTGCTTCACACCCAGATTCCAAGTCTTCGTCATAAACATCGCAAGGATTAAAACAAGGGGAATACTGATCACGAAAGACAGTGTGCGAATTTTCCTAATGAATGGCAGGTGCTTATCTACATCACGGAAGATGCCTGCTTTTCCTGCTGCCAAACCGAACAGGAACATCGCGAGAACCGGAAACATCGCCGGAATCAGGTTTGAGAGCATTGCCGGCACTTCGGTACCAAGACGGTAAGAAACCCACTCCACATAACCTGCATGCTCATATACATGTAAATATTCCTCCATACTGCCGTACAGCATGCTGGAAGCCGATGTGGACTCTGCGGCTTCAAGAAAGCTTGCAGGAATCAACAGCATGAGACTGAATAAAGCGTTGATGGCAAACAACAGACTGAAAGCCCAGATGACCATCGTCTTGATCTTCCTTCTATAGAAGAAAAGAAGCAACAAACCTGCGACGGCATACGTATGAAGAATATCCCCGAACCAAAGCCCGATTAAATGTGCAGCCCCGAAAAGCAGCAAGGCGAAGATCCTTCTCAAGTACAACCTGTTCATACGCAAGCCCTTTTCCTCTGCTCGGCTCATAAAGATATAAAATCCAAGGCCGAACAAGAAAGAAAAAATCGTAAAAAATTTCATATCCACAAACAATGCAAAAAACACATCGATCCAGTGATCCACTCCACTGTACTCGTTAGAAATTCCGTACATGGTCTTCATAAAATCAGGTGAATGGAATGTTGGCATATTCACCAGGAATATACCGAATAATGCAAATCCGCGGATGATATCAAGGGTAACCATCCGTTCTTTTCCCAAAACCGGTGTAGACTTCATTCGTTTTCTCCTCTACTCACTTCTGTATATATTTGGCAGTTCACTCCAATAAAATTATACACCAAAAGATTAATGAGAGTGTAGAATTTTTTCCGTGTTTTAATTACTTCTTCACCCTTCAACGACCTTGTTACCTCTCCTTGAACATACGTTCTTTCTTTATATGGCTTACCGTCACAATCAAACCGATAAATCCTGCAGTGAATGAGCCGGGCAGACTGTAAAACAGATAATTCCAATTACCGCTCATCGTCGATATCAATGTAAAAATGATAGGAAACCCGACTAAAACAAATAATGCCACAAAAAGTGCCAGTTTTGTTCCTGTCTTCATGTTTACCATCCTTTCCTTTCCTTCATATGTAGGCAGTTAATGACCATAGTATATATTTCTGTGTTATTTCATAAAACCCTCTATAGAACTTGTGGATTGTTATGAAGGAAGAGAGTACATGAGCAGAATATATACCATCCTTGTTCGTACATTTTCGTAACACAAAGCAGACAGCAACGATCATTGATTATGATCTTTACTGCCTGCTCAGTCTTTCAATATCAGCTTCACTCGTTTGTTTACATAGATACTGTCCTTGCTTTGTCCCTTCCAGGCAATGGATTAAAAGGATTACTTCTTCATCCCAGTATAAACGTAAATGGCATCTCTCAAGAATTCAGCAACACCGTCTTGCTCTTTGTCGTAATAGGCTTTGAACCGCTCATCTGCCACATACATATCACCGAGTCCAGCATGTGCTTCCTTGCTGTATTTCGGCCAGTACATCGATATCCATTGTTTATGCAGATTGGCAGCTTTCTGTGCGGCAGAACCTGATGGATCCCCTGTTTTGAACGCCTCTGCAAGTGATTGATGGATGTCTTCAGCGAGCTTATTTGCCCGTTCCAACTCTTCTTGGGACATATTTTGCAGTTTGGCATTTGATTGGTCGACGGTTTCGTCACCATACTTCTCCCGGACTTCTTTTCCATATTTACGTTCATTCTCGTCGATCATGTTTTTCTTGAAGCCTTCAAACTTCTCTTTATCGGACATGGTTGTTCTCCCTTCCTTCACGGCGATGGTTTTATCAACATTGGCAATCAGCAGGTCGAGCTGCTTTCTTTTCTCCAGTAATTGACCGCGGTGCTCAGCCAATGCGTTTGCAACGTCAAAAGCGGGATCTTCCAGAATATCCTTTATTTGTTCCAGACCGACACCCAGTTCTTTGTAGAAGAGAATTTGCTGCAGCTTTTCAACTTCCATCTCCCCGTATATCCGATATCCGGATGAATTGATTCGTGCCGGCTTAAGAATCCCAATTTCATCGTAATATCGGAGCGTCCTGGTACTTACGCCTGCTACCTTCCCTAATTTCAGTACGGTATATTCCATCGATCTCACCTCCTGACAATTTAACTGTACACCTTGACGCAGCGTGAAGGTAAAGGGGTTTTTTCGAAAAATTTTTTCAGCGTTTAGTATTTCCATTCATAACGTTGGCTATAGCAGATTTCCATGCTAAAACTGAACCACCGCAAACCCATAGTTATTTAATGAAATCCTCATTCCTCTTCTCACTCACGACGTTACAAGCAAGGTCATACATCTTCTCCACACCCTTATTGGTTGCCTCAAAAGAAAATGCCTGCTCCTTTGGAATGCCGATGGAATCCGCTTCTCCGGCAGCGTCGATATTGGCTCCCATAAAAATGAATTCCCAGCTGTATTTTGACTGCTGGTGATTAATCATTTGTTTTACTTTATCATAGGTGTACTCGCGGCTTGCATTTTCCATGCCGTCTGTGGTGATGACGAAGATGACCTTGCCTGGTTTCCTGTCTTCAGTCGTTTTGGACAGTCTCCTGCCTGCTTCGGAAATGGTTTTGCCGACGGCATCGAGCAGGGCGGTGCATCCTCTTACATAATACTCCTGATCTGTTAATCTGCCATGATGGGCATCGATCCCGTTCCATAGAATTTCGGTCTGATCATCGAACAGGACGGTCGTCAAATACGTTTCTCCTTTCATTTTACACTGTCTTTCAATGAAAGCATTGAATCCTCCGATTGTATCTTCCTCAAGACCTCCCATTGAGCCGCTTCTGTCCAAAAGAAAAATAATTTCAGTCATATTACTGTTCATGTTCAACATCCTCCCTGATTGCTTCATGCTATAATCATACTTGAAGTCATCCATAATTTGGTCGCCTGGATAGCGACATTTTAAGAGGAGGTTGACCCCTTGCTTCATAAAAAGATACTAGTAGAATTGAAGGAATACATAGACTTTCATCTTACTCGTGATGAATTTGCTTTATGCCTTGAAGCTCAGCACCCTATATATAAAGAAGACATGCTGACTGGTGAACTCGAGGATTTTATCAAAGAGAATCGCAAACCGACCTTGAACCAGATCCTATTCAGATATATCGATGAGAAAGGCGTCCATGATTCTGTCATCTATAAGAAAGCGGGACTTGACCGCAGACACTTTTCGAAGATTCGATCCAACCCCGAATACCACCCGAAGAAACAGACGGCCATCGCACTTGCCCTCGCCCTGGAACTTGGTGTGGAAGATGCGGAAGACCTGTTAAATGCAGCGGGATATTCCCTATCGGACAGTGATAAGTCTGATCTGGTTATCCGTTTTTGTCTGGAGAAGGAGATTTACGATTTGCAGATGGTTAACGAAGCACTTGATCATGTTCAATTAAAACCATTGAATGCATGAAAAAACCAGAGCAAGGAATCCCTGCTCTGGTTCTTGGTCTTGACTGATTACCGTTTTCGAACCGGAATCCATATTTCACTTTTAAAATCCGGAGATGTCACGTCCTTATGCTCGTTCCATAGTATTTCCGGGCCCTCAATCTGTTCATAATTCGATGAAGGAAACCATTCGGAATAAATCCGTCCCCACACATCCTGCAGCGTTTCAGGAAATGGCCCCTCTGCTTCGAATACAGCCCATGCCGATGCTGATACTTCCAGTGTTGTGAAGTGTTCCGGGCATTTTTTTGTTGTTGCAGCACCGATATAATGGTCTAATTCCCCTTTCTCTTCCATTCTTCCTTCTGAGAAATTGGCAGAAGCACTGATCAATCCCGATGGCTGAATGTTGGAAAGCTGTTTCATTTCATTGATCATGTTTTGGCTTTGCCACATTGAGGCGATTTCAGGGTTGACCCCATTGAAAATAATCGGAACTCTTTTCATCATTCCGGCAATCCGGAAACTTTCTTTTTCTTCGATTCGATAATTCATTTCTGTCCCTCCATCTATGGTTAATTGGAAGGTCATTCTTGGAAAGGCTTTGAGAGCATTGCCATTTTCCCTTGCTTCTGTCGGGGTGCACTTGTGGAAATCTTTGAATGCCCTCGTAAACGAGTCAGGTGAACGGTATCCGTACTTCAAAGCGACATCGATCACTTTCACATCCTGATTCCTCAGTTCCAATGCTGCCAGCGTCAAACGCCTGCGCCGGATATAGTCCGAAAGGCTAATGCCGGACAGGTATGAAAACATTCGTTGAAAATGATACTCCGAACAAGCTGCCCGCATAGCGACTATCTTCAAATCGATTTCCTGCGACAATTGTGCTTCAATATAGGTTAATGCTTCATTCATTTTCTGGAGTGAATCCAATGGAATGACCTCCTCTATATCGATAGAATAGCAGGATATTCACGAGCCCATCCGACAAGTTCATACCGGGTATTGCAGGCTTCTACTGTGCAAAATTATTGTGCTCGGCTCTTTCTGAATCCTTCAAAGCTGTTCAAGCCTGCAAAGAACAGGAAGATGGCGCTTGATCCCCAGACGATCCGGGCTGCAAATTGGTCGGGACTCACGCTGAATAAATCAGCAGTATACGAAACGAATTCTGATTGAAATACATTTGGATTCGTCACGATGACAATAAAAACCACTGTTGCAATGATTTCATAGATCGTATTGAAAATGGCAAGTTTCCTCGTCCATTGCTTCTTCAATAATTTGTAAAGAGCCAATGCAATTTCAAGTCCGATAACGATGATTACTGCCGGCCAGTATGCATTTAACACTTCCTGATTCATTGAAGGGGTGACAAACACCAACCCGTCCCCGTTGTTTTCATATATGCCCAGAAGCTTATTGGCGTAGAAATAAACAGTTGCCCAAATGGCGGTCCATAAGAGACTTCCGAATACCTCGTATTTAGAAATGGCCCTCTTTTTAGGGATATACGTAATCTTTTTCAAATCATCAGGCGTCCATTTTTTCATTTCAGTTGTGAGCGGCGCGGGGTCCTTCCCTTTGTCCGCCCGCTCAATGATCGCAATGGTCAATGTGAGCCAGAAAAACACATGCATCCCTACTTCGAGGATTCTCCATATTCCCTCTCCCATAATCGTAAGAACGATATCCATGACGGCTCTTCCTTCTGTCGGTGTGAAAATATATTCAGCGACAAGGGAGATTAGTGAAATGGTGGCTGCGATTGGCAGGATCATTTTAATCAGCGAAATGTATACATCATAATATCGCGGTCCGATCAAATGCATCGGTCTCTCGCTGTAATTACTTGCAAGGACGGCCGGGTTCCCCATTTCCGCAAGCACTCCTTTCACCTCTTCCTCTGTATATTCCTCCGGAAGCATATCCCCGATCGCCGATCTCAGTTCAAGGGCGATATCCTCACGATTCTTCTCAGGCAGCCTGCGAGTCACTTCCCCTATATACACTTCAATCAGATTCATCATTTTTCCTCTCCTTCTAATAATAGATGCAGTTCTTTCGAATTCTTGATCCATTCTTCCTTCAATTGCTGAAACACTTCGATTCCATAATCACTGAGCACGTAATATTTCCGCGGCCTCGTCTCCGATGTATCCCAGCTGCTCGTCACGAGCTCCTGTTTTTCAAGTCTGCGAAGGAGCGGATACAGTGTACTTTGCTCAATCGTGATTCCGGATTTCTCCAGGCGATGAACAAGTGAATACCCGTACTGGGGAGTACGCAATTGGCTTAATACGGCTAATGTAAGGTTTCCTCTTCTTAATTCTGTCAATAGTGATTGCAGTAAATTACTCATTTATTCACCTCGTCTCATACAACACTGTGTGTCATACACTATATACATACTATATGTCATACACTATTGTTTGTGCAACAATAATTTATTTTATTGTATTGCATCCATCATTTTCACCACATTAAAAAAGAGAATTTAATGAAGAGGTATCCCTTCAAGACAATGTAAAAAATTCAATTATTTTGTTGATTTTCATGTAAAATTTTTTTCAGTTGATGCTACCTCTTTTCGACAAATTAAGCTATTATTATATAGCCTAGCAATTAAATTGAAATTTTTTCGGAGGTTATGAATAAATGGTTTTCAAGAAAAAAGATAAGTTTGCCCTTCTTCTGAGCAATATTGCTGTTAATTTAAAGGAAGGCGCTCATTATTTCGATGACTATAAAATCACGAACATCAGCGACTTAAAGACGTTTTCCGGCCATATGAAGGAACTTGAAACAAAGGGTGACAGTTATGTTCACGAGGTAATCAAGGATTTAAATAAAGTCTTTATCACGCCGATTGAACGTGAGGACATTTTGGCATTGGCAATGAGTATGGATGATGTGCTGGATGGGCTGGAGCATACTTCTGCTATGTTCGAAATGTACAGTATCACACAAGCAGACGAATATATGCTGAAATTCGTGGAAGCGATCCGCCAAAGCAGTGAAGAAATTGAAGCGGCAGTTGAGCTGCTGTCAACGAAAAAATGGACACAGATTCGCGAACACGCCATCAAAATTAAAGATTTGGAATCAAAATGCGATGGAATCCTGAGGCAATCGATCAAACATTTGTTCAACACTGAAAAAGACCCGATCCGCATCATTCAATATAAAGAGATCTACGAAGAGCTTGAGCAGGTAGCAGACTATTGCCAGCATGTAGCCAATACATTCGAAGCAATCATCATGAAGAATGCGTAAGGAGCTTACATTCGTATGGATACTATACTGATTTTAACCATTCTAATCGTGACCGCTGCGCTGGCATTCGATTTCATCAATGGATTCCATGACACGGCCAATGCCATTGCCACGTCTGTGTCAACCAAGGCACTTAAACCAAGACATGCGATCATCCTTGCTGCCGGCATGAATTTCGTGGGAGCTATGACGTTTACAGGGGTGGCAAAAACAATCACAAAAGACATTGTCGATCCGTTCACCCTCGAAAACGGGACTACCGTAATCCTTGCAGCGCTGCTTGCTGCGATCGTATGGAATCTCATTACCTGGTACTATGGAATCCCCAGCAGTTCTTCCCACGCACTGATCGGTTCCATCGCAGGCGCGGCCATTGCTGCAGCAGGGATTTCGGCACTGAATTACGGTGGATTCATCAAGATTATTCAGGCACTGATCTTTTCACCGATCCTTGCGTTCGTTATCGGTTTCATTGTCTATAGCATTTTCAAAGTGGTATTCAAAAACAGCAACCTGGCGAAAACGAATCGGAACTTCCGATACATCCAGATTGCGACAGCTGCTCTTCAATCGTTTACTCACGGTACGAATGATGCTCAGAAAGCGATGGGGATCATCACGATGGCGTTGATCGTAAACAATTACCAAACATCCGATGATATCCAGACATGGGTTCAATTCTCCTGCGCACTTGCCATGGGGCTTGGAACATCCATCGGAGGCTGGAAGATTATCAAGACAGTTGGCGGAAAAATCATGAAAATCCGCCCGGTTAACGGAGTGGCTGCCGATTTAACGGGAGCTGCGGTCATCTTTGGTGCCACGGCCATTCATTTACCTGTGAGTACGACACATGTCATTTCCTCTTCCATACTAGGTGTAGGTTCCGCTCACAGATTAAAAGGAGTGAAATGGGGAACGGCTCAAAGAATGCTGATAACGTGGGTCATCACCCTGCCGATATCGGCATCCCTGGCTGCAATCTTTTACTATATCTTGAATCTATTCTTTTAACAGCAAAAAGGTCTGTCCCCGGCGATTTTACTCGCCGGGGACAGACCTTTATTATGTTACTTTATCCCGCAGGTAATTTCATTCGATTGATCAGGGTAGAAAAGTAACTCTTCACCTGAGGATCCGTTTCTATTGGAGGGGCGTCTTTGACAAGCGGATATCGCCTCATCCTCATTCAGCGGATCATTGGCCTCTTCATCGATGAGCTCAGAAGCGTAAATCCGGGAACCTCCCAGGATCTTTCTTATGGAAGAAATCAACTCCTCACTGGGGCTGTCCTTGAGTAAAAACCCTCTGACATCCGCATTCAATACCCGCTCGAAATACCCTTGGCCAGGGAACGTTGTAAGAATGATGACTTTACAGCCGGAAGATTTTAATGCAAGTGCTGCTTCCAGTCCATTTTTATGAGGCATCTCCAGATCCATAATACAAATATCCGGCCGAAGCCGCTTAACAGACTCGACTGCTTCTTCTCCGTCACTCACCAGACCGACCACTTCCATATCCTCTTCTAAATCAAGAAGGGATCCAATCGTCCCAAGCATCAACGCTTGATCTTCTGCAATCACGATTCGAATCATAGTATGTCTCTCCTTATCCGGCCTTACTAAATAACGACTCCCCTTTTCACAAGAGGAGTCATTGGATGGACGTTTACAGTTCAGGTTTTGCCTCAGTTGAAATGCTCGTTTTCGGTAATGATTTAACGTCTTTAAAGCTCACAAAGTTCTTTCTTTCTTCATCCCATAAGCGGAAACGAAGCGATGTTAAGCTTGTCGCCAAGGTAATCGTCGGTACATGCTGTAAGTCAGGAATGCTGTTGTGTGTCTCTTCAAGCCTGTAGTTCGGTACTCTTGGACTTAAATGGTGAATATGGTGATAGCCGATGTTTCCAGTCAGAAATTGAAGAACTTTCGGCAGCTTATAGAAAGAACTTCCTTCTACCGCAGCTAACACATACTGCCACTCTTTATCTTCTTCAAAGTAAGAATCCTCAAATGTGTGTTGTACATAAAACAACCAAATGCCGGCTGCACCAGAAATCATGAAAATCGATCCTTGTACGATCAGGAACTGCTGCCATCCTACTGTCACACAAAGAAGAGCAATAACAGCCACGATGATGGCATTCACTAAATACGTGTTCATTCTTTCTTTTTTTCTTGCACCTTTGCGGTTAAACCTGTTTTTGATCAGGAAGACCCAAACCGGGCCCAAAACAAACATGACGATTGGATTGCGGTAGAAACGATAAGCCAAGCGCAATTTGAGCGGCGCTGCTCTGTATTCATCCACCGTAAGTGTCCAGATGTCTCCAGTACCCCGTTTATCCAGGTTACCGCTTGTCGCGTGGTGAACAGTATGCTCATGTCCCCATTGGTCGAATGGGAAAACCGTGATGACACCAAGCGCCGTGCCGACAATCCGGTTCGTGCGGCGGCTTTTGAAGAAATTGTAGTGCGTGCAATCATGGAAGATAATGAAGATTCTTGTCAGGAATCCAGCCGCAATTACCATCGGAACCAATGCGAGCCAATAGGAAACGGAAATGCTTTGATAAGCAAGAATCCACAGAATTATAAACGGGATCACCGTATTTATCAGCTGTACTATACTTTCTTTTGTTGTCCCCTTCTCAAAGGGTGCTACTTGTTTTTTCAGAGTTTTAAGGTTTGTCATTAATTTAAATCCCCTTTTCTTTGGGTTGTAAGATAACTATATAGGAAGGAGAAGAACTTGTTTAGTAGTAGGTGTCATAGCCTGAGTATGACAAATGTCATGTTCGCGGGGATATATTTTCAAAAAAAGAGCCTGAATCCCGGTTTAATCATGTTTTAGCGTACCCGGAATCAGGCTGAAAAATAATTATTTTTATAAAAAAACAGAGTTATTTCTGCTTATTTCCATTAATCAGCTGCTTCAATCTTTCTTGAATAAAGTGAACTTCAGCACGATTTTCATGAATTCTTCGTATGAAGAATTCCACTGGTTGTACCATTTACGGACGGTTTCAACCAGCCAGAACGGGACGGCTTTGCCATCAATCAAGTGGTAATATTCTTCGTACCCTTTCTTTAGATGTTCCCAGCGAAAATCATTGCCGGGCAGCACATATTCAGAGACGTCGATGATCTTGGCCCGGCCGTCCTGCATCAGGATATTTTTCAAGTGGATATCACGCGGATTCAACCCTTGTTCGCGCACATAATCCCTTGCGTCTTCTACGTCTTTCACCACTTGCTGCGGGATATGGACGCCCTGGAGGATACAATCGAAGAGCGTAATCCCTTCTTCATAGCTCAAAATGAGAAAGGTATCGTAAGCCGCATAACAGGTAGAGAAGAAAGGGGAGTCGCCAATAATACTGTAGACTTTTTCTTCTATCTTTATTTTTGATGCTTTGTCTTCTGCATACAATTTAAAGGCATATCCGGGGACATCAAGGTGCTGAAATACAGCCGCATCCGTCCCTACGCCGACACACCTCAGCCTTTCATGGCCGCCGGTGATGGTCACGGGCTGGTTATCAGGATTTGAAGATACTGTGACATTGGTTAGAGAATGAATTGCAACTTCCCATTTCTGATTCATGCCATTCTCCCTTCGTTAAAAAATGCTGAATTGGTTACTATCTTATTCGCATAAATATAGCATTTAGCACCCTGACTGTTCAACTGATTCCCTTTTTGAAATTTATATCAATCCGGCCATAATCAGAGGCATCATTCACACACAATTACTTGCCTGACAAAATTCCCTTTCGTGACCTCGCATCGGTCTGTTATGTCAAAACCAGCTTCAAGGATGACCGGGTCGACATTCTCAACCGTTACGATGACGACTTTCGCAGCGAAAGCCCTTGCACTTTGAAGCATTTGAAGCTGATCCTCTTCAGTGATGACGGAGCAGAGATTATAGGGAAGGTCAATGATGGCCGCGTCGTAGTTGCCTGTCACATCCCGTATATCCTTTAATGTCACTTCCCCAGAAAGGCCAAAGTGAGCGATATTCTCCTTTACTCCTGAAAGGATCAATGGGTTGCGGTCGCTCCCAACGATGTCCATACCCATCGATAATGCCTCGACAAGTACCGTACCGATGCCGCAGCAAGGATCGATGAGCTTTTTGCCTTCTGGGTCCGGTGCGGCAATATTGACCACGGCTCTTGCGACACGTGTACCAAGGGCAGTCGAATAACTGTGCGGTTTCCATTGATGTTTCAACCATACCGCTTCGTTCTTCTCATATCCCCCGAAAATCCATCGCTCACCAGTGTTGATGATTCCAAGCAGGATGTCCGGGTTGACGAGTTCAGCTTCCCCCTTTAAATGAAGGCCAACTTCTTTCTCGATTTTACGAAGCTTTTTAAAGCCCACTTTTTCGTGATCGGGGTTTTGCATGAATATAATTTTAAAGCCATCAAAGGACTCTACGTTTTTTACTTCTTCTATTAATTCTTCCAAACTGACACCTTCACAGATCACGCTGATTCTTTCCCTGATGAACGGGCTTCTGCTTGGATCGATTTCAAGGGCACTCTCTATGATACCGGATTTGGAGTCCACGCCGAATAATGCCCGCCTTTCCATAGCACACAAGGCCTCTTCGTTCGGCTCCCATGAAAATGTATAGACATATGCACCAGGTGCCATCGTTAAAGTTTTCATCTTTTCATCTCCGTCTGTTGGTGATTTCCACATCTTCGACATTTGTCCATTGTACCATGAGATGCAGGGACTTCAATCTTTTCAAGGCCAGACCCGCGGCAATACTACAGCGTGCTCTCTAGTGCAGCCCGTGCTTAGTTTCTTGCCTCGTGGACTTTTAGTTTCTTTCCTTTGACTGTGGTCGTTTTCATAGCTTGGAGGACAAGCGGACCTTTTCCGTTGAGGATATCGACATAGGTAAGGTTTTCCTGTATGGTGATGATGCCGATGTCGTCTGCCGTTACGCCGTCGATTTTGGCAATGGTACCGACAAAGTCGACTGCCCTGAGCTTCTTTTTCTTCCCGCCATTGAAATATAGTTTCATGATTTTTTTGTTTAATTGTTCACTTTTATCTGTTTTGACATCAGGGAGTTTACTCAGTTTTTCTTCAAAGGCATCCGATGCCGCCTTGACCTCATCTTTTGCAGGTGCTGGAACGTTCGGAATCTCAAAACCAATATACGCTTCGATTTCCTCCAGGAATTTATCCTCAAAAGGCGTGATGAAGGTGATGGCCCTTCCTGTTTGACCTGCCCTTCCGGTTCTGCCAGTCCGGTGAACATAGCTTTCTTTTTCAAGGGGAAGATCATAATTGATGACGTGGGAAATCTTTTCGATGTCGATTCCTCTTGCCGCTACATCCGTTGCGACCAGGTAACGGAATTCTCCTCGTTTAAAATCATCCATCACCTCAAAACGAGCTTCCTGATTCATGCCGCCATGAATCTTATCGACAGGAAATCCTCTATCAAACAACCCGTCACATACCTTATCCACATTCTCTTTCGTCCGGCAAAAAACGATGCAGCTATCCGGATTTTCTACTGTCATCACATCCGTCAGCAGGGAAAACTTATTTTCTTCCTTTACTTGGATGACGGAATGTTCAATTTTATCAGTCGTAATGCCTTTCGCTTTCACCTCGATGTTCACTGGGGCTTTCATATATTTATAGCAGAGAGATTCAACATCCTCCGGCAGCGTGGCAGAGAAGGTGAGTGTCATTCTGTCGGCCGGGAGCTCTTGAATGATCGCTTCCACCTGTTCGATAAAGCCCATGTTGAGCATCTCGTCCGCTTCATCGATGACAAGACAGTTCAGCTTATCCAGTGGAAGTGTCCCTTTTTCGATATGATCAAGCACCCTTCCCGGCGTCCCTACGACCACATGCGTCTTCTGTTTCAGTTCAAGCTTCTGACGGTGAAATGGAGACTTCCCGTATACAGCTGCGGCTTTTATCCGTTTAAATCTTCCAATATTCGTGATGTCTTCTTTCACCTGGACCGCAAGTTCGCGGGTTGGAGTGAGGACCAGTGCCTGCGGCTTGTTCTCTTCCCATTCTGCCATTTCGCAAAGCGGAATCCCAAATGATGCCGTCTTACCGCTTCCTGTTTGAGATTTCACTACAAGATCTTTCTTTTCCAACGCTACAGGCAGTACCTTGGACTGCACTTCCGTTGGATCTTCATACCCTAATTCCGCCAGGGCTCTGGTAATTTCAGCACTAAGGCCGTAATCCGTAAATCGCTTCGTATTCATATAACACCCTCATTATTTTGTCATATTTATATTTTCCCACAAAATACACCGAAAAAAAAAGGACTCTGCAAGAGAGCCCCTCATTTAAAGCTATTATGCTTTGTTTACGTTTGCGGCCTGAAGTCCACGTTGACCTTGTTCAGTGTCAAATGTCACTTTCTGACCTTCGTCCAAAGATTTAAATCCTTCGCCTTGGATAGCTGAGAAATGTACGAATACATCTTCTCCACCTTCGATTTCGATGAAGCCGAAACCTTTTTCTGCGTTAAACCATTTTACTGTACCTTGTTGCATAGTTGTTTCCTCCTGCGTGGATCAAGTCCACATGTTATTACTATTGTTGCTCAAGTTAGATATCAAAGGCGAAAAGTTTAAATACTTTCATTCCTTACAGACCGAACAAAAATAATTCTACCTAACCATAACAGGGATTGAAGCCAATAGCAAATC
>NZ_JABMCR010000570.1 GCF_013179555.1 Bacillus haikouensis
TCCACTCACTCCTTAATCAATATTCCGTGCTATATTTTCACTTTTATAGATTCATGGGTTTACCTTCTTATAGATGCAGGCAGGCAGTGGTCAGACCACCTTTTTCTATTAAACAATAATATAAATGTTGGTTGAAGTAAAGTATGTTATTTTAAAACGACATTCGGTTTTCCCAAAAACTCTTCTAACTTTTTCAACACTTCCTCAGTTGTGGAGATTCTATAGAAATCGGAAAGTTTTATACTCTTTTTGTCTTGTTCGATATAAACGATCACGTCATGAGTCCCTTTGTTCCGCTGGATGATTTGCTGTATGTCCTTCATACTTGTCTCTTTATCTTTTTGCAGAGGGATTTTTAAATATAATTTTTTTTTCCGCTTCTCCACTCGCTGCTTTATTTCCTCGATGGATTGCACTTTATTGATGATAAGTTGAAGCTTATTATTCCGTTCTTCCATCTTTCCATCAAACCATAACACATTCCCCTCTTTTAATTGTGTCATAATCTGACGGTAAACTGCAGGGAAGACAACTGCTTCCACATCATCTGTTTCATCACTGATTTCCAGGAAGGCCATGACTTCCCCTTTTTTCGTGCGGATCGATCGGATCGAAGTAATATAACCGCCAATTGCCGTCCTCACACCATTGCGGGTATCTGAAATCAATGTCGCACCATAATCTTCGAAAAGCTGACGGTAGGAGGATACAGGGTGATTTGAAAGATACAACCCCAGCACTTGTTTCTCAAAACTCAATTTCGTCTCATCCATCATGGCTTCCACTTCAACATATTTCGGTTTAAGGAGAAATGTCTCTTCTTCACCAAACAAATCGTGATCATCTTCTGGATTGACGAGCTCTGCGTGCTGAAGTGCAACATCCAGACTTGAGAGCAGAGTCGCACGATCGATATTGAATTCATCAAAGGCACCTGCCAAAACCA
>NZ_JABMCR010000571.1 GCF_013179555.1 Bacillus haikouensis
AGTTCCGCAGTTGAGCTGCGGGATTTCACCCCTGACTTAAATATCCGCCTACGTGCGCTTTACGCCCAGTAATTCCGAACAACGCTAGCCCCCTTCGTATTACCGCGGCTGCTGGCACGAAGTTAGCCGGGGCTTCTTCTCCGACTACCGTCATTATCTTCATCGGTGAAAGAGCTTTACAACCCTAAGGCCTTCATCACTCACGCGGCATGGCTGGATCAGGCTTGCGCCCATTGTCCAATATTCCCCACTGCTGCCTCCCGTAGGAGTTTGGGCCGTGTCTCAGTCCCAATGTGGCTGATCATCCTCTCAGACCAGCTATGGATCGTCGCCTTGGTAGGCCTTTACCCCACCAACTAGCTAATCCAACGCGGGCCAATCCTTCCCCGATAAATCTTTCCCCCGTAGGGCGTATGCGGTATTAATTCCAGTTTCCCGGAGCTATTCCGCAGGAAAGGGTATGTTCCCACGCGTTACTCACCCGTCTGCCACTCCCCTTGCGGGGCGTTCGACTTGCATGTGTTAAGCCTGCCGCCAGCGTTCGTTCTGAGCCAGGATCAAACTCTCAAGTTGAGAATTCAATCTTAACTAAATCACGTCGTTCTGAATCGACGAGAACTCACACCCATCATTCCGCGCATCTCTGCGCTCATAATGAGGTGTATTCTCTTATCCAAACGTGACCGTCAAAGTCTATTCTAAAGGGCCTAAATCTCTCCAGACCCCGCAAGCTTCGCCGCCCACGTTTCTCTTTCTTCTCATATTCAATTGTCAAATAACAGACCACATCACGCAGTCGAAAAATCAAACCCCCAAAGCCTAAACCCCAGGAAACAAACAAGCATTCAGCCCATCATCTTGATTTCTTCAGAACGAAAGACTTCGTCGCCAGCAGCGCCGCCGCCCTCGTTCAGTGAGCGGACTTATAAGAGA
>NZ_JABMCR010000572.1 GCF_013179555.1 Bacillus haikouensis
TTACTTTACCCTGTGAATATTTCAAAGCAGTCTCCAGCACTTTTTCATCGGTTGTATCGATGACAAGAGGAACCTTCACTTTCTTCACAACTTCCTGAATGAATGTATCCATATCTTCCGCTTCTTCTCTGTCGGGATCTGCAACACATATGTCAATGACCTGAGCACCATTTTTCACCTGTGCCCTTGCTATTTCAGATGCTTCTTCAATTTTATTTTCAGCTATCAGTCTTTTGAACTTCCTGGAACCGATCACATTCGTCCGTTCACCTACCAATATAGGCCGGTTATCCTGGTCATCATATAAAAAAGCTTCGATACCCGAGACGGCATGAGCATGTGACTTGTTTGGAACTCTTGGTAGAAATCCCTTGACCAACTCGGATAAAGCCCTTATATGGTCTGGAGTCGTTCCACAGCAGCCACCCACCATGTTCAGCCAGCCTTTCTCAAGGAACCCTTTCATTTTCAGACTGAGTGATTCTGGGGTTTCATTATAATTCCCTTCCTCATCAGGAAGTCCTGCATTCGGATAACAGCTGACATATGTCGTTGCTAACTTAGATAGTGAACGCAGATGGTCACGCATGAATTCAGGTCCTGTCGCGCAGTTCAATCCGAAAGCCAGAGGCTTCAGATGTTCCAAAGATAAATAAAATGCTTCGATATTCTGTCCCGCAAGTGTCGTACCCATTGGTTCTATCGTACCAGATAATAGGATGGGGACCTCTTTGCCGCTATCTCTGAACGCAGCCTGGATACCAAGGTTAGCTGCTTTGACATTCAATGCATCCTGACTTGTCTCCAATAACAAAACATCGACACCACCATCCAGCAATCCCTTCGCCTGTATGCGGTAGTTGTCGGATAAAGCGTCGAAATCGATTCCTCCGGTTACCGATAACGTTTTTGTGGTCGGTCCCATGG
>NZ_JABMCR010000573.1 GCF_013179555.1 Bacillus haikouensis
AATTGCTGTGAGCTGGCTGAAACATTTTCAGCCATTCCTGAAACTTGTTTAACCAGGACGGCGATACCTTCGATGAGCTGGTTTGTATCTGAAGCGAGTCCAGCTAATTCATCTTTGGATTTAACTTTTATCCGCTTAGTCAGGTCCCCACCGGCATTTGCGATTTCCAGGATGGAACGGCTGATTTTTCTTACATTGGTTTTAATATTCTTTGAAAGAATAAACCCAAAGAATGCTGCCAACAGTACGGCAAATGCAGATAAGCTGATTGTAGCAATCTTGGACAAAGAAACTTGTTGATTCAATGAATCTATTCTCTTATTTAGATCTTTCTGCTGGTCAACTACAATCATATCGACATATGAACGGATTCCATCAAGGTACTTCTTTCCTGTCCCCGACTCTACAAGACTTGCTGCTTTCTCAAGTCCATCTTCCTTCCGGGTATTGATCACCCTGTCAACAAATTGAATCCAATAGTCATATTGTTTTTCGATTTTAGATAGCTTATCGAGTTGTTCTTTGTCATCCTTCAATAGCGTTTTCAAATCGGAAAAGTGGTTTTCAACTTGATTTTTCCCATTTCCGTATGGAGCTAAAAACCCTGTCGCACCAGTAATGACAAATCCTTGTTCACCAATTTCAATGTCATTTAATACTTTTGACAAGTCCTTTACCTTTGTATCCACTTGCATATCGTATTCTATTAATGTCTTAATTTCGCTTTCCAGCTTCATCATATTGAAGTATGAAGTAGAAGCAAGTATTAATAAGACAATGGTCAGCAGACCAAATGAAAGAACGACTTTTCCACGGATTGTACGAAAGTATGTAAGTAAACCCCGATTATTCTTTGTCTTTTCCTTACTCTCTTTCTTTTTGTTTCCTTTTGGCAATGTGACTGGTGATTTCCATTTTTTCT
>NZ_JABMCR010000574.1 GCF_013179555.1 Bacillus haikouensis
ATTCACTAATAAAGATACTACTAACGAATCAGATGTCGAAAGCTGGGGTGAAGAAACGATAAATTCATTAATCAAGATAGATTTTTCTCTTGATAATGCTATCAATGTAATTAAACACTATCGTACTGTTGTTGGTGAAATCATTAAAAAAGAAGCAGAAGAAATAGGACTTTCATTGTCCGAATACCATGACATCATCTTCAAATTCACTTCAGTAATCGATTTTGCCATTCATTGGCTTAGTGTTACATATACCCGTTTTTACACAAACAGAATCAATGCAGCAGAAACGTCCGTATTAGAACTTTCTATTCCAGTCATAAAAATACAGAACGGAATTGGAGTTCTGCCACTAATTGGTGATGTCGATACAAAAAGGGCGCAGGAGCTCATGGATCAGGCACTTTCGAAAAGCGCTCAACATTCTCTTGAGTACCTTTTAATCGATCTTTCAGGGGTACCCATCATTGATACAATGGTGGCTGACAGAATCTTCAAGGTCATAGCTTCACTCAGACTTATTGGTGTTAAACCGATGCTGACTGGCATAAGACCAGAAATTGCCCAAACCATGGTCCAGTTAGGAATTGATTTTAGCACAATCTCCACTTTCGCAAACCTTCAAATTGCACTTTCCACTATTAAGGATTAAGAACATATGAATTTCCACTCACCTCTTTGTGACGGTGAGTTTTTTGTTGCACCATTTGAGGTAAGAAGGTACTTTTTTTGGGATTTCACTTATAACAAGACTGCACAATCATTGAATGAAAAAGCTGCCCCTAAGGACAGCTTTGATCTGTAACTTTTGTAACCACTTAAACTTGTTGATCAATTTCAATAAAATAATGATCCTTACGGTAAGAAACTGCCTCCATAGTAGCTATCAGTATTTCTTCATGAAAAATCTCAATTCT
>NZ_JABMCR010000575.1 GCF_013179555.1 Bacillus haikouensis
ATTCCATATTAAATCAAAAAAATGAATATGTTCAAAGTTCTCATTATTAGGGTTTACAATATGAAAACCTCTAGATTTCCAGTCCCTGGCAAAATCATCTTCTCCCTTTAACGATGCCAGTTGAGCAGCTATACCATAAACTGCTCCTGACTCTATTCCATTACCTTCATGTGAATTTCTGTCGTATCTTCCAGAAATCAAGTTTTTCTGTTCCCATTCAGATGTTAACCATAACCATAAGTCATCATTATCCAACTTCAATTTTTCTAATTGGATAGCTATTAGTGGATTAATCCTTTACATCTTACTTGCATATTTTTTACTAACTAGCTGCCATGACGAGTTGTTTTCTTTATTTTTCGGTCCAAGCCTATTACAATTTTTCATATTACGGCTTTGAATTCCTTTATTTTTTCCATTAAACCCTAATAAAATTTTCAGAGGTAACTAATTATTATGTCGTTTGTTAACTTCAATCGTAATGAACTCCGGCAAATAGCTGGGAGTACATCCTTTTGCTACTATTTCATCTTTGTAAAGACCCGTTTTCTCACCAAGTTTTATACAACGTGCACGATTCTTTTCATCATAAACGCCTATCCAGCCTGCGGTGAAATTCATAGCCCATTGAACTTCCGGATCTTCCTGCGTAATATTAGCTTCTAATGCAGATAGCAAGTCTGCTGTGTTATCAGGCGGGGTTTGTCCAGTCCATCTCAATCGCCCTTGATAATACCAAAAAGCTCGCCTTTGAAGAGAAGAAGGACTATTTTCCCATGACTCCATTAATGCAATTTTCTTCTTGTCTTTAGTGAGCTGATTAGCCATTAACCAATCCATTAAGTTATTTCGCTCATCAAAAGCGTGAGTCTGCATATCCTTATCAAGCTCATTCAGCACATCTTGTGAAAGAA
>NZ_JABMCR010000576.1 GCF_013179555.1 Bacillus haikouensis
TTACTTCTGAAAGGGTTCAGCCATGAAAGATCAGGCGTATAACTTAAGACAAAAAATGCTGTTAAACTCTACAACTCCTGCTAAAACGATCGGTATCGTCAGTGGAAAAGGAGGAGTCGGAAAATCAAATATATCTACTAATCTTTCTATACTGATAGGTGAAGCAAATAAAAAGGTCCTTCTGTTTGACATGGATATCGGCATGGGAAACATCCATATATTGTTAGGAAGTCATCACCGCTACTCGATCATGGATTTTATCGAGGGCAGGGAGCCTGAGATAGAAAACATCATATGTGAAAACGTTCATGGTATATCCTATATCAGTGCCGGGAACGGACTCAAAAGTATAGTAGAATGGAATGAAGAACAGATCAATCGGTTTTATGAAGCGATGGACTATCTGGTCCTTAGGTATGATGTGATATTTTTCGATATGGGAGCAGGGGCCACTAGAGAGACTTTGGATTTTTTATTAACAATGGAACAAATCATGGTAGTGACCACTCCGGAACCTACTTCCATAACAGATGCATATTCAATGATGAAATATATTCATCTCAGGGATGGGAAAAAGGAGTTTTACCTTGTGTGTAATCGTGCTGAGAACCGTCAGGAAGGGATGGCGACCATTACAAGGCTGCAGGAAACAGTAAGGAAGTTTTTAGGTAAAGAAGTTGTCTCTTTAGGTATACTGCCTGAAGATCCTGCCGTGAGAAAAGCAGTCAGCCAGCAGACCCCATTGACAAAGGGTTTCCCCCGTGCACCGATTACGTTGGGTTTGCATTCTCTTGCACAAAATTTTCTTTCGGAGGCTGATAAATCAGTGGACCAAGAAGAAAAAACTTCGTTTCTGAAAAACATTAAGAACTTACTTTTCAGGAGGTAAGAAGGTGAAGAAAAAAGTACTG
>NZ_JABMCR010000577.1 GCF_013179555.1 Bacillus haikouensis
AAATCCTTTCCCCCTTGTGTATTGCGGGTCATCCCTAGTTAGGTCTCTTGCGGTTATATCATTAAAAATGGTACACCCAAAAACGTAATTCATCGCTTCCTCTTCTGATATGTTTTTTCCACGTTTTCCAATGATCAGCGCCACTTCCCCTTCTAACTGAACTTGTGATGTCATGTTAGTATCTGGAAGGACAATTTCTTCTTTATCTGCAATTAGCGAAGATAATGGTTTTAAGAATAGCAAAGGTTCTTTAAGATGTGCTTTACCACCTGTTTCAATGGCGTGTTCAGCATATGTCCAACCAAAATTCACAATTTTGGTCGGCTGAACAGGTTCTAATATTTTCACATCGCTGTATTGATGCACGACTCCATCTTCTTTAAAATCACCTTTTGTAATTTCTAAGAAATCACTTGTTAATTGTATGATGTGGTCACCCTCACATAATCCGTAATGTGATTGATCGCCGGCTAAATAACGAACAACTGTATGCGTTTTTGTTTTAAACAAATTACCATCTCCTTTTTAAACTAGTCATGAGCTCGAATACTGATTTATTTAGTCCTTTATCATAATAAGGCTGTGAAAAGGGGCAAACTTGAAAGATATACCCCATTAGGTTTCATTATTCATTTGATTTATAGAGTTTTTAATAGGTCATATAAATTCTTTTTGGCCTCAAAACCAACGCCGGGAGCATCTGGTAATGTAACAAAGCCATCTTCTACTGCATGTCCATCCGCAAATCCGCCAAATGGCTGGAAAACGCCCGGGTAGGATTCGTTACCATATAATTTCAGTCCTGCTGCAATATTTAATGACATCTGATGACCACCATGAGGAATACAATTACGAGAAGACCATCCATTTTCCTCCAACATGTTTAATATTTTCATATATTCCACTAAA
>NZ_JABMCR010000578.1 GCF_013179555.1 Bacillus haikouensis
CGAAGAAAATGGAACAAAGCTGACAGTTGAATGTAAATATGCTGATTATGAAAAATACCAGCAGTATGTCGTTCGATAAATGAATAGAAATACGGGAAAGGGACTTTTTCAAGAAAGTCCTTTTTTCTTTAAGTAAATGCACATTCCAATCTTTTCTAGAAATCACTACAAATATAGGCTAAAATTTAACTAATTAACTAGTGTGGTGATAAATCGTGTTTAGAATTCTGTTAATCGAAGACGATACAACTCTTTTCAATGAAATTAAAAACCGCTTATCCCAATGGCAGTATCAAGTTCAAGGGATAGAGGATTTCGGCAGGGTAATGGAGGAATTCTCCGTGTTCAAACCCGACCTGGTGGTCATCGATATCCAGCTGCCGAAGTTTGATGGTTTTCACTGGTGCCGGATGATCCGTTCCCATTCGAATGTCCCGATTCTTTTCTTATCCTCACGGGACCACCCTACTGATATGGTGATGTCGATGCAGCTCGGCGCAGACGATTTCATCCAGAAACCCTTTCACTTTGATGTGCTGATTGCGAAGGTCCAGGCCACTCTCCGCCGTGTGTATAATTACAACACGGAGCAGGTGAGCCTCAAAACATGGTGCGGTGCAGCTGTGGATTACGAGAGGAATACCGTCAGCAATGAAGTCGGATCAATCGACCTGTCCAAGAATGAGATGTTCATCCTAAAGCTGTTGATCGCTCAAAAAAACAAGATAGTCAGCAGGGACAGCCTGATAAACTCATTGTGGGATGATAAGCGGTTCATCAGTGACAACACGTTGACAGTAAACGTGAACCGCCTCCGCAAAAGGCTGGATGAAATTGGGCTCGGAAAGTACATTGAAACGAAAGTAGGACAGGGATACGTTGCCCTTGAAGGGGATAGCTTATGATCA
>NZ_JABMCR010000579.1 GCF_013179555.1 Bacillus haikouensis
CACTTCATTCACCTTCCTCACTCAGAATATAAGTACATCAATCTTGGGGAATTCGGCTGCGACAGAAGTTTCATGAGTGCTGTCGCTTCAAAATCCTTTCCGATCATCTTCTTGGCACTCATACTGAAGAATTCCGAGAATGGATCGCCGCTCGAATATTCAAATACTTGTGCGCCTTTCAACTTGTAATCTTTTTTCATAGCAGCGATGACATCTTCCACATACCCGAAATCATCGATCAAGTTCACATCTTTCGCTTGCTGGCCGTCATAGATTCTTCCGTCGGCAATCTTTTTCACTTGCGCTTCAGACATGTCACGGCCGCTTGCGATTACATCCACGAATCCTTCATATGAATTATCGATCATCGTCTGCAGGATTTTTCTTTCTTCCTCTGTCATTTCCCTCGTTGGACTCATGATATCCTTATAAGGTCCGCTCTTGATCGTGACGAAATCGACACCGTACTTTTCAGCAAGCTCAGAGTAATTGATGCTCTGCATGATTACACCCAGGGAACCGGTTAACGTCTCCTGACTTGCAAAAATCTTTGTTGCCGGTGCTGATATGTAATATCCTCCCGAAGCCGCCATGCTTCCCATTGAAACATAAACGGGCTTTTTCGATTTCTCTATGATTTCAACCAGCTTGGAGTGGATCTGGGCACTCTCCACTACTCCTCCGCCAGGTGAGTTCACTTTAAGGACAATCCCTCTTACCGAGTCATCTTTCTGGACTTCATCCAGTTTATCCATGAATAGTTCATGGTTATAGCCGGGACTTTGAAACATGGATGCTGCATCTCCTGTATCCTGGATGACCCCATCCACTTCAAGGACCGCTATTCTCTTCTGCATGTTCCCATCCTCAATGATTTCTTCACCGAAAGCTTGTTCCGTACTGCCAA